>JANQJN010000104.1 GCA_028281625.1 Emcibacteraceae bacterium | reverse complement strand
TCGTCTGCAGCCTGAGCAGCTTGTTGTTGAGCCGAAGCAATATCGGCAACCACGAGCGTAGGCAGGCTAACAGATAGAAGTAATAGTTTTTTCATATCTTAATTTTCCTCCCAAAAAGTCAGCCACTACACAAATGTATCGACCAACTGATTGAACAATTAGTTATAAGGAGCAGACAACTAGTTGCCTGTCCCTTTGTTAATGGTCAGGATTACTGAACTTGCAATGCCGGACATCGCAGCACACCGCACCAAACCGATTGGTGTATTCAGCGACTCTTAAGTAAACTCTGGTTCACACAGGGCTGGCAATCAATCCAGAAAGTGTGAAAAATCACTTATTATTAAGTATTTAACTCAACTCAAATGTCGCTGGAGAAAACAATAATTTAAAAATTAGATTTTACCTATTGGGGGAAATCCCCCTAGGTAAAATCCCCCTGGGAGGTTTTCCCCAATATGAAACAACGATCAAAAACTGTAAAATGGGGCGTCTATTCGCGCGAAGAATACCCGTTCCATTTTATGTTTTCCTCCTAAAATGGATTACTAAACGGTCATATTTTTAAGACAATCTTCTAACGTAAACGGACAGGCTACTGCCTGTCCGTTCTAGATTCAACTGACACCAACTAGCTCACATACCGCTCACATTCTTGTGAATTGAGTTTATTTTTATGGTTAAGGAAATATGTCTATTGTTTTAAAGGCAAGGTACGGGGACGTGGCATCCAATTTGCAATTATCGCCGTAAGCATGGACTTTGCACTAAATAAAAAGCGGGGAGTTTAAATGATACATTAGAGCGTTAATTCGCGAAAAGTAACAGATTAATCTGAATGATTTTAGTGTAATGGGTATTTTACCCTAATTGAGACATGTATCACTTAAATGTATGATTGTATAACATGAGGGTTTAATCTCTCATAAGGGGTAGATATTAACTAATTAAAACTATGAGATGCATCATAATGTCACATACTCTCTCAAAACGCGAAAATGAATGCCTTGAATTTCTCGCACAGGGGATGCGTTATCAGCAAATTGCTTTCCAACTAGGTACAAGTGTAAGAACCGTTGAAAAACAGATATCTTCAGCACGCATAAAACTGAACGCAGCAACAATTCCGGAAGCGGTCGCAATCGCCGTCAAGGAATCCTTGGTACATATCTAAGCAAATAAATTTTGATTGGTGCCCAGAAGAGGACTCGAACCTCCACGACCATAAAGATCACTAGCACCTGAAGCTAGCGCGTCTACCAATTCCGCCACCTGGGCTAACAAGTGGTGCCCCCAGTCGGACTCGAACCGACACTTCCAAAAGAAACCGGATTTTGAATCCGGCGCGTCTACCAATTCCGCCACAGGGGCACTGAGAAGGAATCCCGTGCATTCAAGCACGATAACGGCGCATCATAACGCCAAGATTGCCGCCGTCAAGTATATGAACAAGTTGATTTTCATTTAATTACTTTTTTTTAAGGCCTTTTGTTGTAGAACTGTTCAAACGAACAACAAGGGCGGGGTATAAATGCTTAGAAAACTTTATGATTATGTGATGGATCTGGCGGATCATCCAAAAGCACTTTGGATTCTTGCCATCATGTCCTTTACTGAAAGTTCCTTTTTTCCGATTCCCCCGGATGTGCTCCTTATCCCAATGGTCCTTGCGGCACGGACACGGGCGTGGCGCATAGCTTTCGTTTGTTCACTCAGCTCTCTTCTTGGTGGTCTTTTTGGTTATGCCATTGGCGCCTACTTCTTTGAAGCAATCGGTCAACCCATCGTTGACTTTTATACGCTGCAAGCACAATTTGAGCGTTTCCAGACGCTCTATAATGAATGGGGTGCGATCATTGTTGGTGTCGCTGGTTTTTCTCCTATCCCTTACAAGGTCTTTACAATCGCAAGCGGTGTTACCGGGCTTGATCTGGCGACCTTTACAATCACCAGCGCCATATCACGTAGCGCCCGCTTCTTCCTGGTGGCGTGGCTACTGTGGAAATATGGTGCGCCAATCCGTGAGTTCATTGAAAAGCGGCTCGGACTTCTCACTCTTTTATTTTGTGTTTTTTTGGTTGGCGCATTTGTCCTTCTCAAGTATGTATAAGGCATGCTTGAGAAACTAAAATCGCTATACGCTTATGCGTATCAAAACATTGTTGAACTTGCGGTACTGGCATCTATATTCATGCTTAGTGGTGCGTATGGCTTTGAATATATCGGCGGGCTGTTTCCTTGCGATCTGTGCTGGCCGCAACGCTACGCCCATATGGCGGCAATTGTCTTTGGCTGCTTCGCACTTTATATGCGCAATAATTCGCCCACTAAATGGCTTCGGTTTAAAATTCTCACTTTGTTTTCTTATGGTGCCAGTGCGGGCTATTCCGGCTATCACGCGGGCGTTGAACAGAAATGGTGGGAAGGTCCAGACAGCTGCACGTTACAACTGGATGATGGCGAGCTTTCCATGGAGCAGATTGTGGAGAGCCTGAATAGTGTAGCCTTCGTCCGCTGTGATGAAATTCCATGGGAGTTATTTGGTATTTCCATGGCCGGATATAACTTCATTTTCTCACTCATTATCTTTATAATGCTACTATCAAGCGTGAAGCAGGATGTTAGAAAATGACTGATCTTAGAAACAAACGCGTACCCAACCGTCCGAGCAAGGAAGCGCAGCTCGACCGCATCATTCGAGTGGATCATGCCGGCGAATATGGCGCTGTGCGTATTTATGAAGGTCAACTTGCGGTGTTTGGCGATCATCATCCCATGTCGGATACCATTAAGCATATGAAGGAACAGGAAGATGTTCATCTGGAACGCTTTAATAAACTGATCCGTGAGTATAATGCCCGCCCGACACTGATCACCCCGCTATGGCATGCCGCTGGTTACGCACTGGGTGCTGGCACAGCGCTAATGAGCACAGAAGCCGCCATGGCGTGCACAGAAGCCGTGGAGGAAGTGATCGACAAGCATTACGCAGAACAGATCGAAAGCCTTGATGATGATGAAGGTGCATTGGCCGAAACACTAGAGCAGTTTCGCCTTGAAGAAGTCGAGCATAAAGAAATCGCTATCGCCAACGGCGCCCAGGAAGTACCTGCGCATGGAATACTTTATGGCGCGATTAAACTCGGTGTAAAAGCCGTCATCAAGGTAGCTGAGCGTATCTAAAGCTTAGAGAGAAACTCCACCGCTTTATGAAGACCATCCGGGCTTATGGAATGCATCAGGCCCGGTGTCACATGATTATCCACATCAACATCAATTTCCTGCAAAGCGATAAACGCCTGATGCATCAGCTCGACCGGCACCACATTATCACTTTCGCCGTGGATCAAAACTACCGGTGGTTTTGAGGTAATTTCATCTTTCCAGTTTTCAGATAGGGCCATGGCACCCGAAAAGCCGACAATACCAGCAATGGCCGACGGTCTGCGCAATCCCACATGAAGGGACATCATGGTCCCTTGGGAAAAGCCGATCAGAACTAGATCTTTGTCCTCAAGTCCGTAACGTTCGAGCTCCTGATCAATAAAATTATGCAATGTAGGCGCGGCAGCAATGGTGCCTACAAGCCGTTCTTCACGACTGAGAGTTTGAAGTGGAAACCATTGGTATCCATTGGCAAGCCCACGGAGCGGATCCGGCGCATTGGGTGAAACGAATGCGGTGTTTTTAAGAAATGGCTTAATATGCGGCACCAAACCAATAAGATCATCGCCGTTTGAGCCGTAGCCATGACACAGGATTACCAGTTTTTCCACCTTACCGTCTTCTGGTTCGATACGGGGGCCGTCTAGCTTTGGTAAATCTGACATGGATGCTTCGCTTTCCGATAAAAACTTGTTATAGAAATGTTCTAGCTTTTTTACAGTAATGGACCCTATGACGCAATCCGATAAAGTGACCACCCGATTTGCACCCAGCCCCAGTGGCCATCTTCATCTGGGTCATGCATACAGCGCCAAACTCAATTATGAATTTGCTAAAAAACATGGCGGTGAGTTCATCATCCGTATCGAGGACATTGATCACTTACGATGCAAGCCTGAATATGAAAATGCGATTTACGAGGATCTTGGTTGGCTGGGCCTTTCATGGCCAACCCCTGTCCGGCGGCAATCGGAGCATTTTGATGTTTACGCAGATGCACTCGCAAAATTGGATGAAATGGGGCTGCTTTATCCCTGCTTTTGCACCCGCCGTGACATTCGAAATGAAATCGAAGATAGCTCCCGTGCCCCTCACCTAGGCCCCAAGATGGGGCCGGAAGGGATCATCTACCCGAGGATTTGCAAAAAACTAACGAGCGCTGAAAAAAGGCAGAAATTAGATGACGGCATCCCACATGCCATGCGGCTTGATCTTGAGAAGGCCATGGCGTTGGTTCAAGAACCGCTCTACTGGACAGATCTGGGATCGGGAAAACAGATCGCCGACCCCGCCCTGCTTGGTGATGTGGTTCTTGCACGCAAGGATTTTCCGACCAGTTATCATTTGTCTGTTGTGGTGGATGATCATATTCAAGGGATTACCCATGTGATCAGAGGCCAGGATCTATATTATGCCAGTCATTTTCATCGGCTGCTTCAATTTCTGCTTGGACTGGATACGCCAACTTATGATCATCATCCGCTTCTGACCACACCCGATGGCAACCGCCTTGCCAAGCGGGATAAATCCATCACCATAAAATCAATCCGGGAAAGTGGCATCTCCCCGGATCAAATAGATGATCTTATTCAAGAATATCTTTAATTGTTTATTTAATTTTTGGCCCGCTTTTCACGTTCTGCAGTGATGATACGGCCTACTTCTCCGCCAATTTCATTATAAACAAGGAAGCTTAAAACATAATGAGCGATCTTCCAGGTGCCATCGACTTTTTCCAGCACTCCCGAGCCACGAAAACGGGCGCCATTTGCATTTCTGATACTGGTTTCATCAAACCATGCAATGGTACCGTCCTTTGAAAAATTGATATTCTTTTTTTCGGAGTGATACGACCAACCGCCATTTTCAAAGCGCATCGCGACATAATCAGTAAAATCCGGATGCAGTGGCCAACGTTCCCACTCATCGGTACCGAGGAAAACACCGTCCTCCGTAAAATGACCAAGATAGCGGTTTTTGTCCGCCTTTGCGGCCGCATCATGGAAATCATCCAGCACTGCGATAATTGCTTTTTCATCATCCGGGAAACTTTGTGAAAAGGCCGGGTTTATCATAAGCCCCACCCCCATAATTATGACAAGTATGTTTTTCATTTTTCTTCCTTAATCATCAAAGACGATATTCACCCGTCTGTTTCTTTTGCCTTTATTTTCAATCTTGGAGACCCTGAGCCGCCCGATCTCGGACGTGTTTTTTACATGTGTACCGCCACATGGCTGAAGATCAACCGCGTCGCCCACATGCATGAGACGGACGCGCCCACCTTTACGAGGTGGTTTTACGGACATGGTGCGCACCAGTTCCGGGTTTGCATCCATTTCCTCGTCGGTGATCCAACTGGAGGTTACGTCATGATTACCCTCCATGAAAGCATTTAGCTTTTCAGTTATTTCTTCTTTGTCCAGCTTCATTTCACCAATATCAAAATCCAGACGGCTTTTTTCCGGGCCGATCTGCCCGCCGGTCACCCCACACGGTACCGAAGCGCACAGCAGATGAAGTCCCGTATGCATACGCATATGAAGGTATCGGCGGTCCCAATCAATTTCGAGAGCGACCTCGTCACCCACGCTCGGGAGCGCCTGCCCTTCTGCGGGCACATGAACAAGTTCACCGGTTTCGCGGTCATTTACTGTGGTCGCGATCTTAATCGCATTGCCACCACAGGTCATGGTGCCACTATCCCCAGGCTGACCACCGCCTGTGGGATAAAACACCGTGCGATCCAGAATGATACCACCAAGGTCATTAATTTTGGTAACTTTGGCATCACAGGATTTTAGATACGCGTCTTCGCGGAATAACTCTTCCGTCATATTTTAATATCTCCAACTGGTCAGATCCGCTCCTTCCGGAGCAGACTCTTCAATCCGTTTCAGGATTTTATCAAGGTACATAAAATTGTAGTTGAGCCGTGAAATACCGTTACCATTTTCATGGTCCCCGTTCCAGCAATGCTCTGCACGGTCCCCATAATCCACTTCGCCGCCGTAATATGGATTTGTGGTGCTTTCCAGAAATTCTTCGGTCAGATACACAGCATTGTTCAGATAGTAATTGTCCATATCACCGGTATAGATGTGAATTTTTCCTTCAAGCTTGGGACCAATTGTTTCCCAGTCCCGCTCCATGATATAGCGCAGGTCGTAATTTTCCCGCCAGTATTCAGCGACTTGGGGGTTAATCTCCCCTGTAATTTTATCCCAGAGACGCACCGGATAACCATCCTCCCCCATGGGCGAATAAGTGGCCTCCCAGATATCATACTGCCTGGTACTGCGGCCTTTGCTGCCGATCACCGCTTCCAGATGGTTATCGTCCATGAGGCTGTAATTGACGTTACCCAGATAATCACGCTGGCCGGGGCGTAAAGTCTTCTTGTAATCGGTGTCGTAATAGTAAGCGTTTTTGTCTTCATAGATATTGAGCGCCGTATAGGCCCTGAAATCAATCGGGTCGGGGCAAGCCGCAAAGGTGCCATTATATTCATCGGGATAGAAGACCTGCACCGCCAGCGCTTCCCATCCGCCGGTGGAGCCGCCGTAAGTAAAACGTGACCACCCTTCGCCAATACCGCGGAACTGTTCCTCAATGTAGGGGATAAGCTCATAGGTCAGAGCATCACCATATGGTCCCTGGCTTGCGGAATTTACCGCATAACTGTCGTCATAATAGGGGGTTGGATGCTGAATTTCGATGACGATGTAGCGAGGAAAATCATCGCTGGTCCACATTTTATAAAAATCATGGGCTGCCTGCGCTTGCAAGATATTGTAGCCATCAATGTCAAACCGTGCGCTATATGTTGGTTCCATATCCGGATCCGGAGGTGTTTCGCTAAAGCCACCGAAATCAGCAGGGAAATGACCGTGGAAGATCATCAGCGGATATTTTGCTTCAGGATGCTCATCAAACCCGTGCGGGAGCAGCACATGAGCACCTAGCTCCACATCCTCACCCCAAAACTCACTGAGCATCTCACTCTTCATTTTGATATGTTTAATATATTTTGTATCCTCAGGTGGTGTGATCGGTGGTATTTCCTGATCCATGGTGATCTGGATGTTCTGAGTACCACCTTCACCGATAGTGACTTTCATCGGTTCGCTATAAAAATTACCGGGTTTTCTGTTCCATTGCTGACCCTCGCCCATATCCGGCGGCAGGGACACTACTTTTCCATTTGAAAGATTAAAATCCTTATACCGGTTGATGATCGCCTGGACATAATAGTCTCCTGGCGGCACATCGTTTATATCCGCAAAGGGGTAGCCACGATGGTTGCTATCAATGGTTTCCGCCGTATCCGGTTGCCAGTCGGTTACGTCCTTGCCATAAATCAACTGGCCTCTGGGACCAGGATTAATTTGAAAACGTGGTTCTGAGCGGTCATTATTGGACAGCATCACCAGAAGACGGCCATCCTGCTCACCGCCAAGCGCAGCGGGAAAATCAATACTAATGGAAATATTTGTGCCTGTTTCCTGCTCTGTCTGACCGCAAGCCGAAAGCACCAGTCCAGATATTAAAATACAGATGAATTTTTTCATTGATCTCCCCTTTATTTTATAGCCAAAATAATATTACAGACTTTATTGTAAAAGACCATATCTATCAGCCGCAATTATAGTAGTATAAATGTAATTTGAGAATGCGACCTAGAACTCATAATGGAGAGATAATGTGAAATCATGGCTTAACCTGGTATTCGTCGCTATCGCCGCTGCCGGCGGTTACTTAGCGGCTGTCAATAATTTGAAGCCCGCATCAGTGACTGTTACCGACTTGGTCGCAAATTCCACACTGATTGAGCTAAGCCACCGGTTAGAGGAAGGTATGCCCAGTGGTCCATCGGGAAATAACCCACCAACCATAGACGCTTTTCGCGCCCATAGTGACGGTACCGCTGCAATCAATCGTTATAATTTCCCTGGCCAATGGGGCACCCATGTTGATCCGCCTGTGCATTTTGTTGAAGGACTTCGAAACCTGGAAGATATCCCACTTAGTGAAATGATCTTGCCATTGATTGTGATCGATGTGCATGAAAAAGTAGAAGAGAATCCAGACTACCAAGTGACCATGGAAGATGTAAAGACATGGGAGGGCACCCATGGATTAGTGCCAGCGGGCACATTTGTCGCACTTCGTACAGACTGGTCAAAGCGCTGGCCATCCACCGATCGGATGCGAAATCGTGATTTTGAGGGGGTCAGCCATTCTCCTGGTTGGAGCCGCGAAGTGATTGACTATCTAATTCTAGAGCGAAATGTCACAGCAATCGGTCATGAAACACTTGATACAGACCCTGGCCGTGTAGCTGGATCCGGTAGCTGGCCGCTGCAAACTTATTATATGGGGCTTGATCGTTATCAAATTGAAAATATGAAAAATCTTGATCTAGTACCCACAGTTGGCGCGACTATTGTATCGACTTGGGCATTGGTGGAAGATGGGTCCGGTTTTCCGGCGCGAGTTTTCGCCATTGTGCCAAATGTCGAAAATAAAAATTAAACTGTGGAACTTTTAGAAAAATGATCTATATAGTTTACATGTAAGATAAATTGGATGAATTATGGAAATGATACTTTTAACTCTCGTCGTCATCAGCGTTGTTGCTACCGTTTGCATCATGCTTATGGGTGCCGCAACAATGACAAAGAGAGAGCCTGATAGCCGTAAAAGCAATAAAATGATGCGCGCAAGGGTCATTTCGCAGGGCGTTACAGTGGTACTGATCGTACTTTATGTACTTGCGAGAAACGCTGGATAAAGAGTGTGGTCAAACTCGATAAAATATATACTCGCGGCGGTGATGGTGGTGAAACGTCCCTCACCGATGGCACACGCGCCAAAAAATCGACGCCCCGCATCGAAGCCTACGGTACTATTGATGAAAGCAATGCGGCCATTGGCTTGGCGCGTCTGCACACAGATGGTGCTGACGATGATATGCTTGCACGCATCCAAAATGACTTGTTTGACTTAGGTGCTGATGTATCCCTTCCAATGGGCAGTAAATATGAAGATAGCGCACTGCGTATCACCCAAGAGCAAATTGACCGCCTTGAAGCGGAAATTGACCAGATGAATGAAAGCATCGATCCGCTTACATCCTTTGTGCTACCCGGTGGGTCTGCGGCCTCTGCCAATTTGCATTTAGCGAGAACCATTGTCAGACGTGCTGAACGCTTGCTGGTCGCTGCTGCCGAGCACGAAGACTTATCAACACTTGCCATTAAATATATGAACAGATTATCTGATCACCTTTTTGTCCTGAGCCGTAAAACCAATAATGGCGGCAAAGACGATGTGCTTTGGGTACCGGGAAAAAATAGAAACGAAAGTAACTGAATATGAACGCAACCGTTTGGAAGTCAGCCCCCTGGGATGATGTACTGCTCCTTGAAAAATCGTTAACCGAAGAAGAACGCATGATCCGTGACCAGGCGAAATCATTCTGTCAATCAGAACTGATGCCTGGGATCCTTGAGGCTAACCGTCATGAAAAATTTGACCGTAACCTGCTCACCAAAATGGGTGAAATGGGTTTTCTTGGACCAACCATTGATGGTTATGATTGCGCTGGCGTGGGTTATGTTTCCTATGGCCTAATTGCTCGTGAAGTGGAAGCGGTCGACAGTGGATACCGCAGCGCCATGTCCGTGCAAAGCTCCCTGGTGATGTATCCTATTTACGCCTACGGATCCGAAGAACAGCGGGAAAAATACCTGCCCAAACTGGCAAGCGCCGAACTGATCGGTTGCTTTGGCCTAACCGAACCCAATTCTGGTTCGGACCCTGCGAGCATGCAGACACGTGCCAAGTCAGTTGACGGTGGCTATCTGCTGAGCGGCACCAAAATGTGGATCACAAATAGCCCGATCGCCGATGTATTTGTGGTCTGGGGCAAGAATGACGAAGGTGTTGTGCGGGGCTTTATCCTTGAAAAAGGCATGGAGGGATTGAGCGCACCCAAAATCGAGGGAAAATTTTCCCTGCGCGCATCGGATACCGGTGAAATCGTCATGGATGACGTGTTTGTGCCTGAAGAAAATATGCTTCCAAACGTTGAAGGCATGAAGGGGCCGCTCGGTTGCCTTTCCAACGCACGGTACGGCATCGCATGGGGTGCGCTGGGTGCCGCAGAGTTTTGCTGGCACGCGGCGCGGCAATATACACTGGATCGCAAACAATTTGGAAAGCCACTCGCGGCCAATCAGCTAATCCAGAAGAAACTCGCGGATATGCAGACGGAGATCACCTTGGGCCTTCATGGATGCCTACAAGCTGGTCGATTAATGGATCAAGAGCAGCTTTCGCCTGATGCCATATCACTGCTCAAGCGCAACAATTGCGGTAAAGCGCTTGATATTGCCCGTGCGGCCCGGGACATGCATGGCGGCAACGGCATCGCAGATGAGTTTCATGTGATACGCCATGTGATGAATCTGGAAGCGGTGAATACATATGAAGGAACACACGACGTGCACGCACTGATCCTTGGGCGGCTTCAGACAGGGATTAACGCATTCTAACGATGCCCGGACCTTTATCCCACATTAAAGTCCTTGATTTAAGCCGTGTGCTCGCCGGCCCGTGGTCAACGCAAATGCTTGGTGATATGGGAGCCGAGGTCATTAAAATTGAGAAGCCCGGCGTGGGGGATGATACCCGTGCCTGGGGACCCCCTTTTTCAAAAAATCCTGATGGTAGCCGAGGCGACGCCGCATACTTTCATTCGACCAACCGCAATAAATCGTCACTCTTCATCGACATCACTACTGAGGTGGGACAGAAACAAGTCACCCAGCTTGCAAAAGAATGCGACATATTAGTTGAAAATTTTAAGGTAGGCGGTCTTAAGAAATACGGCCTTGATTATGACAGCCTTTCGGCGGTCAACCCCGGGCTTATTTATTGTTCAATCACAGGTTTTGGTCAGACGGGCCCCTATGCCAGCAGGGCCGGTTATGATTTTATGATCCAGGCCATGGGCGGTATGATGAGCATCACAGGGGAAGCGGACGAAAATGGTGGCGGTCCTCAAAAAGTTGGTGTGGCCATCGCCGATGTGATGACAGGCATGTATGCGACCATCGGAATCCTTGGCGCACTCGCCCACCGCGATAAAACAGGCGAAGGACAATATATTGATCTGGCGCTACTCGATTGCCAGATCGCAATGCTTGCAAACCATACATCCAATTATTTGATCGGCGGGAAAATTCCAAAGCGCCACGGCAATGAACATGTTAGCATCGTGCCTTACCAGACATTCAAAACCAAAGACGGGGACATGGTTCTGGCTATTGGTAACGACAGCCAATTTGCATCTTTTTCAAAATTGCTTGAAAAAAGCTGGCACACGGATTCGGATTTTCAAACCAACGCGGCTCGGGTTAAGAACCGAAATAGGCTGATAAGTAAAATTAAAAGTATCATGACGTCGAGGACCACCGCGAACTGGATCGCGCTTCTGGAAGAAAGCACTATTCCCTGTGGCCCGGTGAATAATCTGGAGCAAATACTTTCGGATCCACATGTGGTGGAGAGAGGACTGGTCGGTGAAATCGCCGGGAATGACGGAGACACTGTCCCTATCATCAAAAACCCGATCAACTATTCAAAAACACCGATGGAATATACCAAAACACCGCCTAAGCTGAAACCTTAGAAAGTTCCCTGCAGGTGCAGTGAATATTTCCGAACCAGGTCCCAGCGGGTATCTCTGTAAAAGCTGAGTTCATTGTAGCGAACGTGATCCGTATAAAAATCTGTTCGCGCATCATATTGAAGCGGCGACAGGTTCTCCGCTGCCAAAATGAGCTTCAAATCGCCAAATATTTTAATCTCGGCAAACAACTCATAGGCGTTACCTGTAATCGTTCTGTCTTGAAAGTCTATATCATGATCGTCGCTAACACTCGCTATGGTTATTTTTCCGCCATAAGACAAATTCCACTTGGTCACATCATGGCGGTAGTTGAGTGTTAAATAATGTTCGGGAGTCCATTTAAATGCCCGGTTCTCACCACTAAACTGGTCAACCACATCTGTTTTTTCATATTTATAGTCGACACTGAAGACGGCCTCTGGCAAGCCAACAAATCCAAGGCGAATACTGCTCGAGATATCAAAACCATAGGAAGTGGCTTTATCAATGTTTCCGGACACGGAAGTAAAGTTGAGCTCACCGCGCGGTATCGCAACACCGTTCTCGTCAAAATATTCTGTAAAGTCGACCCGACCAATATAGTCACTTATATCACGGTAGAAGAATTCAATTTGAGCGGTTCCGGCGTCACCCGCCAAACGATGCTCAAAGGCCAAATTATAGTTCCATGATTTTTCCGGCACGATTCCCGTATTGCCAAGGCGGAGCCGATCAAACAACAAATCATATTCAGCAACAAAATTCTGAAAATCAAGCTGGCTTACTCTCTTTTCTACCGTTGCCCTGATCTGATTTTGATCATCAAAATCATAACGGATGTCTAAGCGTGGTTTCAAAAAGCTGAACGTCCGACTGCGTTCGACATTTGCGCCGTTAAGCGGAATTGTCAGCGAACTTATTTTTGAAAATTCCCCTGTTAGTGTCGATTGAAGGACAAACTGTGGCGTGACATTGTAGGTATGATTGGCAAATAATTCATATCGATTTTCCTCAACCTCAACATCATCATTGGAAAAGGTAATAAAATTACCACTTTCATATGTGTCCTGAATGAAAATCTGGTCATAATTGTTGATCGCTACTTCACCGCCCAATTCTAATACCTGATTAGCTGTGATAGAATTGGTAAGGGATGTTCGAACAATTTTTTCCTTCTTCACCCGATATTGATCATATCGATATAAGGGGACATCTCCTGTACCGGGTGTGTTTACAAAATCGGCCTGCTTATCGATCCGGTCACGGTTTGCAATAAAGATTGTTTTCCATGTACCAAGAGCATCTATTTTTTGGGTGTAGTCACCACCGATCTCCCAATTTTGTGATGTCTGATCCTCTCCCCAATTTTGTAATAATACTGGTTGGTCTATTTCTAATATGGTACGTGGCTCATGCTTTCTGAATTTGCCTGGCTCAAACTGCCCATTTAGACGTAGTTCATCACCATTTTCAGTATTGTAAGTGAGATTACCGTTTAATTTTAACGTCTTGAATAAACTGTCGGATCGCCTTTCTTCATCTTGAAAAAAATCATCCCCCGGTGTGTAGCTTTGCATCGATTGAAGAACGATATATTGGCTCTGCGCTACTTCCAGGCCAAAAATATAATCCAGATTACCTTTTGAACCATTGTGGGAAAATTCAAGTGACGGTGAAAATAGGTAATCTTCAGAGTAACTTCCGCCAACTTTCCAAAAGGTGCTGGAAGTGGAGGCTCCCCCCGCCATGATTACATTGACCACCAAACCCTGACTTTGAACATCAAGGTCACTGGAGGCACCACGAATAATTTCTACCCGCTCAACTGTCGTCGCAGAAATGCGCGCGAGCGTATCGCTGATATTATTAGCTTTACCGGATAGACGTCTATTGTTAATCAGGATTTGATCACCTCCAGCACCAAACCCACGTTCCTGCTGACCGCCATACTCTGAGCCACTACCATCATCTTGCCAGCCGCTACTTGTATCAAGGATTGCCTGAACGCCAGGCACGCGCTGCAGCATATCAAGAAGCGTTACCGGATCATATTTGATGAAATAGTCTTTTTCGTAAACAACAGTCGATTGATCTTCGCCACTCGACTGTGCGCTTGAGACAAGAGGCGTAGCACAAACAGAAATTAATAGTAGGCCCTTTAACAATGGATTTCTCATACTGGAACCACTTGGAGTTTACAATGTGATCACAATATATCAATGCCCATCCCAATGCCAAGTAATTAGAAGGTTCCCTGAAGATACAGTGACCATTCACGCACATAAATCCAATTACGGTCTTCATAGCGATTAAGGTCATTATAGCGAATATGATCATTATAGAAATCAACACGTGTGCTGTATTTGAGCAAGTTGATATGCTCAAACTGGAATATGAGCTTCATATCACCCCAGATTTGTTTTTCCACGAACATTTCGTAGTTATCACCATTGTGGGAACTACCGACCTGGTCAATTTCATGACGACCGCTTCTCGATTTGATGGTACCACTACCGCCATAGGATAAGCCCCAGTCCGTTATATCATGTCGGAAATTTAGCTTCACTTCGTGTTCTGATTTCCACTTAAAGGGTCTGCGAACGTCGCTGAACTGATCAATCACTTCTGTATCATCCCAGGTATGCTCAACACTGAACACAGCCTCGGGAAGGCCAATGAAACCAAAACGAAGATTGGCAGTGGTTTTAATTCCCTGTGACCTCGCAGACGGAATGTTACCGGACTTCGAAACCGGGTCGATGTCGGCTCGGGCAATGGGGTTACCATTTGCATCAAAGAATTCTGTGAAATCCACTAGCTCAATATAATCTTTAAGATCACGATAGAATAATTCAACCTGAAGCGAGCCGGCATCATCATTAAGACGATGCTCATAGGTCACACTGTAGTTCCAAGATTTTTCAGGAACAATCCCGGTGTTACCAAGACGCAGTAGGTCGTTCTGGGCGTCATAGGTGGCCACAAAATTCTGAAAATCAAGTTGACTGACTTTCTTTTCAACCGTCGCTCTGAGCTGATTACGGTCGTTAAAATCATAGCGAAAATCAATCCGTGGCTTAAGAAAGCTGAACTTCTTGCTGCGTTCGATGTTGTCACCAACCAATGGTACTGTAAGCGAGCTGATCTTGGAAAATTCACCAATTGCGGAACTTTGCAGCACCATCTGCGGTGAAATATTGAAAGTATGATTTGCAAAAATCTCATAACGATTTTCTTTCACTGCTACGTCATCATTGACGCTAATCACGTAAGCATCGTCGATGTAATCTTCGTTGGTAAACAGTTTGTCGAAATTATTGATCGCCATCTCTCCACCAAGCTCCAGCGACTGATTGTTCGCCATGCCCATGGTCAGTGATGACCTGAGGATTTTTTCCTGCTTCACCCGGTATTGGTCATTTCGAAACACCGGTTCATCCCCGGTATCCAGAACATTAGAGAAAACTTCCTGCTTATCGATACGGTCCCGATTGGCGATGAAAAGTGTCTTCCAGACGCCAAGACCATCAATCCGCTTGGTGAAATCGCCACCGATTTCCCATTTTTGTGACGTCTGATCCTCATTCCAGTCTTGGAAACTCCGTGGACCGCCTTCAGGTTCCGAAAAACGAGGCTCCAGCTTCCTGTATCGTCCTGGTTCAAACTGGCCGTTTAAGCGCAGTTCATCTCCACTTTCTGTACTATAGGTCAGATTTCCGTTAAAGCGCAGATATTCATTTAAATTGTCTGTGCGTCTTTCCGCGTATCCCGTCCTAACACCCTGCGGTGAATAAACTGTATCATCGCGGTGCTCAATGTGCTGTCCTTGCTTGACTTCAACGCCAACAATATAGTCCACATTTCCGCTAGATCCGTTATGAGAAACCTGAATACTTGGGGTAAATTTATATCCTTCCGATAATCGACCCCCGGCTTTCCAAAACGTGCTGGAGCTAGAACCACTGTCATCCATTACAACATTAACCACAAGCCCCTGACTTTGCACATCAAGATCGCCAGATGCACCACGGATAATTTCAACGCGCTCTACTTGCGAAGCTGAAATTCTTTGCAATGTGCTGTTAATATCATTGGCTTTACCGCTAAGGCGCCGATTGTTGATCAGTATCTGGTCACCACCGGAACCAAACCCCCGCTCCTGCTGGCCGCCTCTCTGGGTACCACCACCGCCCGCGCCCCCTTGTCTGCGGTTCGCATCAAGGATCGCCTGAACGCCAGGCACGCGCTGCAGCATTTCAAGCAATGTGGCAGGATTATACCGGGCAAAATAATCTTTTTCGTATGTGACAACTGACTGGTCATCGCTCTTTTCCTGCCCAAAAACGCTCAGCGGCGCAATGGCAACAGTACAGAGTAATGCGCTCGTAAGAAGCGTTTTATACATAACTTTTTCACCCAAGTTTAGAAACGATGTTACTATATATCAAAAGCACCTTAATAATGCTAATGATTTTCTATCTAAATTTCGTCTCTGTCATAGTAAAGCCTCACCACATGCTCCGCTTCAGCGAAGAAGAGCCATCGTTCTGCCATAAGTCCAACGAGGCAAATCAGAGCGACAATTGGTGCAAGCGGGAAGCCAACATATAGTAAATAGGCCGGAAGAATAAAACCAAGTCCTAGCGCAATCCAACGCATGACCATGCGACGTGTTGGGTTTAATTCATATCCCATTTCCCGTTGTAGATAGTTTTTCTGGCCATGGGCTGGCTCGAACGGTTTTGCCTTACCAAAATCAGTTAGTCCCAGCGCGGATTCACGTGTGTATTTTCCACGGTTTCGATCAATATGGATCCAGGTTGCAATTTTGACGACAAGGGCGGCAATCAGAAGATAGATCGTAATCTGATAATGCTGCCATCCGCCAACCATAACATAGGCCACACCACCACTGGCCAGCGCATAGACCTGATAGCCAACTACGACCCATTTATTATGCCAGGCTGGAATCGCTCTGATGGACGCATAAATCATGCTGGTGGTAAAGAGCGTAGCCACGGCACCGAGGATCCCAAGCACCGCCATCGGAGCAACCATTGATCTAAGACCCAAATCTAGATAGGCATTACCACCAATGAACATAATTGGCCCAAAAGTCAGGACGGCCATAATGCCTTCACGGCTAAGCCAAGAGGTTCGCCACTGGCTAAAAGCACGCCAGGCCCGTTCTGGTCGACCAAGGTGAGCTGTGGACGACAATAGTCCTACCGCCACCAAAACAAATGACATCGTAGATCCTGTTACAATATTTTCCTTGAACAGCAAATTGCCCATTATGATGTTCGCGCATATCCAAATGAATAGGCCGTATCCCATGCCGGAGAATGTAGTAAAGACAATGACTGATAGTGCTGGATGCATAACCTTACCCCGTGAAATCCAATTTGGCCCACTTGATCAGGGCATCTTTTGCATTGTTCACCTTGTGAACGAGAGCGCGTTCTACGTGCTTTTCCCTTTTACGAGGTGGCAGATACTGGTTCACCGGCTTAGTTTCCATTTCTGGAAACAAATCACGGGCATCATTTTCCGCTGCCAGTTTTGAGACATTTGATTCCGGATCCGCGAAGTCACCAAAATGGCGTGCCCCTGCCGGGCAAGTGGATACACAGGACGGCACACGTCGCTCTTCCGGGATGCTTGCATCATAAATTTTATCAACGCAAAGTGTGCATTTTTGCATTACCCCACCGGTAGTATCATATTCGCGGGCCCCATAGGGACAGGCCCAGGAGCATAGTTTACAGCCGATACACACATCCGGGTTTACAAGCACGATACCGTCCTCTGACCGTTTCAATGACGCACCTGTTGGACAAACCGTCACACACGGCGCGTCTTCGCAATGCAAACAGGATTTCGGGAAATAAACTGTGCGGTCCGCTTCGCCTTCTTTTTTAAATTCATAGCTATGAATGCGGTTATACCAAACGCCACTTGGATCATCACCGTATGGTTTTAAATCTTCCATCGGGCCAGTGATTCCGCTGGTATTCCATTCTTTACAGTTCACCGCACAGGCATGGCACCCCACACAAACATTAAGATCAATCAGCAGACCAAGTTTCTTATCTGTTTTTTCAGGAAGACAGGTCAATTACACATCCTCCTTAACGCCAAGCGATCTTTCGTGTTCTTCAAAACTCTGATCCTTTTTAAAGCCATATTGCATCACATCAGGACGATCATGTTTATTCCATGGTTTAACGGAGTCCATGAGCGGCACGGTTTTGTCATTTTGTTCGGTTGCCTTTTCAATACTGACACGGGTATCGAACCAGGCACCCTGTCCTGTAACCGGATCAGAGTTTGATCGGATTTCCCCGTCATCATTTTGCAGGTTTTCTGAAATCACGTGATTAAGGAGGAATGCTTTTTGAAATTCCGGCGATTTTTCATCCAGTGCCCACGCTCCCTTACGCTTTCCGATCGCATTCCAGGTCCAGACCGTGCCTTCGTTTAGGCCGTCCATATATTTTGCCTGTACTTTAACCTCACCGTGGGGGCTTCTGACCCAGACCCAATCTAGATCGTCGATGCCTTTATCCTTTGCCGTTTTCGGGTGGATGTAAAGATAATTTTGTGATGTCAGCTGGCGAAGCCAGGCATTCTGGCTGCCCCATGAATGATACATATGCGCCGGGCGCTGGGTCAGCGCTGAAAGTGGAAAATCACGGCTGTTGCCATCCACATGTTCTTGAACCGGATACCAGGTGGGCACGGGATTAAAGTAAGTTTTGATCCGCTCTCTCGCGTGCTCAGGCGGAACGTGATCTCCGTGCCCTTCAGCGGCCAGGTGAAACTTTTGCAGCATTTCATTATAGACGTTGAGCACGATCGGTTCTGGAGAACCCATCCAGCCCATTTTTGTGGCTGTTTCCAGATAAGCCTGGTTTGCGAAGCGGTTATATTGCTGCGACTCTTCGAGCTCAAACTCCCAGTAGCAACCGTTATCAATGTATTTTTGCATCTGGTCTTTGTTGGGTGCTCCCTTACCGTGCTCCTGACCATCCTCACCTCGCCAGCCGGAAAGCGGCCCAACGCCAGGTGCACGTTCGTGGTTTGCCAGATAATCACTATAGCCACCGGGATAAAGCGGGTTACCATCATCATCGACCATACCTGGCAGGCCAAGTCGTGCGCCAAGATCAAGGACCACATCCTGAAACGGGCGCACGTCGCGGTCCGGCTCCAGAACTGGCTGACGAATTGAATCGGCGGCGGCTTCTGCGGTACCAATTGGGCGGTCCAGCATAGAGATCGCATCCCACCGTTCAAGATAAGTTGTATCCGGCAGGATCAGGTCCGCATAGGGCACCGTTTCCGAATAAAAGGCGTCCGAATAAATGATGTAGGGAATTTTATATTCGCCGGTTTCCGGGTCCTCGTCCGTCATATATTTGATGGCATTTTTCACATTCATAGAGGAATTCCATGCCATGTTGGCCATATACATCATAAAGACATCGACTTTATAAGGATCTCCTGCCCACGCGTTATGCAATGACATATGCATCATGCCGTGGATCGCCAGTGGATACTCCCACGAGAAGGCTTTATCAAGGCGGGTTGGTTCGCCGTGCTCGTCCACTGCAAGATCCTCCGGACCTGCTGGGAAGCCCAGCGGTTCTGCCTCCGCCACTTCACCTGGCACGGCTGATTTTGTAGCGTTCTTTTTGTGGGGTGGTGTTGGTCTTGGAAACGGTGGCTTGTAGCGGAAGGATCCCGGCCCATCAATAGCCCCCAAGAGCATTTGAAGTAGGTGGATCATCCGGCAGGTTTCAAAACCGTTTTTATGCGCAGCAATCCCGCGCATGGCATGGAAGGATACCGGCCTTCCAATAATTTTCTCATGAGTATTGCCGTAACTGTCCGTCCACGGGATATTCAGTGTAATTTCCTCGCTGAAGGCCACTTCGGCAATTTCAGCGGCGATGCGCTTCATATCTGTAGCCTTAAGGCCGGTTTCCTTTTCGACATTTTCCAGATCATATTGATCAGAAAAGAATTCTTGTATTATGTGCTGGAAGGCGGGCACCACTTTGACGCCATCCTCAAGCGTATACTCACCTACCATTGCAGGCTTAGAGGTACCCACTTGCATCGGCATCACAGCTTCTTGAGCAACATCGTAGCAAAGCGGATTGCCATCACCATCACGGGCAAACAAACCATTGTTTGCCGCGCCCGGATTATCAATCACGAGCCATGGGCTGTTGGTGTAGCGGATCAGGAAATCAAAATCGATTTTTTCCGCTTTTAATAGCTCCGCGATAAGCCCACCCACAAACAAACCATCTGTGCCTGGGCGAATTCCCAGCCATTCATCTGCGATGGCGGCATAGCCGGATTGAACGGGATTGACAGACACATATTTTGTACCCGGACGCTTTTTAATGGATCCAATACCTAACTTGATCGGGTTACTGTCGTGATCTTCCGCCACACCAAACATCATAAAATATTTGGTCTGGTGCCAGTCCGGCTCCCCAAACTCCCAGAAAGCACCTCCCACTGTATAAAGCCCGGCGGCCGCCATATTTACCGAACAAAAGCCACCATGAGCTGCATAATTATGAGTACCAAATTTGGCCGAGAACCAACCGGTCAGCGCCTGGCTTTGGTCACGCCCGGTAAAGAAGGCAAGTCTCTTGGGATCTTTATTGCGCACAGCACGAAGCCTTTCGGTCGCGATATCCATTGCTTCGTCCCAGGAGATTTCCTCGAACTCACCGCTGCCACGTGGTCCCACGCGTTTTAGCGGCGCGGTAAGGCGCGCTGGTGAGTAATGTTGCATGATACCTGCGGAACCCTTTGCGCAAAGGACACCCCTGTTCACCGGATGATCGGGATTTCCTTCAATATATTTAACGCGACCGTCCTTCAAGTGGACATTGATGCCACACCGGCAGGCACACATATAACAGGTGGTGGTTTTAATTTCTGTGCTGTTATTTGTCATATTTTTTGTTACCGAAAACCCATCAATCAGACTTGAAAATTGATACGTTATTTTCCCTCTGAAAAAGATCATAAAATAATGCAGCGGCACTTTCCATGACTTTCGAGGAAACTAGCACAGTCACATTAGAATGATATTTCAAATTTGAAATTAAATAGGAAGTGTTTAGTTTGACATTTTGCCCTTAGATCAATCTTAGAATTTGATACTAAAATTTCAAAAATATGTAGCATCTACATCCCGACTAAACCTTATACTTGACACATTCACACTTCATCAAAAAACATTAAATTTAGCATAATTTGTTACACTATAACGTTACAAATTATGTGTTGACTTTGAATTTTAGAATATGTATGCACTGCTTACATCAAATGTAACGTTATATTATATTATACTTAATTTAGATTATTTTGTAGTAAGGAGTGCCCCCGTGGTTCTTTCAAAAAAAACAATGACTGGCATTACAATTGCCGCACTTATGTCCACTACCGCTTTCGCTCAAGAAAGCACTTCAGACGGAAATTCATCCACCGTTACTTACCGTGAAAATTACTTCGTAGAGTTTCAACCCGTCACACTGCACGATATGCTTCGCAGTGTGCCAGGAACAGCCGCGCTGCTGGCGCGCGCAGACGAAGAAAGAGCTGGCCGTCGGGTACGTGGTTTTGGTTCAGACGGCGACCAAATTCTGATTGACGGAAAACGTATCGCTGGTAAGACAAACTCACTGGGTCTTCAGCTTAAAAGGATTCAGGCATCCTCGGTAAGCCACATTGAACTGATCCGTGGCACCAAAGCCGGCCTGGATGTACAATCGGAAGGACTGATCATTAACGTGGTCATGAAAGAAACAGCATCAACGTCTAATACCGTTTGGACTGTGGGTGGTGAATATGTGGATGGCGGCACAATAAGACCCATCGCCAAGTTAACACATACCGGCGAGATTGATCGTCTTAAATATTCATTGGGTATCGATTCATCAATTTCTGAAAATCGCCGAAATTATAACGATACTTTCTTTTTCGCCGATGGTAGTCAATATCAGGACAATAGGCTTGCTAACAATGTCGTGAGTAAAAAAGCATTTGTAAATGGCGGTATTGAGTATAACGCGGAAAACGGTGACATCTTGCGTCTTAACGGACAGCTTGAGTTTCAAAAAGATGACACTGTAGAAACAGATAATCAAATGCATTTGCTTGATAATGGTAGTTTCCTGGCCGGCGACGACTTTATGCGCGTCAGAAATTTCGCCCACCGACCATTCCATTGGGAAGTTGGTGGCGACTACCAGCACCGATTTGAAAATGCGGGACTCCTCAAAGCTCTGTTCGTAATTAACTGGGGAAAACACGATTTCTATAATGATTTTACGGGTGCTCTGAATGGTGCGGAGACAGCCGCCCTCTTTAGCAATTTTGCCGAGCGTGATCACGGCGAGAAAATTCTCCGTGCATCACTTACAAATACATTTGCTGAAGTTCATACAGTTGAAATCGGTGGTGAGGGTGCCGTTAATTTTGTAAGCACATCAAACCAAACCAGTGATGCAAATGGTGTCGTAAACCCTGCTTCTTTGAGTGACATTTATGTGCAGGAAAAACGTGCTGAAGTATTTATCAGTCATAACTATGCCATCGCCTCTAACATCTCATTGCAAAGTTCACTTAATGCTGAGTTTTCAAAAATCACACAAACGGATAATCTGAACCCAGTTCCAGATTTCAGCCGCAACTTTTCTTACCTGAAGCCGCGCGTGAATCTTCGTTATGATGTGGATTCACAAAACCAAATTCGTGTCACCGCAGAACGTAAAATCAGCCAGCTTGATTTCGGCGCTTTCGGCAGCAGCTTTGATGCGGAAGATGGTGAAACTGATGGCGGTAACGGTGAGCTCGTCCCTGAGGACAGACTTGAATTTTCCGTGGCTTATGAGAATCGCTTTGCCGATGACCAGGGTTCTATTGCGATCAAAGGTTACTATAACAAAATCCGTGACCACATCGCAAAAATCGGCCTTTATACCGGCCCGGAACCGGTGCCTGCAAACATTGACCAGATCGTGACTGTATCCATCCCTGGCAATATTGGCGATGCCAAAGAATACGGGGTTGAGATCAATGGCAGCTGGCGCTTAAAAGCGCTGGACATTCCAAACGCGATTATTAGTGCAAAGTATATTCTTCGAGAAACGGAAGCCACTGATCCGTTTCTACTGACTACTCGTCAAATTGAGTATAAGCAAAAGCACGAATGGCTTGTTTCCTTCCAGCATGACATCACGTCTTCTGGAACATCATACGGCTTCAGCGTGACCAACAAAGGTCCAATGGGTATGAGCGGCGGTTCTGTCGGTTTCAGAACCGACGTGATCGAACAATGGGAAAAGACCATCGAACCAAAAGCAACCGCATATATTGAGCAAGTTGTATTTGGGGACATGAAGCTGCGCTTTGATGCGAAAAACATCCTCAAAGCGAAAAACGGATACGACCTGACAAAATACACAGGTAATATCTCTCTTGGCGTTGTAAATTACCGTGAGCTTCGTGAAGCCTCTTCACAGCGCGCATTCTCACTAACGCTTCAAGGTTCATTCTAAAGCTGATATAGTTTTTCATAAGGCTGGTACAGTTACTCTGTTCCGGCCTTTTTCTTTAGATGTTCATTAAGATAATAAAGCACTGTACCCAAGGCAACAAAACTGATCAGATATTGCCAGTTCAGTAGCTGTGAATTTGTCATACCGTAGATACAAACCAGGACCCCTATAATCGGGATAACAAATCCACCTGGGATGTTAAGCGCCCGTTCTTTGGCTTCTTCATCAGCCTGCGCCTTTACCTTGGGAAGCGCAAGGATACAAATGGAATAGGCAATCATGCGCGCAAGCGTTCCCGCAAGTGCCAGATACACAAAGGTTCCTGATACAGCGAGTACAAGGACAAATACAGCCTGGAAAATCACCGAGTTTGCCGGGGTGGCATATTTTTCATGAACCTTTCCAAACCACATGGGAAGCACGCCGTAATGCGCCATACCGAATGTTGACCGTGACGCAAATATCGCAATCCCGGAAATATTACCCAGAATGGAAAATATCGCGGTGAGTATCACAATCGTTCCACCAATTGGTCCAATCAGACTTTCACCTAGTCCAATAAGTGGAGCCTGATCATTAATAGGGGGCGCGACGGTTACGTATACCAGCTGGAGTAAGAAGTAAATCAACGTCACAAGTACAAACACAATCAATAAAGCTCGCGGGATTGTCCGCCGGGGATTCTTCGTCTCACCCGCTGACGCCAGTACAGATTCAAAACCGGTAAAAGCAAAGAAGATCAGCAAGATCACTGCGCCCGCATCATCAAATTGCGGCAGATCAGGTGGCAACAAACGATCAGGCGTTAAATGTTGAATGCCGAGCAAAATCATGAGAAAGATTGGAACGAGCTTTAGGAAGGTTAGTATGTTTATGGCTTGAACGGCTTTTTTAATCCCAAGAATATTGATGAGCGCAAGCGCACCAATGATAACAAATATGAGGAAACTGCGAACCGCTCCCGGCGAAGCCGCTGCCCAAAGAAAAGACGCATAATCAAAAAGAAGGTTTATATTCGCTGCAAATGCAGCAACCCTGCCCACATAGAATAGCCAACCTGTCTGAAATCCCATAAAGGGTCCAAAAGCTGTTGTCACATAAACAACCGGACCGCCGGTCGTTCTGAAATAACTGGCAAGAGCAGCAAACGACCATACTACCGTGATGATTAAGAAGCCGAAAATAAGAAACAGCCAGGGGCTAAAATCGCCGGCCACATCTGCGAGCCTGCCGGGAAGGCCAAAAATCCCGGCTCCAATAATGCCATTTAGAACCAGAAACCCGGCCGCCATGAAGCCGATATCACGTTTTAACTTTGCTTCTTCGTTGATGATTTGTCTCCCTTATTCGGAAATAGTGTCGCTATCCTTTTTCTTAAAAATTGAATTCGCGAAGTAAAACCCGCTTCCGAGCACAATAAAGCCGATGATATAGCGCCAGTTTGTGATATCTGCCTGATAAACCGCAAAAGCACACACCACCACAGCAATGAATGGTATCAAATAACCGCCAGGTAGCGGTGTTGCGTTGGCCAGTGTCTCAGGGTCTGCTTTTTTACGGATGACAGGCAGTGAGACCATACAAATAATATATGCAATCATGCGCGCCAAGGTGCTTGCTGCCGCTAGATAAAGAAATGTTCCCGAAATTGCCAAACCAAACGCCAAAATCCCTAAAAACAAGATGGAATTTGCCGGTGTCGCATATTTGTCATGAACCTGGCCAAACCATTTGGGAAGCGATCCTTCCTCTGCCATGGCGAAGGTCATCCTGGGTGCAGCGATGGTGATGGCGGTTGCATTACCCAGTATTGAAAAGATCGCAGCAATTACAATGATCACACCACCAACGGGGCCCATCAGCACTTCACCCATATCAATCAGCGGGGTGGTTCCTCCTGCTTCAGTAACAACATTTACGTATGTGAGTGAAACCAGAAAATATATCGCCGTAATCACCACCACACCAAAAATCAGCGCACGAGGAATATTCTGCTTGGGGTTTTTGGTTTCCCCCGCCGTGACCAATGCCCCTTCAAAACCAACAAAGGCATAAAGTATCACCAATACCAGCCCTTGCATTTTATCAAAGGTCGGCATATTAGAGGGTAGAACCCCTTCAGGTGTGAGGTAGGGAATCGCAAGAACAATGAGCGTGAGTACAGGCAGTATTTTTATAAGCGTTATTACATTAATCGCTTTTACGGCTTGCTTGATACCCATGACATTAATAACCACGAGACCGCCAATAATCAAAAAGAGAAGCAAACCCCTTAATATTTCACCGGGCACCACATCTATCAGCCCTGTTGCATAATCGACAAGTACGTTGGTATTGGCGGCAATAGCGGTCACGCGCCCGATATAAAGAAGCCAGCCAGTTTGAAAACCAATCATGGGTCCAAAAGCGCGATTGGTGTAGGCCACCGGGCCACCTGTTTCGTTAAAATAGCTGGCGATGGACGCGAAAGTCCAGACAACTGAAATAATCAAAACACCAAAAATTATGATTAGCCAGGGTCCAAAAATGCCAGCTTGCTCCACAAGCCTACCCGGAAGTCCAAATATACCTGCCCCAATCACCCCATTTAATACAAGAAGGCCTGCCGCGAACAGACCAATATCGCGTTTGAGCTTGGCTTCGTTACTCATATTTTTCCCTAATTTTGCCTTATTTTTTTATTTTAGTCCTAAGACCATAGTAAAAAAGTGGCGAGATTTGTAACAAAAAATATTTTAACTTTAACTTTATATATTTTGACATAATATATATTCCGTAAATCACACTCGAATTGGGAATTGATATGTCTCTGGGACTGGTACAGCGAAAAGAACGTCAAAAGCGCCGAAATCAAAGGATTTGGGGCTTCGTGAAGCTTGTTTCTGTGGTTGGCCTTTGTAGTGGTGTTGGTTATTACGCCCATGATATAGGCATCTCGGTCGGCCAGCAGGAAGTTGCCCGCTGGAAAACGCTTCACGACAATCAGGTTGCCGAAAACGAACAGCTCAAGATCGAGTTAGGCCAAGACAAAGCCACTGTGGATCAACTGTCCCAACTTCTTCCCAATGAAGAAATAAGAGATTTGCTGGCAACTGTAACCCGCCGGGCCAATGAAGGCGTTGATATCAACCGTATGGAAACCATTATTGGTGGTATATCAAAAGACGCCTCTTGCTCCGGTGAAACAGATACAAAGCGTTTCATGGTGATCACTCCGGTATCCGCGCAGGATGTTTCAACGGCCAGTTTTTACCGTGGTCTGATTACACTGGCCGGTACAGGAAGCCCCACCCTTAATGAGAATGGTGCGCCGGAAGCCTGGTTTGATGTCACCAGGGAAATCACTATAAGCTTTATGCTTCCGGGCGGCGATACTCAGGAAGTATCCGGAACACTGCCGCTTTATCACAGTGTGATTACCGGAGGCAATGAGTACCGTTTCAGTATCACTGAAGGCCGCACCAGCTTCGTGGATGCCAGTGTTCAGCAATGTGAGCTTTAATCAGCGATCAAGGGGTTCAGCAGGATCATTGGGATCCGCATCATCAATCCAGTCTTTCACATCCGGATGATTTGCAATGGTTTTGCAATATTCCTGCAGCGCAATGGGGAGTTCGACCTGGTAACTTCTAAAACGAAAGACCACCGGTGCATACATCATATCGGCAATGGAATAGTCACCAAACAGATAGGGCCCTTCATATTTATCAAGGCATTCTGACCAGATATCGACAATGCGGTCAATGTCTGATTTCAAATCCCCGGAAATGTCCGGACGATCAAATTTTCCATGGATAGCCATGGACATGGCATTCCGAAGTGCGGCAAATCCTGAATGCATTTCTGCGGACACACATCGGGCATGGGCGCGCATGTTAATATCTTCTGGCCAAAAGCCCTTTTCAGGATAAAGATCGGCACAATATTCGCAAATTGCCAGGCTGTCCCAAATATAATTTTCACCGTGCTTAAGCGTTGGCACTTTTCCTGCTGGCGTAAGTTCATCCAGTCTTTCGCGGTCCAAGTAGGGGCGAAGCGATACCAGAATTTCATCAAACTCTACACCCGCCAGCTTAAGCGGCAGATAGCCACGCAGTGACCAGGTGGAGTTATTTTTATTGCCAATGATTAAAGTGAAATCGGACATGATATTATCCTAACAATTTTTATTTTCTCAGTTTATGATGCGCAGGATAAACGCTTAAGGAAGGAATTCAAGTGTTCAATTTTGATAATCATAAAAGAGTAACATCGCTCTCCTCCTGTAAAGTTGACGGATCGGTGCCGATCATTCTTGTTAGTTCAGCAGAACTTGATGGTTGGAAAGAAGAGCTATCT
This sequence comes from Emcibacteraceae bacterium, assembly GCA_028281625.1. Taxonomy (GTDB): domain Bacteria; phylum Pseudomonadota; class Alphaproteobacteria; order Sphingomonadales; family Emcibacteraceae; genus Pseudemcibacter. Next base: position 7,266 of record JANQJN010000104.1, on the reverse strand, counting down.
GCATCTGATCAGAGCTGGATTGATGCACATGATTTTAAAGCCACTAAAGGCAGAGTTCTAATTTTCGGATCTGATGGTGGCAAAGCACGGATGGTTGCTGCCGGTATAGGTGACGGCGAGATAACCCCCTGGGACTTTGCCAAAATCTCCATGTCGCTTCCTGATGGCAATTATCATTTTGATACGGATTTAAGCGCTGAAGACGCAAATTCTGCTGCTTTTGGCTGGGCTATGGCCCACTATGCCTTTGACTATTATCAAAAAGAGAAGAAAGAAAAAAAAGCGGAGCTTGCAGTATCCGAAAATTGCAATCTGCCGCTTGTGATGAGCATTGCAAACGGCACCTATCTTACTCGTGATCTTGTAAACACTCCCACGTGCGATATGGGCCCAACAGAACTGGCAGCTGTTTGTGAAAAGCTGGCGGCAAAGCATGAAGCGGAAATTGAAATAACGGTTGGCAATGAACTCCTTAAAAAAGGGTATGAGACAATCCACACGGTTGGTCGTGCCGCTGAAAAAGAACCACGGCTGATTGACATCACCTGGGGGAATAGTGACGCGCCCAAAGTGACCCTTGTTGGCAAAGGGGTATGCTTTGATACAGGTGGTCTTGATATCAAACCCTCAAGCGCCATGCTTACGATGAAGAAGGACATGGGCGGAGCGGCTCATGTGCTGGGTCTTGGTCAAATGATAATGGAAAACAAGCTGGATATTCGTCTTCGCATATTGATTCCTGCGGTTGAAAATAACATCGCCGGCAATGCCTTTAGACCAGGGGATATTATCAAAAGCTATCACGGCACAACAATTGAAGTGGGTAATACGGACGCGGAAGGGCGATTGGTGCTATGTGATGCGCTGGCGATGGCGAGTGAGGAAGATCCCGATATCATGCTTGATTTTGCCACGCTCACAGGTGCGGCGCGTGTCGCTATGGGTGCGGATGTTCCACCCTTCTTTACCGATGACGATGATCTGGCTCACGAATTTATGACCCATTCGGACGCTGAGCACGATCCGCTATGGCCGCTGCCGCTTTATAAGCCCTATAAAAAGCTAATCTCCAGCACAGTGGCCGATCTTAACAATGTGGCCTCAACTGGCTTTGGGGGTGCGATCACGGCCGCACTTTTCCTACAGCATTTTGTTGGCAAAGATATTCCCTGGGCCCATTTTGATGTCTATGCCTGGAACTCAGGTTCCAGCGCGGGAAGACCTAAAGGAGGAGAAGCCATGGGTTTGCGCGCTGTTTACGCCTATCTTGCGGATAAGTACGGCTCGTGAAAATCGTTACGGTTCATTAATAAGTTGCAAAAATCAACAATTGTTGGCTATATTTGTTCTGTATTTGTATGAACGGTAATATTATGGAATTTGAACTAAGCGGCCATGCTGGTCTTCGCCTTTGGAAGCAAACCCTCTCCAATATTGTCTTGGAGAAAGGACCCGATTTAACCACGCGCCAGCTTTCCGTACTGCTTACCGTTTATCTTGAAACCAAACAGCACACTGTACGCGATCTTGCAGCATCTATTGATGTATCAAAGCCTGTGATCACCCGCTGTGTGGATACCTTAAGTATGTTAGGTCTAGTAAAAAGAGTGAGAGACGAGAACGACCGAAGGAATGTCTTTATCCAACGCACGGTTAAAGGTGCGGTTTTTCTTACCGATTTTGCGGAAATGATCGAACGGTCGAATGAAGAAGCGAAAGAAACCTAATACTCATATTTTTTACAAGGTGGGCACATGAATGACATGGCTTTAGACAAACGCCTATTTGCTTATCGCGATGACATTGCCAATATCGAACTTAAAGGTCAGGTAAGCGCCAAGGAGTTTGTCAGTGGCGAGAAGTATCAGATTGCAAGGGGCGTGGCACCACTTTACAGCAAACCAGAAGCAACATCGATCATGACCAGTGAACTTCTTTACGGAGAATATTTTACCGTTTTTGAGATTGACGGCGACTGGGCTTGGGGGCAAGCAAAGCATGATGATTATGTGGGCTACTGCCCTATTGCCAGTTTAACCCCTGACCTTCATCTATCAACTCATCACGTCAGTGCGCTAAGTTCTCACATCTATCCCGAGCCCGACTTGAAATCACCCCCCATTGATCTGGTACACATGATGTCTGGGGTTTCAGTGGTGGATGAGGTGCAAACAAATGGGTTCGTGCCTCTCACCGATGGAAACTGGATATATGCGACACACTTGTCCAAAGATTTTGGTTCGGATCCGGTTTCCGAAGCTTTGAAGTTTCTCTATACCCCCTATCTTTGGGGTGGACGCAGTAATGCAGGTATCGATTGCAGTGGATTGGTTCAAGTTGCTTTTGCATCCGTAGGTATAGGCGTTCCGCGCGACACAGACATGCAGGAAAAAGCACTGGGCACTGCTCTTGCGGAGGACGATGTACCCGAACATGGTGATCTCGCCTTTTTCCCGGGGCACGTGGGCTTTATGCTTGATGATATGCATCTGCTGCACGCCAACGCTCATCACATGCGGGTAAGCATAGACCCCCTAAAGGACGTGATCGATATCGTTAGTTTCCAGACGGATAAACCACCGCTAAGCTGTATTAAGCGGATTTCACTTGATCTTTAGGTATAAAAAAAGCCGCTAATCATTAGCGGCTTCTTCGTAAAATTTTATACGCAATTAATCCATTGCTTCCGGCACTACTTCTTCTACAGCCTCTTCCATTACTTCCTCAACAGCAGCAACTGCTGGCAGCTCAAATGGTGTATCTGCAAATTGACGCAGGTACATAATCACGTCAGCACGGTCTGTTTCTTTTCTAAGGCCAACGAAAACCATTTTGTTGCCTGGGATCGCATCTTTAGGACGTGTCAGGTAACGGTTAAGAAGTTCGTAATCCCAATTGCCTTCTTGTGCAAGCATCGCGTCAGAATAAGAAAATCCGTCAGTGGTTGCCACATCGCTACCAACAACGTTCCAAAGATTTGGCCCGATTCTATGGGCGCCACCATTTTCGGTGGTGTGACATGCTGCGCATTTTTTAAACACGTTTGCACCTTTTGAGGCATCAGCTGTTTGCATCAATTCAGAAATTGGTGGTCCCGCTTCTTCAACCACATCCGCAACACTTGCAGACGCGACCATTGATGTGTCGATTGGATAGGCGTTTGCCACTAGTGGCTCCTGATGGAAAACTTGCTCAGAAAGCAAATTAAATCCGATCGCACCGAGTAATGCGATTAGAAAGCCCATAGCAAATTTGTTAAAATCTTCAAAATTCACGGTAAAATCCCCGTTGCCATTAACAGTTAATTCCCAAAGAGATTTATGCGCTTTAATCCATATAGGAATCGCTACTCTTCACCTTGCCCCCTGTGTACAGATTTTTTTCCCGGGAGACAAGGGTCATTTAAGCACAAAATCATTAAATTTAGTTAATTTTATGGCTTTAAATAAATATCCGCTCCTGCATTGACACAGTTCAGCTAAAATTTAATACTGCGCACAAATGCGGAGCGTTATAAAAAATGACTGATAAAAGCAGCGAAAATCTAGTGTCATTCCAAGGGGATCTTGGAGCATATTCAAATCTTGCAGCAAGGCAACTTTTTCCCGATATGGAAGTGAAACCAAGCCGCACGTTCGAAGACGCTCTTTCAGCTGTGGATGAAGGCAAGGTTAAATATGCGGTTATTCCCATTGAAAACAGTGTGGCAGGCCGGGTTGCTGATATCCATTATCTCATTCCCCATTCGAATCTGCATATCATTGGTGAACATTTCCTGCGTATCAATCATCATTTGCTGGTCGTGCCGGGTGCCAAACTTGAAGATCTTAAATATGTCCTTAGCCATGAGCAGGCTCTTGGTCAGTGCCGCAGAAATCTTGACAGCTGGGGTATCCGCCGTGAAGTTTTCGCCGACACGGCCGCAGCAGCCAAACATGTTTCAGAGCTTAAGGATCCAACGGTGGGAGCCATTGCCTCTTCACTTGCGGGCGAATATTACGGTCTTGAAAGTATTCGTGAAGATGTGGAAGACGCAAGTCACAATACCACTCGTTTTGTGGTTTTTTCCCGCGACGAACTTAAAGACCTGCCTCGGGATGAGCCGACAATGACATCTTTCATATTTCAAGTACGCAACACCCCTGCAGCGCTTTATAAAGTGATGGGTGGATTTGCGACCAATGGCATCAACATGACCAAACTTGAAAGTTACCAATTAGACGGTGCCATAAGTGCCACCCAGTTTTATGCGGATATTGAGGGCCACCCAGATGACCCGGGCGTGCAGCATGCCTTTGACGAGCTGGCGTTTTTTACCAGCGAATACCGAATTCTTGGCAGTTACCCTCAGTCACAATACCGGATTGATAAACGCGGTTGATCAATTATTCGGACTCCTGCTTGCTAAAATTGATTTCGAACCCGTTTCCGTTGCTATCATTTACTGTGACGAAAAGAGTATCGGGCGACTTAAATTCATAGGTAATTTTTTTCGGAAAGTCATGCTCCGGGTTTTCAAACTCGAAATTGTTCTGATCACAGCCGGTTAGCTTGAATGACGTCGGATATTCATTCTGTGCGACCTTTGCGATGTAAAAAATTTCACCGGACATGGCAACGATACGTAAGCTTTCGCTGCTTAGTATATTGCCCTCTGGATCAAGTGTCTTTCCAACACCTTCGAAGGTGGTTTCTGTTACGCGCCTCCACGTTTCAGTGATCGTTTGGTTTTGGTCCTTATCCTGCCAATTTCCCTCAAGCAGCTTTAAGCCTTCAATAGAATCGCAAGTTTGCGCGCCGGCGATGCTATGTGTTACAGCAAATCCAACAAAAAGAATTAGAAATATTTTAATCCTGCTCATCATCCACCCAGCGTAACATCAAATGATATTCCAGCAAATGCCTGGCAATCGCGAGCTTTTCCGGCACACGAAAATCATCATTCCCGCCACGCTCAAGAACATCCTGAATTTCTTTCTTACTGAACCACTTGGCTTCTTCCAGTTCGTCATCGCCGATGTCAATATCGTCATTTAATGCATGCGCTATGACACCAATCATCAGGGATGAGGGAAAGGGCCAGGGCTGAGACTTGATATACTCCACTTCCCCAACACGAATACCCGCTTCTTCATAAACTTCACGGCGAACTGCTTCTTCCAATGTTTCACCGGGTTCCATAAATCCGGCAAGAGCGGAAAACATGCCAGGCAGGAAGCTTGGGCTCCTTCCAAGAAGGCATTTGTTTTCATATATCACCATCATGATGACAACGGGATCGACTCTGGGGAAATGCTCTGTTTCACAAGCCCCACAATATCTGACATACCCTCCTTTTATAAGTTTACTCTCCGCTCCACAATTTGCGCAGAATCTGTGCCGATTATGCCAGTCCAGCAACATTTTTCCGCGCGCGACAAGCGATGGAATCGGTGAGAAACCACCTTCAGCGGTAGCATTCCTGGCAATGCTACGCATATCAATGAAGACCCCGTCCGCCCCTTCCGGCATATCGCCTGATAGTGCAAAATAGGCAAGATCATCTTCATCCCTACCTAAAAAAACTTCTTCGCCTTTTAAATAAATGCTCGCTTCACCCGCGTTTAAATAAATAGGCCGGCTTTCTTCAGTCGCATTCATCAGTGCTTCACCATCCTTGATGACTATAAAGCGCGTGGTTGGATCCTTTTTAAGCTTTGTTAACGCATCAACATTCCCCCGAAGCGGATCACAGGGATCAAGCGGAAATTCGGCAAATATGCAGGACTGCTCATAAAACATAACTTTCTCCTCAGTGGGATGTTTGACACATTAATGCGTGAATTTCCAGCGCGTTAAAATTTATCTTGAAATGAAGAGCAAAAAAGACCATATAGAGCGCGAGAGATTGGCGGACAGTCTACCCGCCAATCCGGTCAGGCCCGGAAGGGAGCAGCCGTAACGGGATCGCTGGGTCGTTCAATCTCTCACTTTTTTCATAAAAAATTCAAATTATTTTCACTTCCACTATAGCAATCATGCGACACTGAATTTATAGTCATTCCAAGACCGATTCATTTGAACGCAGGAACCCCTTTTTTAATGTCGACAAGTAACGATCAAGACACTCATTATCGCGTACTGGCCCGGAAATACCGCCCTGTTGATTTTGCAGAACTCATTGGTCAGGACGCCATGGTGCGCACACTTTCAAACGCCATTGAAACCGGTCGGCTTGCACACGCTTTTATCCTAACCGGAGTCCGCGGAATTGGTAAAACCACCACTGCCCGCATTATTGCTAAAGCTTTGAACTGTATAGGAAAAGATGGAGAAGGCAACGCCACCATCGAGCCCTGCGGTGTTTGCGAAAACTGTGTTGCCATCAGTGAATCCCGTCATGTGGACGTGATGGAAATGGATGCCGCCAGCCGCACTGGTATTGATGATATCCGTGAAATTATTGATGGCGTAAAATATGCATCAGTGTCCGCGCGCTTTAAAATTTATATCATCGACGAAGTTCACATGCTGTCTCGAAACGCCTTTAACGCGCTTCTTAAAACCCTCGAAGAACCGCCAGAACATGTGAAATTCATTTTCGCGACAACGGAGATCAGAAAAGTGCCGGTGACAGTGCTAAGTCGCTGTCAGCGTTTTGACCTGCGGCGTGTTTCCATTGAGGAACTCATGGGTCACTATTCAAATATCGCAGCAAAAGAAAACTGTGAAATTGAAGAATCAGCCCTAGGCATGATTGCCCGTGCGGCGGAAGGGTCAGTACGCGATGGTCTATCGCTACTGGATCAGGCTTTTGCCCATGGCGCGGGCAAGGTAAGTGAGGAACAGGTTCGCGATATGCTTGGTCTAGCTGATCGGGCGCAGATATTCGATCTTTATAAAGATATTCTTGAAGGCAAGACGGCCGACGCCCTGGCAAAACTTCGTCATCAGTTTCACTATGGGGCCGACCCGGCCGTGATCATTCAGGATATGCTGGAACTGACCCATTGGCTCACGCGCCTTAAAGTCGTCCCGGACGCTGGCGATGATCTTGTGACATCCGAAGCGGAACGTAAAATCGGCCTTGATATGGCACAAGGGCTGTCGGTTCCTGTGCTTACCCGCACCTGGCAGATGCTGCTAAAGGGCACCGAAGAAGTCCGCATTTCACCAAATCCAATCTCGGCCGCTGAAATGGTGATTGTACGCCTAACCTATAGTGCCAACCTGCCCACACCAGAGGAACTGGTAAAACAGATCAAAAATAATCCGCTAGCGACGACG
>JANQJN010000166.1 GCA_028281625.1 Emcibacteraceae bacterium | reverse complement strand
AGAAGCATGGTTCTGGTCGGTGAACAGGCGGACGCCGCATAAAAATTGCTGAGTTTAACCCCCCCTGCCGCAAGAGCATCCAGATTGGGCGTCGAAATTTCCCCACCAAACGGACCAATATCAGAATATCCCAGATCATCCGCAACTATCAAAAGAATATTTGGCCGCGTGTCTTTAACAGTGCTTTCCACCGCTTCTTCTACTTGGTTCTCCGCACTATTTTCGCATCCTGAAAAGGCGAGCACCATCGCCAGAACCGCACTTAACTTTTTCATTTTACTTCCCCTGAAGCAGTTATTTTTATCAATTGTTTTTTGTAGCAATGCCAAAGCATATAGCATAGTTTCATTTGATTATGAAACTTCGGGCTCAAAAATCATACTACCTTCTCATTTGTGTACTGACGCTATCAGCGCTGACCCTTACGCTCACTTATTACAAAAGTCCTTTTGTCCATGGGCAGGGATATTCTGAAGAACGCGCAAAATGGCAAAGTTCTCATCATTATCAGTCAATGCTTCCTGCGACAGCCGATAACATATTGGGAAAATTCGATAATTCGCCGCTCACTTTCAATGGTAACACAACTCTTTTTTATAAAAAAGATGATGAATATTGGGTTCATACAGATGATATAGCCGGGAGCTCTCGGGACTTTAAAATCGAATTTACCTTTGGGTTTGATCCCCTGCAACAATATTTGGTGAAAACGGAAAGTGGCAAGTATCAGGTACTTCCCATATTCTGGGACAGCCGTCCCGCAGAACAGGGTGGACAACGTTGGGCACATATATATGGCGACGATCATATTGCGCCCAATGACCGACTTCACTGGATACAGCCCTTGCAAAACTGGAACGGGATGTGCGCTGACTGTCATTCGACTGGATTTGTACGCAATTATGAGGTGAGCGCCGACCGATTTGGCAGCGAATGGCAAACCGTCAACGTATCCTGCAAATCCTGCCACGCTTCGGATGATTATTCCGACTTTAAAACAAATGCTATTGGCAATTGGACCTTCGCAGAAGGCGCTGTTACTGCAGAGTGGTCTGGTGAACCACGTCAAAGCAGGGAAATCGAAGTTTGCGCCGCCTGTCACTCGCTCCGTACACCACTGGCCAATTCAATAGACCCAAGTCTGGATTTTCTTGATCAGTTTACGCCTACCTTGATCCAGTCCCCACAATATTATCCAGACGGACAGGTTAAAGAAGAAGATTATGTCTGGGGATCCTTCCTGCAAAGCAAAATGCACGCGAGCGGTGTGATCTGCAGCGATTGTCATGATCCACATAGTTTAGAGCTCAAGGCACCAGGCAATCAAATGTGTAGCACGTGCCACATGCCCAGCGAATTTGACACGCCGAGCCACCACAAGCATCAAATTGGCTCCACTGGCGCTGAATGTGTGAGCTGTCACATGCCCGAAACCACCTTTATGCAGGTGGATGCACGGCGGGATCATAGCTTTAGGATACCAAGGCCGGATCTCGCAAATATAGGTGTGCCGGATGCATGCACCAGCTGCCACACTGACATGGAAGCGAGCGCCGCTGCAAAATCAATCGAGGACTGGTTCGGGTCAAGACCGGATCATTTTGGGGGGACTTTTGCCGCCGCCCAGGCAGATGCGCCAGGATCGGCAGGAGAACTGCACACATTGTTAGCCAATGAAGAAATTCCGCCAATCATTCGCGCCAGCGGGTATCAAATACTGATAAACTTTCCAAGTACAGAGACATATAAATTAATTGAACAAGGGCTAAATTCTCCGGACCCATTGATTAGACTGGGTGCCGTGCGAGCCACAAATATTCTTCCACCCAACCGTCAGCAAGCAGTTTTAACCCCACTATTACAGGATGAGTATAAGGCTATCCGCATAGCCGCCTTTGAGCAAATCGAAACCCCAAATTCATCATCACCTGTTAGACGAGAGTTTGATGTCGCCAGCATCCAAACCATGTGGCGCGGTGAAGGTCGGTATAACTTAGCGCTCTTTCACCAACAACGTGGGAATTCCGACAGAGCAACAGAGCTCTATCTTCAAGCACAGCAAATTGATCCCTATTTTTCAGCGAGTTATGTCAATCTCGCCGATCTTTTGAGAGCGAGCAGAAACGAACGCATGAGCGGCCAGATCATTGATCGCGGCCTGCGGTTTCTGCCAGATGATCCGGATCTTAATTTTTCAAAAGCGCTACATATGGTGAGGAGCGGGCTGGCACCGGCGGCCCTGTCCTTCCTTGAAAAAGCGGTCTTAAATGCGCCGGAAAATTCCAGATATGCCTATGTCTATAGCGTAGCACTGAGTGACCTAGGCCAACCACAAAAGGCGTTAGATGTTCTTAAAAATGCCCATACAAGTCACCCGTATGATGCGGACATAAATATGATGCTACTGAACCTTTACCAGGCGCAGGGAAACTGGAAAGAGGCATTGATCTATGCAAAAAACCTGAGTAAGCTTCAGCCGGAAAATATAAATATAAACCGTATAATAACGGATTTACAAAATAGAATAGGGAATTAATCGTGAGTGATACTGTCGTCCGCAAAGCAACCTGGTCATCCAGAACAACTTTCTTAATGGCAGCCATTGGCTGCGCTGTTGGCCTCGGGAATTTATGGCGCTTTCCCTATATCGCTGGCCAAAATGGCGGCAGCGCGTTCATCATGGTGTATTTGGGCTTCGTATTCCTTCTTGGTGTCCCGCTTATCATGTCGGAACTTGCCATCGGACGCGAAGGTAAGCTAAGTGCAGTTGAAACCATGAAACGACTGGTAAGCCAGGGCTATAGCCGTGTCTGGATGTATATTGGCTGGATCAGTATTCTGGTTCCAATTCTTGGTCTTTCCTATTACTGCGTGATCGCCGGCTGGTCGGTTGAATATATTTTTAAAGCCGCTATGGGGCAATTTACAGGTGTTGATGCCGCCGGATCTGGCGCTATTTTTCAGGCATCCCAGGATAATGTTCTAGGCTCCGTGATCTGGTTCAGCCTGTTTTTGTTTGCGACAGTTACTGTTATTTCATTGGGTGTTAAAAACGGTCTGGAAAAAGCGGTAAAAATAATGCTCCCGGCACTGTTTGTCATCCTCGTTTTCCTCGCCATTTACGCTATGACCACGGGCGATTCCGCCGGGGCGATTGAGTTTCTCCTTAACCCAGATTTTTCAAAACTGACACCACGGGCAATTCTTGAAGCCTTGGGTCAGGCACTATTTTCCCTTGCTATAGGGGTTGGTGGCTTAATTACATATGGCGCGTACCTTCCTGACGAAGTATCACTTCCGAGATCCGCAGGTATGATCGCGATCGCGGATAGTCTTGTGGCGCTTCTGGCCGGTTTTGCGATCTTCCCGATCGTATTTGAATATGGTTTGGAGCCCGGCGAAGGACCAGGGCTTATCTTCGCAACGCTGCCCATTGCTTTTGGTCAAATGCCAGGTGGTATACTGTTTGGAACACTATTCTTCCTGCTTTTATCATTCGCTGCCTTTTCATCCACGGTTGGCATGCTGGAGCCCATTGTCGCGTGGTTCGTGGACAAAGGAAAATCACGCATCAAAATGGCTTGGAGCTCGGGCGTACTTGCCTGGTCTATCGGCATATTTATGGTGCTGTCTTTCAATGTGCTCGCAACCTTTGAACCGCTTAATTTTATCCCGCTTTATGAAGGTAAGAACCTGTTCCTGATCATGGATTATACAGTTGCCAATGTGCTGATCCCTATCAACGCATTAATGATCGGCCTGTTCGCTGGTTGGGCGATGAAAAATGAAATGGCGGAAAGACAATTTGGCTTCGCGCATGGTAGCAAGGAATTCACCCTCTGGCGCATCAGCACAAAGTATGTCGCGACCATTGCCATATCGGTCACCGTGCTCGTGATGATTTTTGGTATGGATGCCGTGTTAGGCGCGCTTAATATCGTAGGCTGATTTATTGAGCGCGGTTTCCTTGCCAGCAATAATATCTGCTAGCATTTGAGCGGAGCCACACGCCATGGTCCACCCGAGTGGCCCATGACCGGTATTGATGTAAAGATTTTCAATCTCGGTTTTCCCTAAATACGGTGAGCCATCAAGACTGAGCGGTCGGAGCCCGGCCCATTCGGCGACCTCAGTACGATCGATGGTTTCATAAAAATCCGGATATAAATCCTTCACCAAATCATAAAGCGCATCCAGCCTTGCGCGGTCCAGTGAGGGATCCAGGCCAGCAAATTCCGCAGTACCCGCTGCCCTGAGCGTATCACCAAGTGGCGTAACTGCCGCATGAAAATCATCGTCATTGATCGGCATTTTTGGACCCGCGTTCCATCCCTTCATTGGAATGGATAGCGAATATCCCTTTGCGGGTCGGACTGGAATATTTATTCCGACTTCCTTGGCCAGGGGTGTCGAATAGCTTCCGGCGGCCAGGACAAGTTGATCGCATTCAATCGCGCCTACCGACGTACCAATCTTACTAATACGACCATTTTCCTTCAAAATTTTATCGACAGAAACGCCGTAGCGGAAGGTTACACCCAACTGTTTCGCTGCTTTTTCAATCTCACAGGTAAATGAATAAGCATTTCCAGCATGATCATCGGGGAAATATAAACCACCACACAGCTCTTCAGCACAGTGGGTGAGTGATGGATCAATTTCAAGCAGTTCCTTTCCGGTGACAACCCGAAAGGTCATATCGTGATCGAATAGGGACTCTGACTTTTTTGCCGCATCATCCAGGCTTTGTTGATCTCTGAAAATCTTGAGAGAGCCGGTATCAAGATGGTCAAATTCAAACGAAAGATCCCCTTGCAACTGTTTTAGCACCTTCATGGAATAACAAGCGAGATCGGCACTTCGATGCAAATTTTCATAAAATTTCTTTTTGCGTGAATGACTTAGAAACCTTAAGCCCCATTCAATCATGGTTGGCACCGCTTTTGGGCGCAATACAAATGCGCTATGACCTGTTACAAGGGATGTGAGCAAAGTACCGAGAATCCCCGGTGAATTCCAGGGATCCACCATGGAGGGAGTAAGCATTCCAGCATTTGCAAAACTGGTTTCAAGCGCAGGGCCGTCCTGACGCTCGATCACTTCCACTTCATGACCGTCTTTCGCAAGAAAATAGGCACTTGTCACACCAATGATGCCAGCGCCAATTATTGTAATTTTCATGGCTTTATTTGCTCATTTACCAATTTCTATGAATCACTTATAGCAATAGTGAAAAGCCACCCAATGATCAATATGTTAATTGGCTATTAGTGCAATGATCGCAAATTATTTGAAGCGAGCAGAAAATCAGTATAACGTCAGGGAACAATGATATCTTGTGAGTACCAAACTGTATGAATAGTCCGTCTAAAATAAAGCCCCGTTATGCGAAGCCCGTTGATGATAAATCCGGTGTGGAAGTTGACGACGATTTTGAACAATTTCATCAAAAGTTCGATATTTATTGCCGTGCGATCTGGGATCCGGAAATTAGATCAGAAAAATCGGATAAATTCTTCGAAGGTTACTATATGCCTTATGCCAGGGCCCGCAAGACGGATGGCTTCAGCCAGAAAGACTATGCCTTTCGAAACGCCGCATGGCATGTGAATAATGTTATTCGCGATATTGAAAAATCCGGCGAGTTTCGAAAAGAAAAACCAAATGAAATCCGAAAAGAAGGATTCTGGGATTACTACTCATCCCATGACGAGGGTTGGCCGGAACCATATGAGTTTGAAAGCCCAGCTGAAGCCACTCGGGATCTTAAGAAAGTCGCGGGGTTCTGCGGTGTCGGGGATCTGGGTGTCTGCGAATATGATGAACGCTGGATGTATAAATCCATTTTCACCAAACAAGGAAACGGCCAAAAACCTCAGGAAATCCCTGAGGATATTCCAAATGTTATTGTGACCCTTGAGCCCATGGACCGGGATCTGATTAAAACGGTTCCTTCGGCCCTTTCCGGTGCTGCAACCGGGCTGGGATATACGTTTGATGGAGTCGCGATCATTACGCTCGCACAATATATCCGCAATATGGGCTACCGAGCCTATGCGACGCTTAATGATACGGCGCTTTGTATACCGCTCGCACTTCAAGCCGGATTAGGTGAGGTTGGTCGGCACGGCATGCTGATCAACGAAAAATATGGCCCCCGTTTTCGTATTGGAAAAATATTTACCGACATGCCACTGGAAATCAATGAACCCAAAAGATTTGGCGTGGAAGAATTCTGTGGCACCTGCGATCGATGCGCCAAGGCGTGCCCGCCGAAGGCGATCCCCTTTGATGAACCATCTTATCATGTCCACAGCGAAAGCAACATCAAAGGTGTCAAAAAATGGACGCCTTCAGCGGAGAAATGCTTCAAATTCTGGTGCAATCAAAACACCGACTGCATTATCTGCATTAGATCGTGCCCCTATAACCGCGATTTCAAAAAATGGTATCACCGCGCATGGTTGAAACTGGCCAAGAGCCCGTTTAAAACACTTGCCCTAAAACTGGATGACTGGTTCATGGATAGAGGGCGGCTTAAAACCAGCGAATGGTGGCGACCAGAGACAAAAAATGATTGAAGTAGGCAAAAATCATAGCCTCCTAGTTTCAAAACATGAAGAACACGGAATATATTTGGCTGAAGGTAGCGAAGAAGTGCTTCTGCCCAATCAGTATTTGCCAGATGATGAAGCGCTTTGGGCTGTTGGTCAGTCAATGGATGTATTCGTTTACCTGGATTCTGAAGACAGGCCTGTCGCGACCACCGAAGAACCAGCTGCCTGTGTCGGTGAATGCGCCTATCTTTCGGTGGTGGGACAAAGCGGGTTTGGCAGTTTTCTGGATTGGGGGCTCTCAAAAGATCTTCTTGTACCCTATAAGGAACAGCGTGTGCCCATGCAGGAGGGCAAGTCCTATGTGGTTTTTATCTTCCTTGATAAATCAGGACGTATCGCAGCTTCTTCAAGTCTGAGCAGGCATTTAAGCGAAGTTAATGAAGGAGATTTTGATGAACGCCAGGAAGTGGATCTTCTGATTGCCAGTCGCAGTGATCTGGGATTTAAAGCTGTGATCGATGGCAGCCATTTGGGGTTGATCCACAACAACGAACTGGTCCGACCTGTCAGAGTGGGCGAGCGGATCAAAGGCTATATCGGAAAAATGAGATCCGATGGCCGCATCAACCTGACATTACAAAAGCTCGCTTATGAAGTGCGCGGTGAACTGGCGGATGAAATTCTTTCTTACCTTGAAAAAAATGGAGGCAGAATAAATTTAACCGATAAAAGCTCACCAGCTGAAATCAATGCCGTCTTTCATGTGAGTAAATCCAACTATAAAAAAGCGCTTGGAAAGCTCTTCAAAGAAGAAAAAATTATCTTTCATGAAAAAAGTGTGAGGCTCGCTAAGTCTTCCGATTAGTGCGCGTCCCGCATATGTTCGGGAATGATCTTCTTTTCCAGCAGTTCGAACATCAGCTCCACAATGATCGCCAGGCAAGCCGCAGGAATAGCACCTTGCAGAATTAAGTTGGTATCATTTA
>JANQJN010000103.1 GCA_028281625.1 Emcibacteraceae bacterium | reverse complement strand
ATTTTTAACCAAATCCGGGGGAGCTTTTTATCAGTTTGGGGGAGGAAACTTTAAATGGTTTTATTAATCGCGAGTGAGGTTGTGTTTGATATAGAAGATTTCTGTGCCATCTTGGCGTCGCGCCCATATTTGCTGGATGAACCTTTTTGCTTTTGCACTTCTTCGCTGATATCCTGGATCATATTTTCCGATAAGGTTTTTCGTGCTTTGATAAAACGGTGATGTTTTTCGAGCGTTTTTTGAAATTCACGACTCTCTCGCTTTAGTTTTCTTACGATCTCTCCATTACCGGCAGATGCCAACCCGCCACTCAATTTAATATCATTGAGTTCTTTATGGTAAGACGCAGTTAGAAGGTTTTTCTGATCTTGAAATTTTGAAATTTCTGCGGGCCGGTGATTTTGAAGACAATTCATTTCCTCATTCAAGATGGCAGTGAGATTTTTTGTAATTTCGATCAGTGTTTCGACAGGGGCTTCTCTATGTTGCATCAGTTGTTCACCTCCTGATTTTTCAGAATTTCACGGTAGATGGCATCGGACATACCGATGCCACCCTTGCTGGTCATCACTTTGCCCAGCTCTTCATTCATCAAATCCTTGTATATGGCTTCGCTTTGACCGCCACCGAACATACCATCCGTTTTAACACCAACGGACATGCTCTTAAGCATCTGGGAAATAAAGATCGCCTCAAACTCATCAGCGGCGCGCTTGGCACTTAATTCTTTTGCTGTCTTGGGTTCGCCAATCGGCTCAGGCTTGATCTGATTTTTATTGCCCGCAAGGTAGCCGGCCTGCAGTTGTGATACGAGATTATCCATCTTACATCACCTCAATATCAGCGTGTAAGGCGCCAGAGACTTTAAGGGCTTGAAGGATGGCAATCATATCCCTTGGATTAATTCCCAGCGCATTAAGCCCGTCCACAAGGTCCTGAAGGTTTACACCCGATTCCAGGATTGCAAATTTTTTGCCGACATCATCTTCGATATCAACGGCAACTTCTGTTCTGGGTACGACGGTGGTGTCGCCCTGTCCAAAAGGTTCGGGTTGCGAGACTTGCGGCGTTTCCGTGACCCTGATGGTTAAATTGCCTTGGGCAATGGCCACTTCGCTCACCTTCACTTCTTTTCCTATAACTATTATGCCTGATCTTTCATCAACAACCACTTTGGCTCTATTGTCCGGGTCAACACTGAGCTGTTCAATATCGGTAATAAAGGAAAACATGTTACCGGCGTATCGACCTGGTATGTTCACGGAAATTGTCGCGGGATCCATTGGTTGCGATACTGTTTCACCAATAAATTCGTTAATTGTTGCCGATATGCGTCTCGCGGTGGTGAAATCAGGACTTCTTAGTGATAGATTAAGGGAACTATTATCATTTAGTGAATAATTTAGTTCACGTTCGATTACGGCGCCATTTGGGATTCGGCCGGCCGTTGGTACACCTTGGGTGATTGTTTCAGCACCGCCACCCGCGGTAAACCCTGATATCTGCACGGATCCTTGCGCAACCGCATAGACTTCACCGTCCGCACCAAGAAGTGGTGTCACAACGAGCGTACCGCCACGAAGATCTTGTGCGTCACCAATGGAGCTGATGCTGACATCAATGCGGGAGCCGACACGTGAGAAACCACCCAGATTTGCTGTAACCATGACGGCTGCAGTATTTACTGATTTCATCACTGTACCGCGGGTATTAACCCCCATACGTTCCAACATGGCAATCATACTTTGTTGGGTAAAGGGAGCATTTCGAAGTGTATCGCCTGTGCCATTAAGGCCAACAACCAGTCCGTAACCAATGAGTTGGTTCTCACGAACGCCCTCAACGGAAATCAGATCTTTGATCCGCGACTGTGCCAGCGCTTGAGTTGTAATCAGCACCAAAGACAGGAAAACAAGCACGGCCATAACAAATTGATAGCCGACTGATTTTACGATTTGCATTCTGCTTCTATTTTTACCCAGTGATAACATTTCATTTCCACTTTTCTATTGTATACGAATTTTATCACTTTGAGTTATGCGAAAAGCGTGCCAGAATTTGGTTGTGGATAATGTTATTTAAGTTATTGAAATATATAGATAAAAACAATTTAGGTTTAATCGATCATATGGGCGATGAAAAATATGGTACAATTTTGCCCACTGTGTCGGAATCCATTGCCGGGTAGTTTTTGTTAACCAGTTGACGTTAAAATGGGTCAGATTTTTAAAAACATCTTCCATATATTTTGTGAGTATGCTTATGTGTTATTCCAAATCGAAGATGTCCAATTTTGAGAGCAAGACATGAAGATAAAAGGCCCAGGCCGTGTCACACCAGGCAGAGTAGAGCGGACAAAGGAAAGTAAGCCTGCGGATAAAGCTGCCTTTGAAAAAGCACTTGGTAGCGAAGAAGCGCAATCTTCGGGGGCCATGAGCGGTACTGCGCCAATTACATCCGTAAACAGCCTGCTTTCTTTGCAGGAAATGCCGTCGGCCACAGACGGTAAATCAAAGGGTGTGCAGCGTGCTGAAGGACTGATTGAACACCTAGAGGCCATTCGTCATGGACTATTGCTTGGACAGATATCAAAAAAGCGTCTTCAGGACATTGTAAGGGCTCTTGAAGTGCAGCGGGAAAAGAACATGGACCCCGGTCTCGTACAAATCATAAATGATATTGAACTTCGTGCAAAAGTGGAGCTGGCCAAGCTGGAAGTTATAGGCTAAATAGCGCCATTTTTTCTGTCAAAAAAGCTTCACCAAACTCTTTTATAAAATCACTTGAATTTTTGAGGCGACTTAAGTAGGTTGTGTCCACTTTTGGAACTAAATTTAAGTTGAGGTAAGTATGTCAGTGGAATTGCCAGATGGATATGAACCTTCTGAAAAAGAAGAGTTTATGAACGACCAGCAGTTGGAATATTTCCGCCGAAAGCTTGTAGATTGGAAAGAATCAATACTGAATGATTCGCGCGAAACATTGTCGCATCTGCAGGAAGATAGCCTTAAGGAGCCGGATATCGCAGACCGCGCTTCCGCGGAAACCGACTGGTCAGTAGAGTTACGTACACGCGATCGTCAAAGAAAGCTCATCACAAAGATTGATGCTGCAATCAAGAGAATCGAAGAAAAAGAATATGGTTATTGCGAAGTAAGTGGTGAGCAAATAAGTCTTAAAAGGCTTGAAGCGCGTCCAATCGCGACCATGACAATCGAGTCTCAGGAAAAGCACGAAAGTTACGAAAAAGTGCATAGAGACGCGTAAGTTTTTATTTATATATTTTTAAAGGAAAAGGGCTGTAACTTTTTGTTACAGCCCTTTTTTGATTGTGCAGGAACAATGGTTATCGATTATGCATCTCTAACCGGACACAATTTTATGACTTTGCCTCTTAGAATGGGAAGAGGATATCGAACAATTGACTGCCGTAGCGTGGTTGCTGGAAGTCGGTAATCTGACCGCGGCCACCATATGAAATTCGGGCTTCAGCGATCTGAGTATGTTCGATGGTATTGGTTGAACTAATATCTTCTGGACGGATCACGCCCATAATGGTCATTTCCCTTACTTCAAAGTTTACTCGTACTTCCTGTTTACCCTGAATAACCATGTTACCATTTGGAAGGGTTTGGGTCACAACAGCGGCAACAATGAAGCTGATACTTTCGCTTCTGTCTACAGTTCCTGATCCTGAATTGGATGTGGACGTAGTGGTGTTCACCAGATCACCTGGTGTCAGACTATCTGGAATGAGTGTTTCGAGACCGAGCATTTTATTTAGGTTTGCATCTTCCGCGTTGCTCCTGGTGCGCGTGGTTGCATTGTCAATGGATGCATTATCGTTGATGGTGATGTTCACGGTCAGAATATCGCCGACTTTGGATGCCCGTGCATCCTTAAAGAAGTAACGGGAACCAGTTTTCCAGAGGCTGTTGCCTTGATGAGTATTCATCACCGCCGGCGTTGCCTCGACACCTATTGGGCGTGCTTGCGCATATTGTGGGACTACACGTTCATTTTCGATGGGCGCGAGGTCTGGTGCGCTGCCGATGTCGCCAATCTTTCCGATGGTGCCGCAGCCCGATAAGCCAACGGTCGCTGCCGCTAATAGGCTGAATTTAAAGAGTTCTTTGTTCATAACTGTTCCTTTTTATGAATTAAGGGTTAAGCAGTACAAGACTGCTGGCATCTGCATGCACTTGAACCAGGTTTGGTCCAAGTACAATTGCTGATACGATTTTGTTGGATGCGTTGTTCTTCACTTGGATAACGTCACCCATGCCGCCTTTTTCCACCGCTTTGCCAAGGGTAGATAGGCTGATTTTGTCCGTGTTAAAGTTGATTTTCACCAGTGCACCACGCTTGACCAGGATCGGGCGGTTTACTTCACTCAGACGAATGGGGCTGCCTTGCTTGATTTGCGTGCGTGGTGTCATGCCAATCAGCTTGTCTGTGCTTAAGATCATGTTGCGGCTTACCTGACCTTCTGGCACTGCCAACCAAGCTATGTCAGAAGCCTGGATCACATCGCCGCTTCGAAGTGTCCGCGCAAGAGTGGGAATCGTTGTGGTACGAATGGTACGGCCATTGACTGTATAAAGCGTCTCGCTGCCTTGACCTGTGGGTGCACCAATGAGCGCGGAAAATTTATCATTACTTCGATCAAGCGAGATATTTCTTATCGAAAGATCTTGAACATCAAAACCAGTGGGCAAGTGAATTTTGCCACCGCGATTGTAAAAACGGATGTCCATATCCTGATCAGACTGATAGAGATTTTTAAGCTCTGCCGTTAGTTGTGGCTTTAGATCCGCAAAACTAACAACCTCGCTCATGCGTGAAACCATCACATTCTTTACACCTGCGCTGTTGCGCCAGCGCACATTATGGGCTCGAGTGACTTGCAAGATGTGACGTGCTGAAATCTGAATCTTCTTACCTGGCTCAGGCGCGTTGGCGATCACCAGGTCCTGACTTACCTTAAGATCAGTAAAAATGTCACCAAGCGTTACTACGCCGTCATCCACTACTGTCTGTGGTTTTATCTCCGGTATGATGTCCTGAGCGTAAGCAACTGACAGACCGATCAGTGAAAAAAATGTGAGTATGGTCCTAGTGATAAATCTGATCATGGTCTTTACCTTAGGTTCGATGTGACGCTGAGCATTTCGTCTGCTGTGCTAATCACTTTTGAATTCATTTCGTAAGCCCGCTGCGCGGCAATAAGCTGCGTGATTTCAGCTACCGAGTTCACGTTGGACCGTTCAAGATACCCTTGCACAATAGCGCCAAATCCCGGTGTGTTAGGGGAGCCAATCGTTGCTACGCCTGAGGCCGGTGTTTCAAGCAACAGGTTATCGCCTATGGCTTGTAGACCAGAATTATTTGGGAAAGTAACCACTTCAAATTGGCCAACATTTTGTGGTTCGAGCTGACCTTCAATGTTCACCAGCACTTCACCATTGGCGTTAATGGTAATGTCAATGGCCTCCTGAGGAATCGTAATTCCCGGGCTTACGGTGTAGCCTTCAGAGGTTACAATTTCACCTTCAGGGCTTAGCTGGAAAGATCCTGCGCGGGTATAGCTGTCATCCCCATTGGGAAGCTGTACACGGAAGTAACCTTTGCCGTTAATGGCGATATCAAGGGGCGTATCGGAATTTACCAGCTCACCTTGTGAAGTTACCCGGTAAACACCAGCAGTACGCACACCCACACCGATCTGAATACCGGTCGGAACGATGGTTCCTGCGTCCGATGAGGCCGCACCGGCGCGTTCAATGTTCTGATAAAGCAAATCCTGAAATTCTGCCCGCTGCCTTTTATAGGCGGTTGTGTTCATGTTTGCGATGTTATTGGATATGACCTCAACATTTAGCTGTTGAGCGAGCATTCCCGTTGCTGCGATACTAAGAGCTTTCATGAGCTACTCCTTTCATTTATGTCGCACAAGGACGACATTTTTACGCAAATTTCGTAATTTTATTGATGGCCTGCGCCTGGGTTTGCTGAACTTGATCAATCAGATTTGATGTCTGCGCATAGGCACGACTAAGATGGATCATGTTTGAAATCTCCAGAACAGGGGAAACATTGGATGTTTCAAGCATCCCTTGCGATAGTCGGAAATTCTCGGATGGAACCGGTACTTCCTCGGCCGAATAAAGATTGTCGCCGATTTTCATCATCGCACCGTAATTTTCAAACTGAAGCACAGCGAGCTTTCCAATATCGCCAATTTCTTCAGCAGAAACGGTTCCATCTTCGGCAATTTTAAAACCGTCTGAGTTCGGCGGAAATTCGATCGCCGCATCACCGTCATCGAGAAGTTCGTGACCCTGTGTGGTAATCAGCGTGTTATTTTCAGAAAGTGCGAAATGTCCATTTCTTGTATAGGCAATTTCACCGTCGGCCTTTCTGACTTTAAACATTCCTTCGCCTTCCAGGGCGATGTCCAGTGAGTTACCAGTGGTTACCAGTTCACCATTGGTCATCTGACGGGCGATGCCCATTTCCTGAACGAATGAAACTTCTTTAAAATCTTCGGGGAGGGAGCCACCAATATCACTGAGATACTCGTTGAACATGATACTTTCCCGCTTGTAGGCAGTGGTGTTCATGTTGGCGATGTTGTTGGCAATAATGTCCATCTGGCGGCGCATTGCCACCTGGTGAGACAGGCTTACTAAAATTTTCGTGTCCATCTAACGGTCCTTCTGTCCATTTCGATTGTTCCTGCCTCGCATGTTGCATAAACTGTGCCAGAATCGGAAAGGTTCATAAAAACAATGACTTAAAAGGAGTGTGGCCTTCTGTTAAACGCGCAAACGGCAGAGATTACCCTGCATGATTTTCCTTTTTGCCTAGCGTGAACGGGTAAAAAATGATGCTTTGGTGGCATCAATTGCCACGTTGATATCTTTTTATTCTTGTTGTAATTCGTGTTTGTTAAGTATAAAAATTAACCATAACAGTTGGGCAAATTACTAACGAATTCTTAACTTTACCGGATTAACATGGCGGTTCGAATTGACTGTGAAATTAACCACCAGGATTTAATTGATCGATGAGCGACGAAACGAACCAAGACGATATAGACGAAAATGCTGAACTGGAAGAAGGCCTTCAGCAGAAGAAATTAAGCGGTAAAAAAATAATCATGATTGTCGTGCCGGTCCTGCTACTGCTGATTGGCGGCGGCGCGGCCTACATGTTTATGGGTGGCGATTCAGACGTTGAACTAGATGAAAATGGAAACCCTATCGTAGCGGAAGCCGAAAGCGATGAAGACCTAGAGCTTCTTTTTTATGATATTGAACCGATGCTGGTTAATTTGACCTCAGTAGGCGGTCAGTCAGCTTATCTAAAACTTTCCGTAACCTTGGAAGTGGATAAACAAAGCTCAATCGAACAGCTTCAGGTTAACCTGCCCAGGATTGTTGATAATTTTCAGGTTTACCTGCGTGAACTGCGGCTCGAAGATATAAATGGATCCGCCGGAATGTTCCGTCTTAAGGAAGAATTGCTGATCCGGGTGAACGAAACAATTTATCCAACACGCGTGAATGATGTACTATTTAAAGAGATGTTGATCAACGGATAATCTTTAATGTCAGAAGAAGACGAAGAAATTGATGATGATGCAGTTGCCGCCGAATGGGCGGCAATGGCAGAAGCTGATGAAGAGGAAGCCGAAGGCGAGGGGGGCGATGATATGGCTGCGGCCATGGGCATTGACCGCGTCCTTGACCAAGGCGAGATTGATAGCCTTCTTGGCTTTGACGGTGATGATGGTGGTGAAGGCACCACGACTGGTGTCCAGGCTTTAATCAACAGCGGACTGGTCGCGTATGAGCGCCTGCCAATGCTTGACATTATCTTTGACAGATATGTTCGGATGATGTCCACAAGCCTTCGTAACTTTACCTCCGACAACTTTGAAGTCTCTATTGATAGTATGACATCGATCCGATTTGGTGATTATCTGAATTCGATCCCGCTTCCGGCGATGCTCGCTGTTTTTGAAGCGAAGGAATGGGAAAATCACGGACTGATCACCATCGACAGTAACATGATCTATTCTGTCGTGGATGCCCTTCTTGGTGGACGGCGCGGTAATGCTCCAATGCGTATTGAAGGGCGCCCTTATACGACTATTGAGCACACCCTTGTTGGTGAAATGCTTTCAGTGATGCTGGAGGATCTATGTGGTGCGTTTGAGCCCCTTAGCCCGGTGAGATTTGAGCTCGACCGTATGGAAACCAATCCGCGCTTTGCGACCATTGCCCAGTCCAGTAATGCGGCGCTGCTGATTAAGATGCGCGCTGATATGGCCGACCGCGGCGGGAAAATGGAACTGGTGCTACCTTATGCTACTATTGAGCCGATCCGTGAACTTCTTCTTCAAAGATATATGGGTGAAAAATTCGGCCGCGACAGTATTTGGGAATCTCATCTTGCTAATGAAATATTGATGACCGAAGTTGAACTGGACGCTGTTCTTGACGAACAAAAAATGACGCTGGGCGAAGTAATGGATTTTGAAGTTGGTCAAACCTTGATGCTAAATGTTGGCCAAGACGCGGATATTGATATAAGGTGTTCCGGTGTTTCAATGCTTAAAGGTAAAACGGGCACGATAGGCCGCTATAAAGCCGTTAGAGTTGAGCAGTTAATTAGTATGGATGAAAGAGCAGGATGACCTATTCATTGGATTTTATCGTAAATGTTGTGATTTTAGTCATGCTTGCCGTAATGATTGGCTACTGCATTGTGCTGAATTCTCGCCTAAAGGCGTTTCGAAACATGAAGCAGGAACTGGGCGAAATTATCAATCAATTGAATGCTTCAACAAGCCACGCGCAAAAATCCATTTCTGAATTTAAAAATGTCGTGTTTGAAGAAGAAAAAAAACTCGCCGACAAACTAAAAGAAGCTTCTGAAATGGCAGATGAGCTGGATATGATCAATCAGACCGGCTCGAATCTGGCAGACCGTATTGAAAAAGGACTGACAGGCGATCAAAAACAATCGGCAGAAGAAAATCTGACCGTGATAGGGGATGAGAATAAGATAAGCGAAAGAATTTCACTTTCTGATTTGGATAAAGAAGAAAGTCGTGTGGATCAGGAAGACAATCTGCGCGAAAGTATAAGGAATATCAGATGAGCTTAAAATTTCACATTTTCCCCATTATGATTTTTGCAATTGTAGTTTTATTCGGCATAAAATCCTACGATTTTGCCCAAGGACTGGAAAAGAATCAGGCAACAAATGATATTGCTGTGCAACTCAATGCGATTTCCAGTGCCGCCGGACAGGAAGCCGAAGATCCGGCAACCACACCTGATGATGAGGACTTCTCTGAACCGATCGAACAAGATCTTACGGGCGTGCCTTATACAGGTGAAGAAATTCAATTATTACAAAGGCTTGCTGAGCGCCGTGAAGAACTGGATCAGCGCGAACGGGACATGGATGTTCGTGAAAAACTCCTTAACGCGACCGAGAATGATATCGATGCGAAAATCGAAACTCTTAAGAATATCGAAACGCAGATTAGAGAGCTTGTTGAGGCTCATGACGAACAAGAACGCCTGCAAATTGAAAGCCTTGTGCAGACATATTCCGCGATGAAGCCGAAGGATGCAGCGGGTATTTTCAATTCGCTTGATATGGATATTTTAATCTCGATCATCGAAAAAATGACACCAAGAAAAGCTGCGGAAATTCTTGCCAATATGAACACGTCATCAGCCAATCAGATAACAGTGGAACTCGCCACACGTAAAAAGCTTCCAAACATCGAAGGTTAAAGGGTTATTTTATCCGTAAACTTTTAAGTCTCCGAGGCGGTTGTTTAACCGCTTCTTAACATATTTTTCGTATCTTTCTAGTCAGTTAGCTCCAATTTTGGAGCATTTTAAGTTTTTGGAGAGTGAGAATGCGAAATAACGTGGCCACCGTTGAAGACCGTATCGAGAATGTTAAAGAAAATTTTGATAGCAGCATTTCGATTGAAGAGGTTTCAAACGTTGTAACCGAGGTGATGGCGAGCATTACCGGTGATGTGGCGCTGGACAGCCTTCAACTGAAGGATGAACTCAAAGAACTGCTCTCCTATATCGATCAGGCAAAGGCAGAGATCGCTGCGCTTCGTCCGAAGGAATATAGTACCAATAAAATTCCTGAAGCGTCCAACGAACTAGAAGCTATTGTGCAGGGTACTGAGGTAGCTGCTGAAAAAATTATGGATGCTGCGGACGAGATCGGTGAACTTGCTGAAAAATGTGATGATGAAACAAATGCCAAACTGGTGGAAATTTCAACCAATCTTTTTGAAGCATCGGGGTTTCAGGACATAACCGGTCAGCGCGTAACCAAGGTCGTAACCACACTTTCTCATCTTGAGGACAAGTTATCCGCGCTTGCGGATGCTATTGGCGACAACGATATTGATGAAGCGGTTGAGGACGACCCAAACGTTGAAAAAGATTATGACGCGATGTCCAACGAAGACTTCCTCAATGGTCCTCAACTTGAAGACGAGGCGCAGGATCAGGCCGCTATCGACGCGCTGTTCGACGATTTTTAAGCGCTTACAAGTGATTGAAACTTTTACAATAAATGTTAAGGTTGGTATCAATCAAAATTATGGTTAATTTTTTGGAATATGACACAGAATATACAGAATGAATTGATGGAAAATGACGCCGACAAAAAGCCGGCGGGAGGCGATACCACTAGTTTATTTGTGTCACTATATTTGATCATACTCGCTTTTTTTATGGTGCTTAATTCCATATCCAATCAAAGCCAGTCAAAAGTTAAATCTGCAACCGAAAGTGTGACGCGCGCATTTGATAATCCGTTTGCACAAGACGCCGATTTTGTTGATGTGACTGAAGCAGATTCCACCAATCTTCCAAATGATGAATTTTACGAGCAGCTCCGCGGGGTATTCGCGTCGTTGATCGGTTTTGAAGGAAGGTTCCCGACGCAAGGAGGTAACGCCATTCGCGTGGAATTTGATCAAAGCACCCTCTATGAAGACGAGAGCAGCGAATTTCGAAGTGATCAGCAGCGCTTTTTTGATCAACTTGCAAATTTCTTGAATGATGAAGGCATGGGAACCATCCGCGAAATTGAATATATCATTTACACCGGTGATCGGTTTCCAGCGGGGCCAGAATATTGGAATGATATTTCCATTTTAAGGTCGGGTGCACTTATCAGCACCCTCACGTCTATGGGGGTTCGTGAAGATCAGCTCTCCATTGGTGTTGCACCGGGTGACGAAGATGTACTTAAAATTTCTTTCTTTATTCGAAATGCCGAAACATCGAGGCAAGATTTGCGTGAGGCGGACCGTGAAGGCCTGGGCTCCGCCACTGTTCCCATGCCGCAGGGGAGTTTGTAATGTCTGATCAGAATATAGTCCCAGAAAGCAAAAGTGATCCGAACACCTGGATGGTGATTTTTGCGGATCTGCTTGCTCTGTTGCTCACCTTTTTCGTGCTAATGTTCTCCATGAGCTCAGTACAGGTACAGGAATGGCAGGCGCTCGTGACGTCATTAAGTGAAAATCTAAATCCCGAGCGGGCCTTCATTCAAGAGCAGGACTTCAAAAAAATTGATGAAGCGCTCGTTTTCGAGGAAGCAGCGTTGAGCCTTGATTATCTTAAAAATGTGTTTGAAGAAAAACTGTCTCATGACCCGATCTTGACAAGAAGCACAATCGAAGTTCTTGATGATCGCCTTGCGATCTCTTTACCGTCCGACCTTATTTTTGAATTAGGCCAGGCCGAGCTTGCACCGGATGCCCGAAGTGCGATGCTTGAACTTGGTGAAGCACTAAGGGCGATTGATAATGAAGTGATGGTTGTGGGGCATTCTGATCTCGCTCCTATCAGCGGCCGGCTTTATCCAACAAATTGGGAACTTTCACTCGTCAGGGCACTTTCCATATCCAAATTAATACGGTCCGGAGGGTACCGCGGTAAGATTGAAGCATATGGAAATGGTTCTTCGCGATTTGGTGATCTTGACGAAAGTATCCCACTTGATCAAAGATATCATCTTGCGAGACGCGTTGATGTGATTATATTGCAAAAGAAAAAAGACGAATAAATGCTGCGACTAACGATGAACATAGCAAGAAAAATGATCCTGATACTGGTGTTGATAGCCACCCCGGGAACGATTTCTTATGCTCAGGAAGGACTTGTCGTTCGTTCCGGTGATCATCCAAGTTACAGCCGTATCGTGTTTGATTGGGCGCGAAATGTGAGTTATTCGGCGGAGATTAACGACGGGATTTTGCAAATTGATTTTCTGGCAAACGCCGTTCCTGATTTTTCCGCCGTTACCCGGGATGATCCCACCTATATATCTAATCCAGTTTATGATAACAGCAGTGGTGCTTTAACAGTTACATTTGATGCCGCAGTGGGCGGACAGGTTCGCCATTTCAAATCCGGCACCAAAGTGGTGGTTGACGTTTATGTTGATGACGTGTTTGCGCCAATCCAACAACCCATTGAACAACCTGTACCATTGGCGGCAAATGACGGTGATGCTGAAGCACAGCCAGTGGAAACAGTTGCAGCAGTGGCACCAACGGAAGCACTCGCTAATCGGCCAATAGCGGGTCAGGAAATTGCGTCAAACCTCACTATTCAGGGTGGTGAAACAAATGATGCCTTCGTGATTGATTATATTTGGGACGGAGATGTAAAAGCAGCGGCTTTCATTCGCGCCGGCCACCTTTGGGTGGTTTTTGATCAGTATACTACGGCCGATCATTCAGCGCTTATACCAAGTTTAGGCGGGCGCGTGAGATCAGCTGAGCAGCTTTCAGATTTAAGCCCGACCATTCTTCATTATGCTGTGGCCCCTGACCAAAGCGCACGCATGGTGCGTATGACCAATGGTTGGCAGGTCTCTGTCCGCTCCAACATCGCGTTGCCGCAGGTTCCGCTGGAAATTGGGCATCAAACCATCAGCAATGTGGGCGAGAACATATTCATTGTCGCGAGTGATCTTGGAAATGTGATTAACATTGAAGATCCCTTTGTAGGGGATAGCATTTCCATCGTACCCGCAAGCCTTTCCTCACAAGGAGTGATGGAACAGAATAACTATACTGAATTTAACATCCTAAAATCGGCGCAGGGAATAGCTGTGCAGCTGATTGCCGATGACATTTTCGTCACCCGCCATGAAACCGGCGTTTCCGTGTCTGGTCAGAATGGTTTGGCGGTATCCCGCAGCAGCGTTCCGGTGCTGCGTGAAGCCGTGCCAATCGCGACAGATGGCGAAGGTGATGATGAAGTTCGTATGTTGCTTGATTTTGAGCTCTGGGAAACAGGACCACTGCCGGATGAGGGGTATGTCAAAAACAGACATGAGCTTCTGTACAGACTCTCCACTTCAAGTGCGGAAGAACGAAATGAAGCCCGCTGGAACCTAGCCACCTATAACCTTGCCAATAACAACGCAGCAGAGGCTTTTGGCATTTTGGAACTGATGGGCCAAAGCGAGCCGGGTTTTATTGAAAATCCGTCTTACCGCGGGGTGCTTGCGGTGGCAAACATAAAGTTAAGGCGCTTTGATCAGGCTATAGAACTTTTAAGTCATCGCTCACTTGTTGCCGAGCTTGACGCGATCCTCTGGAGATCTCTTGCGTATGAAGCCAAAGGCGAATATCAAAAAGCAGCGGATGACTTTAATTTAGGCCTAGATGTGTTATCACTCCAGCCGATTGATGAACGTGCAGCGTTTCTCTTTTCGTCACTGCGCGCGAGCAATGCGCTTGGCGACATTGAAAGCATGAATAACCGCATTAACGGCATGGCTAACCTGTCACTGGATGCCAGACAGCTTACTGAACTGGATTATTGGCGCGGCCGTATGGCGGAACTATATGGCGATGATAATGTTGCCGCTGAAGAATATGATAAAGTAATTGCCACTGGTGTGCGCTTCCCGGCGGCGATGGCGAAAATGGCCCGTGTGAACCAGCAGCTTCGCCTTGAAGAAATTGAGCCGATGCAAGCCATTGATGCGCTGGAAAAATTGCGCTTTGCATGGCGTGGCGATGATTTTGAGCTTGATCTGCTGAAACAACTTGGTGAGCTTTATGTTGAAAATGGTGAACACCGTGAAGGTCTTTCCACCCTGCGTCAAGCGGCGACTTATTTCCCGCGTTCTCCTAAGACCAATGGTCTAACGCGCGAAATGTCGGATATTTATAATGAGCTTTTCTTAGGCGGCGGGGCTGATGATATGCCACCGCTACGTGCCATGGCGCTTTTCCTCGAATTTAGAGAACTCACACCACTTGGTGCCGATGGTGATAGCATGTCACGGAACCTGGCGAGCCGCATGGTTGCAGTGGATCTCTTAAATGACGCGGCAGAACTGCTTGAATTTCAAGTGGAAAATCGCCTGCAGGGTGTAGCAAGGGCAGCTATTGCCAGTGATCTCGCGCGTATTTACATTATGAATAAAGAACCGGAAAAAGCGTTGCAAATTCTGCGTGCAACACGCCAGTCACAGGTGCCGGACGACATTGAATCTGAGCGCCGGATGATTGAAATCAGATCATTGGTGGAACTTGGTCAATATGAAGAAGCTGAAGTGATGCTCGATGGTGTTGATGGGGACGTCGCAGAAAATCTCCGCTCTGATATTTATTGGAAAACCGAAGACTGGCAGCGGGTGGTGGGACATGGCTATCAGCGTCTTGGGCAGCGCTGGACCGATAGCGCTGAACTCACGGACGGCGAACGTCAATCGGTGCTGCGTATTGCAGTTGCACTTGCACTTGATGAAGATGAAGTCGGCCTTGAAAATCTTCGCTCGCAATATGCCGCACATATGGAAAACGGACTTTTTGCCAACGCGTTCGAATTAATCACCGCCAAAGAAATTACCAGCGGCGAAGACATTCGTACGCTTACACAAACCATTGCAAGCGTGGATCAGCTTGAAACTTTCATGGACAGCTACAGGAACGAATTCGCTGTGACTGCCAACTAACGAGCAGAAATTAATCTTAAAATGGGGTCAAGCTAGTGTCATCATTTCAAGTTGTGCCTGAACGGGTAAAATGGACGGAAATAGAAGACTTGAATGACTTTGATAACCGCGTATCCGCGATCGGTTACATATTTCCTGATCTTATTGATGTGAAGAAGGGATCCGTAAAATGGCGCCCGGACAATGACGCGAGTGAAGATCAATATTTTGCGTGGGTTTGGACCATATGCCCAAGCCAAGCCGTAAACATAAAGAATATTTGTGGGGATGATCTAAAAGTACTGATTGAAGAATTTGAAAGTGGTGAAGTGGTCCCTACCTACGAACTGACCCGTGACGACTTTATAAGACTGTCGGAGATCGCGGCAAATGCCGACATTTCCACTTTGTCGGGTGCAAGGGCTAGGCATGGCGCCGTTACCGCCCTTTGGGAGATGGTCACATTATATGCAGACAATGATCGTCTGGATGAGTTATTCGCGCTCATGGATCATTCCACCGCAGGTGCCTGGGTTGCGTTTTTTGCGCCTGAACAATCCGATGTAAGTGAAAGTCAGCTTGCCGCTTGCCGTAAGAAAATTAAAGAAATTGCCCATGGATCGGGCATTGAAGCCAAAGGTGCGAGGGAGTGGCTCAAAGAAAATGACGCTTACTTTAAACAAAAGAAATGGTGGCAGTTCTGGCGCAAGTTTTAGGGGTGGCGTATTAATAGCCCTAGCTAAGTTATCCCCGGCGGTGCGGCGCCGGGCCCAAAGCTTTGGATGAGGCTTCCCACAAGCAAATGCCATCCATCCACCATGACGAAAAAGATCAGCTTAAACGGCAGCGATATCAGCACTGGTGGCAGCATCATCATACCCATGGACATAAGGATTGATGCGACAATCATATCGATGATGATGAAGGGGATAAAAATTAGAAAGCCGATTTCAAAGGCGCGGCGTAACTCACTGATAATAAAGGCGGGAACCAGAACCTGAATGGGCGTGTCTGCCGCTTCGGCGGGTAGTTCGCTTTGCGAGAGATCAATGAAAAGCTGAAGATCCTTTTCCCGAACCTGGCTCATCATAAATGAATGAAACGGTGTGACGATTTGATCGTAGGCCTGATCTTCCGTGATAGTGCCTTCAATAAGCGGGGTAACCCCCTGATTGTAAGCGGTCGTAATGGTTGGTGCCATGATGAAGGCAGTCATAAATAGCGCGAGACTGATCAGTACTACATTGGGTGGTGTCTGCTGAGTCCCCATGGCGCTTCTGAGCAATGAAAAGACAATGATGATGCGGGTAAATGATGTTACTACAACAAGGATCGCCGGTGCCAGTGATAACACCGTCATCAGCATCAACAGCTGGACAATCTGACCGGAAAGGGCGAAATCTTCGCCTAAATCGATAGAGAGTTCCTGGGCGGACGCTGTCGCAAAAATACCTGCGAACAGCATACCCAGAAGTATGGCCAAACTTTTTAAAGTAAGCGTTTTAAAATTCATATTTTAATTCGTTACCCAAAACCCGTTAGGAGACGTCAATTTTCTTTGGCATTCCTGGTTTTGGATCAATATTTTGTTCAATCAGCAAGTCGCGTTCTGCGCCCAGCATTATAAGATGTTCTTTATCGTCTCTGCGGATCAGCACCAGTTTTCTTTTAGCATCCACCGGTAATATTTCCACAATATTCAAGCGGCGCTTTTGTTCGCCCTCCTGATCCACTGTCACCCGGGCAATGAAGCCAAGCCGCTTAACACCGTAAGCAAATGCCACAAGCAGGGCAATTACAAACCCAAGAGCAAGTAATGATTGAAGTACCGCTGATCCAAGTGACATTTCTTCCATTTTTACTTGTTTTCCTGCTGGCTCATTTCCGCGTGCCGCGCTTCGTTCAGTTTCACATTTTCCTGATACACGTGACTTAAAATTTCTGATACCACTCCAAGCGCATCGATCGGGATCAAACTATCCACATCAAACTTGGACAGTATTTCAACAAGCTCTTCATCACGGCGCACTTTTACATCATTATCAAAGGCAAGACGCAGGATTTTTTCAGCGTTTTTACCCGAACCGCTGGCGGTAATTTTCGGGATATCCGCACGGTCACCCTGTTGCTCAAGCGCAACGGCTTTTTGGCGTTTTATCTCGTTTTTACCCTCTTCACTCATCGAATCGTTCCTGACAATGATGCCTCATCATTAACCATAATTTACCAAATGCTAAGCTATTTTTTTTGAAAATTCTAACTTAGTTTGTATTTATCTAAAAATTTAAGTATGTATTTAAAAATATTAACACATTGTTAATAGTCTGGCTCCAGAATGTATTTAAATCTACAAATTTACATTTGTATTTTTATAGTGTAGTCTGAAGCCACCTTGAGCAAAAATTGGGCTTAAGAAACACGGCTTAGGGAAAAATAATGGATTTGAAGAACATTTCGTTGTTCAAGAGCCTTGACCAGAAAATGACCTGGTTAAATGAGAGGCAAAAAGTCCTGGCACAGAATATTGCCAACGCGAATACTCCGGGATACGTCTCGCAGGATCTGAAGAAAGTCAGTTTTCAATCACACTTGAACAATTCAAGCCAGTCCGGCAATGGTCAGACTGGAATAGCGATGAAAACAAGCGATCCGCGTCATATGACGGGGCTCGGTGGTACTACTGCGTCTTTCCAGATCAGACAGGAAACCTCAGAATATTTAGAAACAACGCCGGATGGGAATACCGTTGATCTTGAACGGGAACTCACCAAAATGGCGGAAGTTCAAATGGAATATACACTGGCGACCAACCTCTATAAAAAGCATGTTGGTATGCTCAAAACTGCACTTGGTAAGAACTAATAAGAGCGTGGCCCGCTTTATCAGGCCAGGAGACTAAAATGGATTTAACAAAATCAATGTTGATATCGGCCTCAGGAATGAAGGTGCAGAATGTCAGAATGAGGATTATTGCGGAAAACCTAGCAAACCAGGACTCAGTCGCGACCGCGCCTGGTGAAGACCCATACCGGCGTAAAAGTCTAACGTTTCAAAATGTACTGGACCGTGAATCGGGTGTTAATACCGTTGAAGTTAAAAAGGTTCTTCATGATCAGTCGGAATTTGGCATGCGCTATGATCCTGGTCATCCGGCTGCCGATGAAATCGGCTACATCAAAACCACAAACGTAAATGGTCTTGTGGAACTGATGGATATGAAGCAGGCCCAGCGCAGTTACGAGAGCAATCTTAATGCGATGGATGTATCAAAGAATTTGATTATGCGTACAGTTGATCTGCTACGCTAACAACAGGAGTTACCGAAATGGCTGATTTAAAATCTCTTGACGCTGCAAATGCTTACGCAAATACCATTAAGAACCAGGCTGGTACTAACTCAGTCGGTTCTGTAGGTTCCATTGGTTCTCTTGACGGCAATCGGGATAAGGGCGTTTTTTCCGATATGGTTTCTGAAACACTGAAAAGCACAGCAGGCGCCATCGATGAAAGCGCGAATGCCGGTGTACAGGCGCTAAACGGGAACACGGACCTCGTTGATGTTGTGACAACAGTGCAAAATGCTGAAATGGTACTGGAAACTGTTGTGGCCGTCCGTGACAAAGTGATATCAGCCTATAACGATATCATCAAAATGCCGATGTAATCGGGTGGTTCTTACTTAACAAACACAGGAATACATAATGAACGGCGCCGATGTTATTGATGTTGCTCGCGATGGATTATGGGTCATTATCATGGTTGCCGGTCCGATTATGCTGATCGCACTTGTGGTTGGACTGGTTGTTTCCCTGTTTCAGGCATTAACACAAATTCAGGAAATGACTCTGACGTTTGTTCCTAAAATTATCGCGATCTTTTTCTCGTTGCTTATTTTTCTGCCATACATGGGGGATACTCTTGGCGAATTCATGCAGCGATTAGCAGATCGGATTGTCGGCCTTGTTTGATTTTCTGCCTCAACAGGTTTTTGGATTTTTTTTAATCTTTACAAGGCTTGGCGCCATGATTATGACGCTGCCAGCGCTTGGGGAAACCAGTATTCCGCCACGGGTCAGACTTTTTTTGGCATTAAGCGTGTCGCTGATCATTTACGGACTTGTAAATGGACAAGTTCCCATCATGCCCGAATCTCCAATCGCACTTGGCGTATTGATTGTTCAGGAAGTCCTGATCGGAATTATGCTTGGCTTTTCCATTAGGCTCCTTGTAAGTGCTCTGCATGTTGGTGGCACCGTCATTGCTATGCAATCCGGCCTTGCCATGGCGCAGGCATTTGATCCAGCGCAGGGCGGACAAAGTTCGCTTGTTGCAACGTTTCTTACGCTACTTGGGGTAACGCTTGTATTTGTCACTGATCTTCATCACCTGATGATTTCAGCCATGTATAACAGTTACAACCTTTTTCCCATTGGCGGTGAAATTGTGATCGGTGGTTTTGCGGAACTTATTTCTGACACAGTGGCGAATAGTTTTAAACTTGGCCTTCAAATAGCCGCACCGGTGATTGTTTATGCACTGGTGTTTAACGCGGGGCTCGGCGTAATAGCGCGCTTAATACCGCAGCTACAGGTGTTTTTTGTTGCGATACCGGTGAATATCACTATGGGATTTCTGATTTTGATGGTGGTTCTCGCTGCTGCCATGACATGGTATCTTGATTACCTTGAAACAAGCATTGGAGCGCTTCTATAAATGGCGGAACAGGACGACGCTCAAAAAACGGAAGAACCGACCCAGAAGAAGCTTGCTGACGCTTTGCAGAAAGGGGATTTTGCAAAAAGCCAGGAGATTAAGAACTGGTTTGTGCTCTTTGGTGCGGCTATTGTCGCGGTTGTCGCCATACAGGGGCTTGCGACCAATTTACGTCAGGTGATGGCTAACATCCTTGAGCAATCCTATTTGATACCGATGGATTCAGATGGGCTGAGTACTTATATTGGCGACCTCGTCACACAAATAGCGATCTTTCTGGTGCTGCCAGCCATTATCCTTGTTACTGCAGCGCTCGCTGGTGCGATGGTGCAACACCGTCCGATGGTTACATTTGAAAAAATTCAACCAAAGCTCAATAAAATATCGCCGATTTCCGGCTTTAAAAATAAGTTCTCCATGCAAAATTTGATGGAATTTACCAAGTCGATCTTCAAACTGATAATTGTTTCTGCGGTGGTACTGATCATCGTTTGGCCGGATAAAGAAATACTTGAAAATATGATGACACTTGAGCCATCAGCGATGGTGGATGTGGTTTATGCGCTTGTGATCAGAGTTCTCATTGGGGTTGTTGCGCTTATGGCGGTTGTTGCAGGGATTGATTATATTTTCCAAAAGTTCCAGTTCATTAAAAAAATGCGTATGACAAAACAAGAAGTGAAGGATGAACATAAGCAATCAGACGGAGACCCGCTTGTCAAAGCAAGGCTGAGGCAAATCCGTATGGACCGGGCCAGATCCCGCATGATGGCAGCTGTGCCGGAAGCGGACGTGGTCGTAACCAACCCGACCCATTATGCGGTGGCGTTAAAATATGAACATGGTGAAATGGCAGTGCCAAAAGTGGTTGCAAAAGGGGTTGATAATCTGGCATTTAAAATAAGGGAAGTCGCAGAAGAAAATGATGTTCCGGTGCTCGAAAATCCACCGCTTGCAAGAACACTCTATGCGGCAGTGGAAGTTGATGAAGAAATTCACGGGGATCATTATCAAGCGGTCGCGGAAGTGATTGGCTTCGTGATGCGACTAAAGAAGGGCGAAAGACTTGTTTATGAGGCGCCAAGGGAATAATCCTGCTGGTTCAGATATTTATAAAAATGCGAGGACATTATAAATATGAGCAAAAATGAAAATTCAATCTCATTTGATTTTTCGTACTTCTTATCAATCGGCGGTGTGGGGGTTTTGTTCGCCTGTGCTGCAGTGATGGCGGGCATCGCATTCGGTGCCCCTTCTTATGGATATTATTTTGCAGCGCTGTTTTTACTGGCGGCTGCGCTCGTGATTGCCAATCAATTAAAAAAATCAAAATCAAGTAACACCTCAGTTACTTCCAATTATCCGACGCTTAAAACCGACAATATGGGCGTGTCAATGATTATGACTTCGCCTGCTGGTGATCTGGTATATGCAAATAAGGCCGCGAAAACGCTTTTTGAAAAATTTGAATTTGGGGAACCCAAGTCACCATTAAAACTGGATATTTCAAATAAAAACACGATCCAGACTGTTCTTTCCTCTTTAGGTAAAGATCAAATTAAAATGGTTGTTGCTGAAGTCAGGAACACCGGAGAGTTTTTAAAGTTTGAAGTCGAAAAAATTCAAAAGAATGGTGACTTTTATTCCTGGCGTATATTTGAAGATGCCAAGGCAGAAGTGCCGCTAAAAATCGAAGCAACCGATCCGGATAGCTTTGATAATCTCGGGCGGTTTTTTGGCAGCTCTGGAATCGGTTTTTTTGCGATTTCGCAAAATGATAAAATCACCTACATTAATGATGCGTTCAAAAAAATGCTCTTTGGAAATGGTAGCGCGCCGGATTTGCCACTGGATCTTTCAGAAATTACACAGCATTCTACAAACAATTTAAAAAATACTGTCCGATTTAATGTTCATTCTGGAGAAAAATTTTCGGCGCAGGTCGTCGACTGGAAGGGTGGTGTCGCTGACGATGTTTCAACCTATCTGGTTATGGGCAAGGAGGCAGACGCTAGCCAAGCTAAAAGCAATGACTTGCAAACCGGTATGGAAAATAGTTTCTTTTGGAGCTCTCCCATTGGCATTGCCATTGTAAGTCGTGGCGGTGAAATTAAAGAAAAGAACGTAGTATTCAGCAATTTTATCGCCGGCCTTGACCTTGAAGAGAACGATGATCTCTCTGCTATTCTCACAGAAGAAAACGCCATCGATGTATTCAAGGAAATCGAAAAAACCGTAGAGCTAGATAAACCTAGTCCTATGATTGAACTACGTTTTAAAGGGCTCAGCGATAAACAGGGGCAATTTTACATCACCAAGGCCAAAGACATTGATGATGAGGTTATCGTTTATCTTATTGATATCACTGAACAAAAGAACCTTGAGCTGCAATTTTCACAGTCTCAGAAGATGCAGGCTGTTGGCCAACTTGCCGGAGGTGTGGCGCATGACTTTAACAACCTTCTTACGGCTATAACCGGATTTTGTGATTTGCTACTTGTAAAGCACGGGCCGGGGGATCAGTCATTCTCAGATATAATTCAAATAAAGCAAAATGCAAATCGCGCAGCAAATCTGGTGCGTCAACTTCTCGCTTTTTCAAGGCAGCAGACCTTAAGGCCGAAAGTGCTGATTATGACTGACGTGGTTGCGGAGCTATCTAACCTTCTCAGACGATTGATTGGTAGTAATATTGAGCTTGAAATGAACCATGGCCGGGATATTGAACCTGTGAGGGTGGACCAAGGCCAGCTCGAGCAGGTGATTATTAATCTCTGCGTTAATGCCAGGGACGCCATGCCTGATGGCGGCAAGCTTGAAATTAAAACCAGAAATGTTAGCGCTGAAGAATCGATAAGAATAGGCAAACGTTACCAAATATTCCCAAAAGGCGAATATGTACTGCTGGAAGTAAATGACAATGGTACCGGCATCGCTAAAGAGCATCTTGGAAAAGTATTTGAACCATTTTTCAGCACCAAAGATGTGGGCAAAGGGACTGGTCTCGGGCTATCAACAGTATACGGTATTATCAAGCAAACCAATGGATTTGTTTTTCCGGAAAGTGAAGTAGGGGTAGGGACCTCTTTTAAAATTTATCTGCCAAAACATTTAGAAGGCGAAGAAGAAGAATTTGACACCGTGGAAGAGCAAACAAATGCGGATGAACCAGCACAGGATCTTACCGGTAGCAGTACCATCCTCCTGGTGGAAGATGAAGATGCCGTGCGTATGTTTGCCTCGCGCGCTCTTAAGAATAAAGGCTATACGGTCTATGAAGCGGACAGCGGTGTATCCGCGCTCAATGTCCTCGCAGAGACGGAAGCAAAAATCGATCTTGTGATCAGTGACGTGATGATGCCGCAAATGGACGGACCAAGCCTTGTTAAGAAAATCCGTGAAACAGACTCTAACCTCAAAGTGATCTTTATTTCAGGATATGCTGAAGATGCCCTGGATGACAATCTAATGGATAAAGATTTCAATTTTCTTTCAAAGCCATTCAGCCTGAAGCAACTTGCCGAACAGGTAAAAGAGGTCCTGGATAAGTAATCCTGATCGCTATTCTTGCAATTACAACACCTGATTCTTTCTTTTTATATTCAAAATGGTGAATATTTTGTTCTTTTTTAGTGTAAATAATGGGAACAAATATCGATAAAATTATATATTATTGTTTATTTATAGGTATTTATAAAGTTCTTTACAATAAAGAACAAATAGGGTACATATAGTTTTGTTTACAAGCCACAACCGCATATGGGATATAGAAGGAGACATAAAATGGCATCATCAAATTTAAAGTTGGTTGGACAGGACAATATGGATAAACAAAAAGCACTAGATGCTGCATTGGGACAAATTGAGCGGGCATTTGGTAAAGGCTCAATTATGAAATTGGGGCAAAATAGTTCAGTTGATGTTGATGCTATTTCTACAGGATCTTTGGGGCTTGATATTGCGCTTGGTATAGGTGGGCTTCCCAAAGGACGGATTATCGAAATTTACGGACCGGAAAGTTCTGGTAAAACCACGCTGGCTCTTCATGTTGCTGCTGAAGTACAGAAGGCCGGTGGTACGGCTGCTTTTGTGGATGCAGAACACGCACTTGATCCGGTTTATGCGGGCAAACTTGGGGTTAATCTGGATGACCTTTTGATTTCACAACCCGATACAGGTGAGCAGGCATTGGAAATTACTGATACGCTGGTGCGTTCCGGTGCCATTGATGTGCTGGTGGTGGACAGTGTGGCAGCTCTTACACCACGTGCGGAACTTGAAGGTGAAATGGGCGATAGTCATGTTGGTCTTCAGGCGCGTTTGATGAGCCAGGCGCTTCGCAAACTCACCGGGTCCATTTCCAAATCAAACTGCATGGTTATTTTCATCAACCAAATCCGTATGAAGATCGGTGTGATGTATGGTAGCCCTGAAGTGACCACGGGTGGTAACGCGCTTAAGTTTTATTCGTCAGTGCGTATTGATATCCGACGCATTGGTGCCATCAAGGAAAAAGATGAAATTGTTGGCAACCAGACACGGGTAAAAGTGGTGAAGAACAAGGTTGCGCCACCATTTAAAGTGATTGAATTTGATATTATGTACGGCAAGGGAATCTCTAAAAAAGGTGAACTGATTGACCTTGGTGTTAAAGCGGGCATCGTTGAAAAGTCGGGATCCTGGTATTCCTACGACAGTCAGCGTATTGGGCAAGGCCGCGAAAACGCCAAACGTTTCCTTGAAGATAATCCGGAAATTTCTGAGGAAATTGAAAATGCGGTTCGTGTAAACGCCGGTATCCTTGATGACGTGATGCTTAAAGAAGGCGCTGTCAGAGAGAGCGAAGAAGAATAGTTTTCCCTAACTATCCCAGCAAACTTTATTAAGGTACCGGCTTGCCGGTACCTCTTTTTAGTTTTAGCGGTCGGTAAATGCCAGTTTTGTTCCAAGAGCAGCGAATGTAAGCGCAAAGGATCGCTGGGCATTTCTTATGACTTTAGGTGACTTAAGGACAAGCTCACTAAACAGTCCGGCGCAGATACCATAGAAAACAAATACAGTAAATGTGAGCGCCATAAATGTGAGGCTCAGCGCAAACATGTGGCCCATTGCATTTTCGCTCGCGGCTGGAACGAACTGCGGCAAAAACGCGAGGAAAAAAATGGAGAGCTTAGGGTTTAGAATATTGATCAGAAAACCCTTTAAAACAATACCGAAACCATCGCGCTTCTTACCGTCTTTTTTAAGTTCAAAAGTGCCAGTGTCTTTCCACATGCCCCACGCCAGGTAAAAAAGATAAGCCACACCAATGAACTTTACCACTTGAAAGGCGACAGCGCTCACATGGAGTAAAGCCGCCAGGCCAAAAATCGTCGCGATCAAATGAGGGACTATTCCGATGGTACAACCAATCGACGCCAGAATGCTTGCGCGGCTTCCCAAGAAAAGCCCTGTGGAAATGGTGTAAATGACACCCGTTCCCGGTAATAACACGACAATTAATGCCGTAACAATAAACTCAGTTGTTATCATACCTAATGCCCCATATTGTTAACGTACAATTTGAACGTAGCGAAGCGTGAAAAATATGCAAGGGATAACTGGACTTGTTGAGCGCGTGTGGGT
>JANQJN010000052.1 GCA_028281625.1 Emcibacteraceae bacterium | reverse complement strand
TGGCAGGCGGAAAAAGACCGCATTGAAGGCGATCAGAAAATTAAGGAGCGCCTCGATGCGGCTCGGGTTGAACTAGAGCAAGCCCAACGCGAAGGTAATCTTGCCCGCGCCGGTGAGCTTACATACGGTGAAATACCAGCGCTTGAAGAAAAACTGGAAGCCGTAAATACGGGCTCCGCCGATGATAATCAGTTGCTTAAAGAAGAAGTAAGCGACAATGATATTGCTGCGGTGATCAGCCGCTGGACGGGTATACCAGTTGATAAAATGCTTGAAGGTGAGCGGGAAAAGCTTCTTTCCATGGAAGAAAATATTGGAAAGCGTGTCATCGGGCAGGATGAAGCGGTAAAGGCCGTTTCGGCAGCAGTGAGACGCGCCCGTGCCGGCCTTCAGGAACAAGGGCGTCCCATAGGATCATTTCTTTTCCTCGGCCCAACCGGTGTTGGTAAAACTGAACTGACCAAGGCGCTCGCAGACTATCTATTTGACGACGAAACGGCGATGGTGCGGATCGATATGTCAGAATTCATGGAGAAGCACGCGGTCGCCAGATTAATCGGTGCCCCTCCCGGCTATGTTGGCTATGAAGAAGGCGGCGTGCTCACCGAAGCTGTGCGCAGAAGACCTTATCAAGTGGTGCTGTTTGATGAAGTTGAAAAGGCCCATGGTGATGTCTTTAATATCCTGCTTCAGGTGCTGGACGATGGTCGCTTGACCGATGGTCAGGGGCGCACAGTGGACTTTTCAAATGTGCTGATTATTCTCACTTCAAATCTCGGCAGTGAAATTCTTGCGGGACTTGGCGCGAATGATGATGTTGATTCGGTTCGTGAAGATGTGATGGAAGTGGTGCGGGCGAATTTCCGCCCTGAGTTTATCAACCGCCTTGATGAAATCACGCTCTTTCATAGACTTGCTGAGAAACACATGCATGCGATTGTTGATATTCAGCTTGCGAGCCTTGAAAAGCGCCTCGAAGATCGCAAGATCACCCTTGATCTGGACATTACGGCGCGGGACTGGCTTGCACATACCGGCTATGATCCGGTGTATGGTGCACGCCCGCTCAAACGGGTGATCCAGCAACATGTACAGGACGAGCTCGCGGATATGATTCTCTCAGGTGAAATACATGATGGCGGCACAGTCAAAGTCACAGCGGGTGCCAATGGTATCGAGATGAGTGTTTAATCAAAATAATTTTTATGGACTGATGGCGTTATCTAATGTTGGCATGTCACGGGTTAACAAAATATGGGATTTTGCCTGGGTGATTTGCTGATTGGTAGTGTTCATGGCGACCTGGAACTTTTGAAGCGCTTCCGCTTCCAGTTTGATTCCCGACGGAATGTCCAGAGACAACGGATTTACCGCCTCACCGTTCATATGAACTTCATAATGAAGGTGCCGGCCCGTCACGCGGCCAGTGGCGCCAACATAACCAATAATTTGACCTTGTTTTACCCGTACACCTTTTTTGATTCCGCGGCCATATTTGCTCATATGAGCGTACACCGTTTTGTAGGTGCCATTGTGACGAATGCGCACATAATTTCCAAAGGTGCCAAACCAGCTGGCACGTTCTACCACGCCATCTCCGGCGGCCATAATTGGTGTGCCGGTGGGCGCAGAAAAATCCACGCCTTTGTGCAAACGGTTGTAACCAAGCACAGGGTGACGTCGGTTTC
Source organism: Emcibacteraceae bacterium (assembly GCA_028281625.1). GTDB lineage: Bacteria > Pseudomonadota > Alphaproteobacteria > Sphingomonadales > Emcibacteraceae > Pseudemcibacter. The sequence continues at coordinate 568 of JANQJN010000052.1, read as the reverse complement.
CATAATAAGATGATAGGCGAGCACCCTCGATTGGTGTTTTCATCAGCGCCCGTTTTGAACTTTGACCGTCTTCATGGAAATATTCAGCAAAATCTTTTCCATCAGGCGTATGTCTATAGAGGTTTATTTCTCTTCCGCTTAGAATCAATTTGGCAAATAGGATGTTTCCTTCCTGTACTCTGCGTCCGTCTTCGGAGAGTTTTCTTTCATAGAAAATTTCAAATTGATCACCCCGACGTATTTCACGCTGAAAATCGACGTCATAACTGAAGATACGGATAAGGTCCACTATGACTATTTGCGGCAAACCCTGGCGCTGGGCCGCAAGAAACAGGCTGTCATCAATAATACCGGCAGCATGGCGGGTAATAATCTGACTGGGAAGCTCTTCAATATAGCTTTTATATTCGCTACCGTCCCGCTCAACCACAATAAGATTATCAAAGTCCTTTTGCATTTCGATGCGGCTGAGCACCCCTTCCCCGCTATATCCAAGATCCATTTTTTGACCCACCTGGATGCGGCGGACATTAAAATGATCACTGAACGCATTAATGGCATTAAAGGC
>JANQJN010000043.1 GCA_028281625.1 Emcibacteraceae bacterium | reverse complement strand
GACCGCGTATCCTTCTTCTCCGAGCCTTTTACCCACTGCACGCGCCAAGTCATAATAGAGTTCGCCTTCGTTAAATCTCGCGGATCCGAAGACTGTTACACAGGGCCCGATACCGCGCAATTTATTAAATCCACCAAAAAAATCCCAGGCGATTTCAAACACACGCCCGAGATCGCGAAAAACACCATGCGATCCTTCTAGAAAACGCTCATTTTTACACCTGTTATTATTCGCCATTAATGCTCCTGCTTTTCGTTATGTTCTTATTACTAGCTCTTTGGAAATGCATAAAGAAGATAATTTTATATTCGACAAGCATGTTTTCATCTGCCATGTTCTGGCTATGATAAACATTATTGAATTTTTCGATCGTGCGAACATTATTAATTTAAGAATCCGCGAAGATAGAAGAAACGAAACCAGAGAGGAATTCTCCCGATTTAATCTACCTATCGATACTGATAAAATAGGTTTTATCGAAGCATATTCCCCAAAGGACCGAGCAGGATTTCCAACAGCAGGAACACATGGTTGTTTCTTAAGCCATTTAAGTATTTTGAAAAATGCGCACCGAGATGGCCTTAGAAACATTTTGGTGTTGGAAGATGACATCACTTTTTCAAAAGACATATTAAATGTCAGCGAACAAGCTATTTCTGAGCTCAAAAACTTGGACTGGGATTTTGTCTACTTCAGCCATTCTTTTGATGAACCAGAAACACCCCTTGGTTGGCGTATGCTCAATAAAGATATGTTATGCACTCATTTTTATGCAGTAAATGGAAAATGCCTGGATGACCTTATCGTTTTTCTGGAAACTCTGCTAAAACGTCCTGAAGGGCACCCCGATGGTGGCCCAATGCATTATGATGGCGCAATAAACGTATTTCGCAACCAGAATCCAGGCAAAAACATCTATTACTTTTCAAAGAATCTCGGTTTTCAACGCCCATCAAAAACAAACATTCATGAAACCGGTTTTCTGGATAATACCCCCATTATCAGGCATATTGTTCCTTATCTTAGGAAGATAAAAGGCGTGTTGCTACGTCAGGTACGCTAAGCACTAGGCTGCAATTGACTCTCCCTTATGTAATATAGTAACTTTTTGTGATCTCAAATAATAAAGTCCATTTGGAATTCACAAATGAAATCAGGGCCACTGAAATACGCACTTCTGTTATCATTACTACCAGCGATTGCCTTCGCGCAATTGGTGAAAAAAGACGATACGGCAGAACGCAACTATTTTAATGAAGATGGTACCATGCGTATCGCAATTGCCAAACAAACTCATATGCCAGAATCTACGAGCTCTTTGGATGAAAACGGCCCTATTACAATGGCGGACGGCGGCATACAGGACATCCTGCGCGATCTTGGCGCTGAAGTACGCGTCTCCAATGCGGAATTGTCAGAACGAGAGCAAACAGAATACGGCAGATGGCGTAAAATGGGTTATGCCAATGGGCGGCTTGCTGAAAATGTCATGCAAAACGAGGCAGACGGCTATTTCACCGTTGGTTTTCTGGCAACATGCCCATCAGCCATTGGTATGCTCGGCGGACTTCAGCAATCTATGACCTCCACTGATCCCTCTTCGGTATCAATTCTATGGCTCGATGCTCATGGAGACTATAATACGCCAGAAACAACAAGGTCCGGTTCCCTTGGCGGTATGCCGCTTGCAGTGATCAATGGCCTGGCGCTTCACCAGATCCGCCGGGACAGCAAATTGGCACCTGCTCTACCGTCCAGTCATATTGTTACTGCAGGCTTAAGCGATGTGGATCCTCTTGAACAAAATCTTCTGGATACCAATCGCATCGCCAATATTTCAGTGGATGACATTCGCAATCTAACGCAGAATGTCTACGACCAGATGGATACGCTCAGCGCCGTTTCAGATAAAATTTATGTCCATTTAGACCTGGATCTTCTTCATCCATCGGAGGTACCCTATCACGGCTCTCCGTCACCGGACGGGATAACAAGTTATGAATTGGCTGCACTCTTTAAAGAAATATTTTCAACATATCCAAAAGCTGCAGCTATTGGTTTCGCGTCCATTCCAAAACGCGATCCGAACAATGTCGGACTTAACGCTGTAAACCGTATGGTTGTTGCTGCAGTTGAGGGCATAAAAATCCGGGCAGGAAAATAAAAAACTGAATTAAAACATTTAATAAGGAAGTAAAATCATGAAATTAGGGCCTCTGAAATATGCTTTGGCGATATCAATATTGCCATCAATAGCCTCCGCGCAGTTGGTGAAGAAAGACGATACAACTGACAGAAACTATTTTAATGAAGACGGCAGCATGCGCATCGCACTCGCTGCGCAGTCTCACCGACCGGGATCAGGCGGACAAAACGCCCTTGACGGCCCGGAAGTCATGGTAAATGGTGGTATTCAGGATATGCTTCGCGAACTTAATGCAGAAATTCGTGTTTCCCATGCAGAACTATCGGAGCGTGAAGCCAGTGAATACGGTAGCTGGCGCAGAATGGGCTATGCCAACGGTCGCCTAGCCGAAAATGTCATGCAAAATGAAGCAGATGGTTTCTTCACAGTTGGTTTTCTCGCGAGCTGTCCTTCAGCCATTGGTATGCTCGGCGGACTCCAGCAGTCTCTGACCTCCACTGATCCATCATCGGTATCAATTCTATGGCTCGATGCCCATGGCGACTATAATACACCGGAAACAACACGTTCTGGATCCCTGGGCGGAATGCCACTGGCAGTGATTAACGGCTTAGCTCTGCATCAGATCCGCCGCGACAGCAAGCTAGAACCGTCACTCCCTTCCAGTCATATTGTTACGGGTGGCCTTCGCGATGTTGATCCGCTGGAGCAACACTTGCTGGATACTAATCGCATTGCAAATATCACGGTTGATGATATCCGCAACATAACACAAAATGTCTATGACCAGATGGACGCACTCAGTAAAGTATCTGACAAAATTTACGTGCATATTGATCTTGATATACTGGATGCATCGGAAATGCCATATCATAATTATCCAACGCCTGACGGACCGACAAGTTACGAACTCGCCGCAATGTTCAAAGAAATTTTCGCCAAATATCCAAAAGCAGCGGCTATCGGCTTTGCATCCATCCCAGCGCGCGACCCGGATAATATTGGCTTAAACGCTGTAAACCGCATGGTTGTGGGCGCCGTTGAAGGCATTAAAATTCGCGAAGGCCGTATGTAAGTGCCGCACTGCATAATTGAATATACACGCGATATTGAGCAGGAAGTCGACATAAAACATCTGCTTGATGTCGCGTTTGACGCTGTGAACAGTGCAGGCCTGTTTGATCGTGCGTCCATTAAAGCAAGGGCCATTGGGTACGACATGTACCGCTCTGGGCAAAGCAGAAACGATTATATTCACATCGACCTTAAAATTCTGTCTGGTAGAACGCCCGAACAGAAAAAAGCTTTGAGCGATCATATGATCGATACGATTAGCCCACACATTGGCCGAACCAAAAGCTTTACAGTGGATGTAATCGATATGGATATTGTAGCTTACGGTAAATCTATTTTGCCTGATGACTAAAAATCTGCAAGTGTCTTAACATATAAACGATTGACTTCATTCGAATTTAAGACAACACTCGTTCGCGATCCACCAAGGCACAAAACAATCGGTATGATTTATGGGTGATACGAAGGCTTCATTTGTAGGACAATTGGATACCAGATATATCATCAACTATCGGGACGGCGATCGAACACTCGACGCACATTTTTTCCATATTGATTTTCAATTACCTGCTTCCGTTGGAAAAATTTACGAGTTTTATGAAATTTGAAACAGTAGGAGAAAGAAAGAATTACTTCCTTCCTGGAACAACTTTCATTTTGAAGATTTTAAAGGCTGGCATTCAAATATGCGGGTTATTTGCCGACGACATGCAGAAATAGGTAAAACGGATATTCTGATCATTGGTGAGAAATATTCGGAATATTGGGGCAACACAACTTTTAAAGAGCTTGTGGACAACGAACCTAACACAGCTGGTGAAACTATTGACCTGCTTCGAAAACATGTGAAATATCTCCATGAACCGACAATCTGTTTAGGTATTGGTACCTTACCCAAGCCGGACAGCTCATATTTACCCACAGTTTGGTTAGAACTTCCACTCGCGGAAGACGGTATAAAAGCCGCACATTTTTTAAATGCGGTTTTACCTGTTTATCACCACCGATAAATCGCTCAAGCTTCTGAATGACAGCATTCGCGAGCTTACAATTTTCTTTACACTTTTCGTAAATGGGTACACAATTCCCAGCTTGCAACTAAGTCAACCATCGGCGTAGAACCAAACAAATGACATACAAGAAAAGAAAAAGGCTGAAGTTTAAGAATCCGAAACACGTAATTGAATATCGTGATAGCGGACGCTCGCTTGATGCTCATTTCTTTGAAGTCGACCAAAAACCAACTGTCGATCTTCGTGAACTTGATGGTTTATTCAAAATCTGGAAAGGGAAGTTAAAAGGTAGAATTCTGCCATCATGGAAGGATTTCGAACTCGAAGAGTTCGAAGAATGGGCAGAACATATGCGCTTATTAACAGCTGGTGACGGATCATTTGGAAGCCGGATTACCGTTTTTGCGGGGAAACGTTATATGTCTCTTTGGGGCCAAACAACCTTCAAAGGGCAAATTGCGAGCAACGCCCCACCCACAGAAGATACCGTAAATAAAATCACTCAGCATATAAAATATCTGTACGAACCAAGTTATGCGATTGGCGTAGGCACCATCCCCAAATTGGATGCACCGGCCAATCCAGCCCTCTGGCTCGAATTACCGCTTTCTGATAATGGTGTTGATATCGCGCATTTCATTAATGCAGCAGTGCCTTTAGAATAAACTATTCTGGAAGCCTCTTGCGCCGTCGAATAACTGCCAGCCCCGCCAATCCTCCCATGAACAGTGGTAGCGCGCCAGGAATTGGAACTGCCGAGACAGGCGAGTTCAATGATGTAATTGTGAATGTTACCGAAGGGTCTGATCCTAACAGGCCTTCCGAAAAAATAATCTCTGCAACTGGCTCCGTTAAAAAGAGTGCAGCCGGCAAATCTAAACCCGTATATAGGCTATTGCTGCTATCTTGCAAATGGAATAGCGTGGTAGGCCCTCCTATTCCCTGATGAACAATACCAAAGTTCTGGCCACTATTGTCCTGGGAATAGGCATATTGAAAAAGCGAAGTAACTGAAAACTGATCAATTTCAATCGTGCCTGTGAGGTAAGACTGGTAATTTGGCGCACTTAAATTCGGTGCCGCAGCCGTATCATAGGACACAGATCCTGTAATAATGAGAAAACCATCTGCTGTGTCGACGAGGGAACCTCCCGTCGGCGTACCAGTAGCGCTGGTCAATTCGGCTGTAAAATTATAGGAGACGAGTGCTGCATGGGCTGATGAACAAAAAATCAGACCAATTAAAAATACCAAACTCTTTGTCACATTACACATGACGCCCTCAAAAACTCCCCCTTCACATAGCTCTATTTAACACAGGATGTGTAGAGCTTCAAGCTCAGATTCTCTTTTTATTTACTTAGACTTAAAGCAAATTCAACATGGCCTCAAAATGTGTTGAAATAGGTCAATATTTGTGACTATATTTAAAACTTGAGGAAACTGGAATATGCTCATGAAATATATAAAAAAATCACTTTTACTGTTTTTGATATTTACCTCTAAGGCAGCAGCTAACATCATTATTGAACCAGCGCTGGATGCCCATATTGAAAGTGAAATTGAGGCCGGAAAATACCAAAGCTTGATCATCGCATACATAGAAAATGGGGAAACTTTGATAAAATCTTATGGTGAATTGGAAGATGGGGCCGGTGTAAAGCCGAACGCAGATACCCTTTTCGAGTTTTCATCAAATTCCAAAACAATGACTGCCACCCTACTCGGTATTATGGCGGCACGTGGTGATGTATCCCTAGACGATCCGGTAAACAAATATCTGCCAGATGGTATACGTCTTAAGCCATTCGAAGATGTTGATATATCACTGCAAGATCTCGCAACGCATATGTCAGGTCTGCCACTTTTCCCTGAAGATTACAGTATTGATGAGAGCACTCCCACCCCAAGATCTGAATACACTGTGCATGACTTGTGGAACTCTATCAATGCGTTTGAGCCAACGCGAAAATCTGGTGAGAAATGGCAATATTCATCCTTTAACTACGGTGTACTGTCTCACGTGCTCGCGCGCCATATGGAGCAGGATTATTACACACTGGTTCAACAGGAAATTCTCGATCCTCTTGGTATGTCCAACACTTACCTACATCTGCCGGAAAGTGAAAAATACCGATTTGCTCAGGGCCATCTCGCGTCCGGCGAACGAACCAGCAACTTGGTCGATCATGGGGCGCTTTATGCAGCGGGTTCTATGTTTATCACTCTTAACGATGCAATTAAGTTCCTTCGGGCACATATGGGTGAAGTCAAAACTCCGATTGATGAGGGGATTGCACTGACCCACCCCCTTTATGATACCAGCCATGGTATGGGACTTGCCTGGGAAAATACAACAGGCAGCATCAACCGCAACCATTTCGGAACTGGCGGCGGGCACCGCGCCTATATTGGCTTTAACAAGGATGATCCAAAACGCCGCGGTGTGATTATTTTTACAAACACACGCTTTGGCATCGTAGATATTGGACACCGGGCGTTAAACCCGGATCACCCATTACCTGAATAAAACCAATACTTTAAGATCTTAAAACCTTAAAGAAAGACAGCTCAGACCACCATCAAGCTTCTGATATTCGGACACGTCTACTTCGCGCACGTTGTATCCCAGTTTTTCGATCGCTGAAGTCGTGCTATCAAATCCTTTGGGCACTAGGACCGTGCCGTTGATCCAGACGCTGTTTGCCGAATAACTGTCCGCCTGATCAATTTCGATCAGGTTATATTTCTGAAATTCTGGCTTCGATAAAAACTCTCCACAGGCGACCAGATTATTATCTTCAAGATAGCCAAGCCCGGTCTTGAGATGCAGCATTTCCGACATTTCAACCACAGAGCCAGTCATCCCGTGTTTTTCAAGGATGGCTATCATTTGATCCGCACCATCATGATTGGTGCGCTCGGATAGCCCAATATAATAATGATCACCGACCATCATAATATCCCCTGCTTCCACATAACCCGGGGAAACGATCTGTTCCACCACACCATAATGAGACCTAACAGCATCTTCAATATGGGCGACTTCGCCGCGACGACTTTCGGCACCCGGGTTGGTCAGGATTGCGCATTTTGGCGTCATGAGCGCCACATCTTCCACGAAACAGCTGTCGGGAAACTCCTCAACCGCTTCCAGTTCTGTAACCTCCAGCCCGCATTCCTTAAGCGCAGCAATATAATCCGCATGTTGTCTGAGTGCATTTTCATAGTCAGGAAGACCTAATGCTGCTTCAGAAATTCCATCAATCATGGATTTGCTTGGTTTACGTGTAATTGCATATTCGAACATAGTTATCTCCTTAATATTGGTCTTGTCATGCATGTGGGTCCTCCCTCGCACGGAATTGAAAGTTCGTCCCCCGGATAGACGGATACTTCGCATCCTGCGTCACGCATTAATTTCAGCGTTCCTTGAAAACCATCAACGGTGATCACTTTCATAGGCGCTGTAGCCAGCACATTTAAATTTAAGCTACCACTTTCTTCAAATTCCTCCTCTGGTGCTTCCAACAGGGTAAAATCCATGCCCTGCATTAGCTGATAAAGAGCGACCGGCACCAGTGGTGCATGGATCAGCGCCATATTTTCTGAAAGAAGGCTTACCACTGACATAAGATGCAGGCACGCCGCGCTTCCATGATAAACCGGAAGATCAAATTGAACCACGTTGATGCTCTGATCGCTAAGAAGCGCACGAAGTTGATCGATGCCTGCTTGATTGGTTCGAAATCCGCGGCCCACTGCCAATGTTTCATCATTAAGCCACAGTGTATCTCCTGCTTCCATGCTTCCCGGAGCCTCAATCGCGCCAATCACATCAATGCCATGCTCCGCGTAAAAGCCCTTATGCAGCGTCACTTCGTCTTTACGAAGTACCTTACCCGGATTCATCAAGATTGCTCCCTTTGGTGTCATCAGCGACGCATCATAGGTAAACACGGAATCCGCAAGGCCATCATCCTCATCGTTAAAGCAAAGAATCTCCGCCCCGGATTTTCCAAGCACATCCACAAAGCCTTCAAACTGCGTCATAAGTTTTGTCGGCGACAGTTCCTTGGCGTAATGCCATTTGTTGATATCAGCATGGAGCATTTCCCGCCCCGGGCGACGTACCGCTACAGACCTTAGTGGCGCCACCATACTGGATACACCATATGGAACGGCGTTCTTACTCATTACCTTGAACCCGATCCAGATGGTTCGCATCACCATCAATCAGCTTGAGCGCATCTTCGGTAGTGATCGCGGTACAAAACTCTCCGTGCATATTGGCAACCGACAAGTTATGCACCAGATCCGGATCATAATCGGTACCATCCGGGCCAATACGGTTTGTTGTCGCGCAGCAGTCATGGACAAGATACGTATCAAAACACATATTGCCTGCCATACGCACAGTTGTTTCCACACAGAAATTAGTAAAAAATCCCACAACGATGAGCCGGTCAATACCGGCGCGGCGGAGCTGAATTTCAAGATCTGTACCCACAAAGCCGCTGTTCACATCCTTGGTCACAACAATATCGCCTTCGGCTGGAGCAAAGCCCTCCTTCAGGTTTCCGGTTTCAATATGAAGCTTCAGCGGTGAATTTTCTTCACGACTGTCATGCAGTGTATAGGCCACAGTTCTGCCAGCCTTACGCCAATTTGCAAGAAGCTTTCGCATGTTATCTTCCGCATCAGGGTTATTGCGACGCCCGGTTGGACCACCCCAATAATCAAAAACGTCTACACCTTCCTGAACATCAATCAGCAACAGTGCAGCATTTTTCCCAAATCTTTCAATCATTTTTTCACCTTCAAAATTATAATTTGAACATTCGTTCAGTTTTATATATGATAAATTTAAACATGCCAATAAAAATCGACAAAAAAATGCGTACTTTCTAAAAATAATTCTCTATGATGATGAAATGACTGCAGAAATTAACAAACCTTCATACGGCAAAGCTAAGGAAAAGCTGATTAAGGCCACCACAGAGTGCCTGATGAAGCATGGTGCTGAAGGATGCTCTGTACGAAAAATCTGCGCTGAAGCCGGAGTTTCCGTGGGACTGATCAACTATCACTATGAAACTTTGCAGGACCTGATTGCGGACAGTTACAAGGATCTCGCCCTCTCCCTACTTGAGCGGGCGATTACAGCGGCCAATGATGTTAACGGGACACCGGAAGAAAAGCTTTCCAAATTTCTAGAAACCGCTTTTGACAATATCTCTATGAATCAACGGACCTTACGCGCCTGGATTGTTTTCTGGGGCATGATTGAAAGCTCACCACCGGTCAAGGAAGCCCATGACCTAGCCAACCGGGCCTTTGAGGGTTTTCTTGAAGATATTTTCGTGGAGCTTGAAAAAAGCACCCCCCTTAAAACCACCCCTCGCCTTGCCGCCATTGGCCTTACCGCCATGCAAGACGGTCTCTGGCTTGAATTCGGGCTTGGCTCCGGCACATTTACGGCCAAAGAAGCGCAGAAGCTGTGTGAGCTTTGGATTGCATCGCTGAAGAAGTGAGGGCAGTTGAAGGCCTAATGCGGTTTCTTAGTCTGTTTCACCAGAAACAAATTTATAGATTTACAATTTCACTAAAAAATAGGCTCGCCTTTAAGCAATTTATATCTGTGTCGCAATTAAATCCTCACCTCAAACTGGCCAATAAAAAATTCTTCTTGCGTTGCGTGCTCCCATTGGTCATCAATTTTCTGAAATTCGGTTGATTTATTACTAATCAGATCTTCTCTGGCACTTCCATTCGAAAAATAATCTATCGTAATAAAACGCCCTTGCACTTTATCATCCTCATAAAGATCCGTTCCAAGATAGTGCTCACTTTGCGCATAATAATCATACCAAACACCCTTTGGTCCATAGGCCTCGCGAAACTCATCGATACATTCCGGTTTGACGTCATATTGCCAAATGTAACTTGTTGATCCATCTCTTGTCTTCATATAAATCCCTCCAATAAAGTGTGCCAAACTAACATTATATCTTATACTAATAAAGAATAACTGCTTAGGAATAAACACAGGTCGTAGGTTAATCACCTCAACGCATTCCTGTGCGCGGCCCAGAACAACAGTAGACATATTAGTGCTGTAGCGATGGCGACAAGATAAGCCGCCAGATATCCTCCACCCCCGACAATCAACAGTCCAATCATCGCGGGGCCCGCTGATGAGCCGATTGCTTGAAACGCCGGGATCATGGACGCATACGTGCCACTGGGGTCCGCCTGCTTGACAACTAGCAATTGAAACGGGGTCATATAGTTCCACGCGCAGGAATATATGGTGATCGCGAGGAAATAAAGATACGGATGTTCCGTCGCCGCAAGCAGGATCATCGCAAAAATAAACACCGCGATACCAATGATCAATGGTTTGAAGCTGCCAAGCTTATCACCGGTTAGATCCGCCGCCCAGGCGCCTAATCCGGACAGGATCAAAGATCCCGACGCCACGATGCCGATAAAATCGGGATCAAATGATCGCGAGTTTCCGATCCGTTCCACGAAGGCCCAGACACCTGTCTGTCCGGTATAATAAAGGGTCACACCCAGCAGCCCCACAAAAGCCCAAGGCGCAAACTGTGAAAACAGTTCAGCTATTTGTCCGACCCGATCTGTGGCCGATTTCCCCAGTTGAGCAGAAAGACCCTGCGGCACCCAAGCAACAAACAAAACAGCAAAGATAATAATTCCGGTGATCAGGTAACTTAAGCCTTCAAGGCCGTACATGGGTAGCGCAAATGACTGAAACACAATGACCAGAACTCCCGCTATCACGCATTGGGAAATAAGGGCGATTGAATAGGCCCGTACCGGATTTTTCATATTACTGATCATACAAAACATACAAGCAAGCGAAACACCGGTGGTACTACCGCCAATCACATAAAGTAGCGCGATCATAGAATACTCAACATGGGCGCTTAAGGCCATGGAGACAGCAAATATACCCATTGCCGCCGTGAGTGCCTTTTTCCAGTTTACCCGAGACACCCAAAGCGGACCGGTAATGTTGGTAATCATCTGCCCGGCGAGGAATGCGGAACCCAATAACCCAATCTGTGCTTCATCAAAGCCGCGTTGGGAAGCAAGTCCACCAAGAATAATCGGCAGCGTGTTATAGACCAGATTATTAATCGTTAAAAACACCGCAACCGCGACATATTCTTTTGTTGAGGAGTCCTTAATCATCCCTACCCTTTAGTGCTTTATTACTATTAAACATTCAATTCAACATAAATTTGAACATTTGTTCAGTTTATAATATAAATCTGGCGACTTTACAATAGCGAATTCTCCGCTGGACTGTAGCAGAAATTCAAACATCGCAAAAAGCACCAACACTTTAAGATGTTGGTGCTTTAATAGAACAAAAAGAAGAACTTATTTTGCCTTTTGCAGAATGCTCGTTGTTAAACCTGTTAACATTGGCGCTCTTGTGGGTCTTTCCTCGGCAACAGTGCGTGTAAGCCAACCAGAATTGGTCGCCGTCACTATTCCCCAAAACGAAATCCAGGAGAGACAAAACATCCAATAGAAAGTGTATGGTAGTGCCCAGATGAAACCAAAACTCGTTCTATGCCGCAGAAAATATACAACACTTGGAATGATTGCCGCGATAACACATGCGAACATCACGGCAAGTAAAGCATTAATTGGATACATTATTAAGGCAACCAACAACGCACATTTCAATGCTTCAAAGACCGTTATGCGGATCGTCTGAGTGACAGTGAATAAACGCACCCAGTTGGCACCTTCGCCACCTTTTCTGAAATCTTTGAACACATAGTTAAACATTACCAGACTTTCGCGCACATTGCTTCTTGCCCAGCGCGTCAACATGAGCCGCAAAGAATTGAAAGTGGTTGGTGCTTTGGTAAGCACAACGGCATTTCGCTGATAAACAACCCGATGTCCTGATGCCAATACCAAATTTGTCAGCGCACGGTCTTCGCCGATGGTCGCAGCTTTGCCCATAAAGGTTTGCTCGGACCATTCATTGAGCAATGGTCTTAATACCGTCGCCCGGTACGCCGAAAGCGCGCCAGGCGTGCAGAATACACCGCCATAAACACTTTGTCCTGCACGAATAAAATCAAATGCACTTGTAAATGACACCTCGAGGAATTTTGGGATTACGCCAGCTTTAAGATTCAGTACTCGGACATGTCCTGCAACGGAACCTACACGATCATCAAGCATAAAGGGACTCACCATATTTGCCAGCGTATCGGGTAACACCTCGGAATCAGAATCGATAGTGACAATGACGTCGCCCGTTGCTTTGGAAAAACCAGCCATTAATGCTGCACGTTTGCCTTGATTATAAGGCTGCTTGATAATTGTAACACCGCGTTCAAACTCGCTATGCGCAGCTTTAATCCACTTCCAAGTGTCATCTTTTGATCCATCATCTATACAGATTACCTGCAAGCGCTCACTTGGGTAATCACTTGCCATTATACTGCGCACTGTATCAAGGATCTGCGATCCTTCATTAAATGCTGGAATAACAACGGTTAATGAAGGTAATTGCGAAAATGGAAGCGTCTCAAAAGACTTATAACGCAGTGCGAAACTCACTTGCCAAAGCAGTAAAAAAAGACCAAAACCAAGCAAAATCAACCCAAAAACATCGTACCAAAGCCATAGTTCCAACACCGAACTGCGAGAAGGCAACCGAGGTGCGATTACCTGACGATACACCAAAATAGCAACAGTAAAAGTCAGAACTAACAATAACGGGTAGTAGTATCGATCGGCTGCGCCGCGCGGCAAAAAATTCGCTTGTTTATTCTCTATTGATTTGTTCCCCCCCTGTATTTCAATTATAGACATACAGATTTTCCAACGTTCGTAATTAATACATTTCTCAATTCATTTTTTGGTTTCCGGAAAAACAATTCCGGTTTACCAAAAATTAACCATGACCAAGTCTTAATTAACCCCGTTTAGATAAAAATTAAGTCACATTTAGGGAGATATTAAGTCACAATTTAGGCAAATAATGGCGACTTAGTGGCGCTAACCCAGTAGCAAATTATTAGCGACAAAAAACAGCACTATTTGTTAGTAGGTTAGCTACCGGCTGCCAATTCACAGAAAATATTCAACAGCAAAATCGGCGCCCTGATAATGAGAAAATATTATATTCCACTTGTGATTTAAACGACTGGCAGTTGCTTTCGTCAGCTAGTTTGTTGCCCATCACAAATTCTTGACTTTGCAATTCATGCTTCTTCCGTTACTCTTCAAATCAGTGGAAATTAGAATAAAAATTATGGCTCACAGATGAAAGGGTAAAGAATGAACATCCAGACCAAAATAGAAATTCCAGAAGAAGTATTTGATTGGTACGACAGTTATGCTCACGGCATGATGGACCGCCGTGAATTTATGGAGCGCCTGCAAAAAGTTGCCGTTGGCGGCCTGACCATGGCGATGCTCACCAGCGCTTTTATCCCTGACTATGCCAAAGCGCAGCAGGTCAATTTTAACGATGAAGACATTAAAGCAACCTATGTCACCTTCCCATCCCCCGATGGTCATGGTGAAGGGCGCGGCTATATGGTACAGCCAACTAGTCTTGCCGAAGGTGATACCGCTCCAACCGTGCTGGTGGTTCATGAAAATCGTGGCCTTAATCCATATGTGAAAGATGTAGCTCGCCGCTGCGCAAAAGCTGGCTTTGTGGCGCTCGCCCCCGATGCCCTGCATCCGGTAGGTGGTTATCCTGGAAATGACGACGAAGGTCGCGCGCTTCAGCGTGAGCTTGAACGCGCAAAAATCGAACAGGATTTCGTTGCTGCGGCTCGCTTCCTAAATGCGCACGCGCTATCCAGTGGTAAAACCGGAGTGGTTGGTTTCTGCTTCGGCGGTTATATCAGCAACTATCTGGCTGCCGCCATTCCTGACGTGATTAATGCTGCCGCCCCTTATTACGGCACACCGGCATCAACAGAACTTGTCGGCAATGTAAGATGCCCGATCCTCGGCCAGCTTGCTGAAATTGATGAGCGTGTAAACACCGCCTGGGGCCCCTATGAAGAAGTGCTGAAAGCCAACAATGTGCCTCACACTATTCATATTTATCCTGGCACACGTCACGGCTTCCATAATGACAGCACAGGCCGTTTCGACAAAGAACAGGCGAAAATCTCCTGGGATCGTACGATTGCCTTCTTTAACGAGCATTTAAGCTGATCTAATTTCGCACCGCGGTATTCGCGGTGCCAATTCACAAAAATGTGATCAACGCGCGGGTAATGTGACTGGCGAACTTAAGTTTCGCCAGCTACGTTTTGTTAAAACCATAAAACCGAAAGGCAAACTATGTTTCGTAAACTAATTGCAGTGTTCTTTACAGTAATCCTTCTTTCACTGTCCGCGCAGGCACAGGAGCTTGGCCCGGCAGAAGGCACTAAAATCCCGCATGATCTCTCGCTCATGACAACAGCAGGCAAAGTAGAAAATTTTGATGACCTTAAGGGCGATAAGGGCCTTGCACTCTTTTTCGTGCGTTCTTTTGACTGGTGTCCCTACTGCCAACGGCAAGCCATCGCAGTTAACGAGCGCGCACAGGAATTCCGTGATCGCGGCATTAACCCCATTTTCGTGAGCTACGACAGCGCGGAGATTCAAGCTGACTTCTACGGAAAGAACAATTTCACCATGCCGATCCTGTCGGATCATGAAAATGTTGTGATTAACGCGTTTGGAGTGCTTAATGCCGACAGCATTTCAGAGCGTAACCCGCTTTACGGTTACCCTCACCCGCTGGTTTTCATTATTGATCCTGATGGCACTATCCAATCCAAGCTCTATATCGAAAAAGAAGACGGAACGTTTGGCAGCAATTACCGCGAACGTCCTGAAATTGATGATATTTTAGCGGCGATTGATAACGCGGAGTGATTAGCTCACAGCCCGCTCCACTGCCTTCTGGGCGTGGATTGCGGTAGTATCCAGCAGTGGGACCTCGGTGTCAGCGGGTCCCACAAGCAGGGTAATTTCAGTACAACCTAAAATTACGGCCTCAGCACCTCGGGCGGCAAGATTATCAATGATATTAAGATAAATTGCTTTTGAGGTATCCCGAATATCGCCAAGGCAGAGCTCCTGATAAATAATATCATGAACTGCCTTGCGTTCTGCCTCGTCTGGAATAATGACGTCAATGCCATGTGTATCGGTTAAACGCCCCTTATAAAACTCGCGCTCCATGGTAAAACCTGTTCCCAGCAAACCAACTTTCTTGATGCCGCGCTCCTTGATCACTTCGGCAGTGGCATCGGCAATATGCAGGATCGGTATATTCAGGTGTGGTTCCATCACCGGGACATATTCATGCATCGTGTTGGTACAAATAAGCAGGAAATCCGCACCGGCCGCCTCAACCCGCCTGGCCCCATCAACCATCATTTGTCCCAGACCATCAAAATCCGCCTTATGCTGCATATCTTCTATGGGCGCGAAATCAACGCTATACATGGCGATCTGCGCGCTATGAAGCCCGCCAAGGCTCTCTTTAACTCCTTCATTTAAGGATCTGTAGTAAAGCGCAGTGCTTTCCCAGCTCATTCCCCCTAAAAGTCCAATTGTTTTCATAATTCAAGCCATCTCGCTCTGAGGAAAATTAAAGAAAGCGGTCGGATTCATATCTCCCTGGCGCATATAGGTATCAATATTACCAAGATGGTAGGCATAGTGGGCATACATGGCCCAGAGGAAGCCCATCACGCTATATTCACCGCCCTGGAACCATACGGTTTTGGTAAGATCCTCAGGCGTCAGCTCCTTCATCATTTCCATGCAGTTTTCATGAAGCTCGCGACCACGCGCAACAAAGTTACCTTCATAAACTTCATTTTCCAGTTCCTTATTGATAGGAAGTGGAATTTCACCACCGTCTTCGATGGAAAGCAGTGAGCGGGTAAAGCCATCTTCTGAGCATGTCAGATGAACATAAAGCCCACGAATTGTAATATTTTCCAGGCGGTCTCCAAAGCTCACACCCGGACCATCCACCGGGATCCATTCATATTTATCTTCTGGCGTTTTGTGAATGTAGGTTTCAACAAAATCAAATAAACGGTCAAACATGATGAGGAACCGTTCAAATTCTGTCATGGGCATTATGGGCATTTCACTCTCCGTGTGATAATTTTTGCCACTATTTCACAGAGAGCGTTTTATGCCAAGTAAATAAACGACTTCAGGCGTTATGTCCCATTTTAAAGCGTACATCATGGGCATGATGCCGGTTAAAAATGCGGATCGCACGCCGTGCATGCGCATTGTCCCGAACGTGTACCCACATGGCTAAACCTCCACGCCTGATTTGCCGTTCTACTTCATTTTGATGACGCTTTTTTAGAAATTGCATGATCAAATAACCAAAAACTGAACCAACTGCACCTGTCACAATGACAGTTAAAGCGGTTTGCATCACTGTATAGTCGTTTACTGCGCCCATAATGGTAACGGCAAAAGCGCCAGCAAGAAACGGCGCGGCAATAAGCACGCCTTGTGCATCTCCCCAGGAGGCGTGATCAAGCGGAAAGCTGCGTGGAGTGTCAGGGTCATTGGTCGCTACATACATATCATCCACTTTATGGCCAACGGCTTCCTCAACCTCATCAATGGTTGGCATAACCGAAATCTCGCTTCGGTCAAACCCTTTCCCCTCAAGTTCGTCTATCGTATTAAAAAGCTCTTCTTCATCGTCAAAAAGCGCGACAACCTCTCGTATGGCCATATGTAAATCTCCTGATATTTTGTGTGTGAAACCCTCTTTTTTTGTTAAAAATAAATATTACTGGTAGGACCAATCATTATAGCAGAAAACAAGCCAATTTTCCACTCAGCCTAAAAAGCCCTTAAGATCAAAATCTTGCATCATATTGTTAATTTAGTACTTGCCCGGAAGCGGCAAATTCATCTCAAATTCTGGCTCAAAAGCAGCAAAGCTTTTTTCAATGATTGCCGAGCATGGACAACATCTAGAAGCGCATTGTTATTGCAACTATACTGATCGGCATTATTGCCCCACCAGATTTCAAGCAACTGATCAATTTTTTTCTCATCAAGGGCAATTGAGCCCGTCGCCATATTCACTGTCGCTGCCCTGTCCCTGCCAAAACCAACCAAAGCTACCTGGCCAGATGATTGTTCGTAATTAATCAGCATATCAATTGCATTTAAAAACACTTTTTGCGCTTCTTCGGGACTGATCTGCTGAATCATTTGTCGGCCTTCATCGTCGTTACCGGCACGCCGCCCCAGCAAAGAAGCCGCATCGGGCGCAAGAACAATATAACCTTCAAGAGCAATCTGCCTCGCCACATCCATAACATGATGACTTAGTCCACAATTTTCATGAACAACCACTACGCAAGGCAATTCACCGGCTACATTCCTTGGCGTAACCCCATATGTATAAACATCTTTTCCACCAACGCGGATGACAACTTCGCTGATATCCAAGCGCTTATCATCAGGCGCAGTGACGATGTGCGTAGCTTCACTTTCCAAGATCGGAATGATACTGCTCGCGGTTCCCATACCCCCAACCATGGACGACAGGTCCTTCATGAAGCGGCGTATATCCCCGTCCCCATATGTGAAATTTTGATAGAGGTTTATCACGTCCTGTGTGATAACGCGCTTATCAACTTCTATATTTTGTTCCATTTAATCTACGTCCTGCAAAATCGAAAAATAATCGGTTAAAGGTCCTCCCTAGACCCCTTGCAGTACTCTGGTATTAATTTTTATATTTAGTCTTTATACACTGTGCCGCCCTTCATGACGAAGGTGACTTTTTCCACCTGATCAATATCCTCAAGTGGGCTGCCGTCAAAGGCAATTATGTCGGCGAACTTGCCTGCTTCCACTGTACCAAGTTCATCCAATTTTGCAAGCAGTGCAGCGCTATTTATTGTCGCCATTTTCAAAACTTCTGCGATCGGAATTCCGGTTGAAACTAACCATTTGATTTCACGGTAATTTGTGCCAGCGTTTCGACCGTCACCATCTGTTCCTGTTGCGATCAACACCCCTTTTTTATAGGCGGCAAGCACCGTTTCAGGGTGCCGATCGAGAAATTTTTGACGATGCGCAGTGTAAACCGGGTCCGACTCGGGATCGGCGACCTGCGCGCCCACCTCATCCAGATTGGACATGGTAGGCACATAATAAATACCTTTGTCCACCATCATATCGAGTGCTTCTTCGTTCATGAAAGTACCATGTTCAAGACTTTGAATATCGTATTTAAGCACCTGAAGCGAGCTGTCACGGGTGTGACTATGGGTCGCAACGGGAAGACCATGCTTCCTGGCTGTTTCGACGATCACTTCGATATCCTTGTCAAAGAATATGGGTGGCCCAAACTCGTCGGCGCAAAGTTGTCCTCCGCGGCAAGACGCCCTGATCTTAATCCACTGAGCGCCAGCACGGATCATATCAGTGGTGACGCGCCGACAGCTTTCTGCGCCATAACAATGAACACCGTTGGCGATGCCAGCGCCGATAATTATGCCTCCAGGGATAATCCTCGGGCCGACAATGTCACCATTTTCAATGCGCTCGATAATTTTATAAAGGGTGTCATCCCGCGCTCCCAAATCCCGCACTGTCGTAAAGCCGGCCATCAGTACTTTACGGCTGTTTTTGACCCCCATTATGGCGTGATCCGCACCGTTTGCACCCGGATTATTCAGATCCCCCTCCGCCATATGAATATGAATATCCATAAGTCCAGCCATCACGAATTTATCTTTTAAATCAATAATCTGTACGTAGGCGTCCTCATCACCGGACACATAACCACGTTCAACAGAAACGATCTTCTCTTCTTCGATTACGATGGACTGGGCGGTCATTGGATCATCGCCGGCCACTGCAAGCAATGTACCTGCATGTATGATTGTTTGCTTTCTTTTTTCAGCTTCTTCTTCCTGAGCATAAGTGATTTGTATCAGGAAAAGTGTCGTAATTACCGTAATAAATATCCGCATGATCAATCCTTATAAACAATCCCGTCTTTCATCACGAAAACCACATTTCGCACATCCTCAATTGTTTCAAGCGGATTACCGTCGATCGCGATGATATCTGCTATTTTGCCAGCTTCAATGGTGCCAAGTTCTTCACTTTTTTCCAGGAGGTCCGCCGAATTGATTGTCGTCATTTTAAGAGCGTCAGAATTGGGAATGCCAAGCTCCACAAAGCGTTCCACTTCCCGGTAATTCTTCCCATGGGGCACCACACCCGCATCAGTGCCTGTCGCAATGAGCACACCCATTTTATATGCTTCATATATGGTTGGCGGATTATTTTCATAGAAGACCCGGTTATGAGCTTCCATGATCGGATCAGCATCAGGATTTTCAAATCCTTCCTCAATCATGTCCATTACAGCTACGGTGGGCACAAAATAAACTTTATCCCTTATCATGGTTCTCATGGCGTCCTCATTGATGAAGGATCCATGCTCAATGGAGCGCACACCATACTCAAGCACTTGAAGAGCACTATCCCTTGGATGGGAATGGGCCGCGACCTTAACGTCATATTTCTTAGCCACTTCTGTAATCGCTTCTACTTCGTCAGCAAAAAACATTGGCGAGCCATCTGGATGGGAACATAGCCTGCCACCGGAACAGCTTGCATATATCTTGATCCAATCAGCGCCTGCACTGATCATATCACGTGTCGTTCGTCGACAGCTTTCGGGTCCATTGCATTCCTTGCCGTTTGCGCGTCCGCCAACACCGATGATGTTTCCGGCGGCAAAAATACGGGGACCAATCAAGTCGCCATTTTCGATACCATCGCGAAGCTTGAAGATCGTATCATCGGCAGCGCCAAGGTCCCGCACAGTAGTAAAACCGGCCATTAACGTCTTATGGGAATTTGTAATGCCGTGTAGCGCCCGTTCTGCGGGATCTGGCCCGCGGGAGGCTAAATGCACATGCATATCCATCATTCCGGCCATGACGAACTTATCGGACATATCAATGATGTTTAGCTCAGTGTCTTGAATTTGATTGCCATCGACATAACCATCCACGACCGCAGCTACTTTGCCGTCTTTTACGACGATGGATTTTTCAGATAATGGCTCCTCGCCAGCGATTGCGAGTAACGTGCCCGCATGAATTACGGTCGAACCGGCATAATCGATACCAGCTTCCTCTGAAATACCCTCTTCCAGCGTAAAAGAAACGGTGATAAATGTTAAAGACACCAGTACCGTGGCGACAATAATGCGCATTTCCCTCTCCCTCTTTTTCCTTCATGATCATCATTCAACATTGACCGCCTTTTGGCAATGACTTTTTCTTAGTGAATCATTGAGTGTGTGGACAAGAGTGCGCAAATGCTCCATACCTTAAGCATGAGCGCGCTTGATAAATTAAAACTTTGGCAGATAAAGAATACAGAACCGGGCGACATGCGCCCCATGCCGCCTGATGTTTATACTTGTCCTGAAGTCCACTCAATTGAGATTGAGAATATCTTCAAACGGGAATGGATCTGCGTTGGACACGTTAGTGAATTTGAGAATGTGGGGGACTACCGCACCATGGATATTGCCACCCATCCAGTGATAATTGTGCAGACAAGTACTGACAACATAAAGACTTATTCAAATGTCTGCCCGCACCGTTCATCGCGCCTGCTTGGTGGATCAGGTAACATAAACTTAATTATCTGCCCTTATCACGCATGGGCCTACAGCCTTGATGGAAAGCTCAAAGGTGCGCCTTATATGGACAAGGACAATCCACCTAAGGTTTGCTTGAATGAGCTTAAATCTGAAATCTGGAACGGACTTATTTTTGTGAACCTTGATCCCGGCGCACGGCCCCTCGCACCTCGGCTAGAGAGCTTAAATGACGCTTTCACAGCAATGGGTTTGGCTGGAAAGCAGGTGGTCCACAGTTACGATGGTGATGTGGGTGCCAACTGGAAAGTGCTGGTGGAAAACTTTTGTGAAAGCTATCACGTGTTTCGGGTTCATAAGACCACCCTGGAATCCGACACGCCCACCGCAACAACGGAAGTACTCCCCAGTGGTGAAGGTTTTAACTACCACACCATGGGCATTGTTGCGGGCAAGCACCACAGGGGCGATGAAATAGAGCAAAAAGAACATCTCGCTGGCATTTACCCCTCCACCACTGTCGCCACCAGTGAAAACTGGGCAATTTGGCTGTCCATTATCCCTAACGGCCATGACAAACTTAAATTCCGCACCTGGATCGCAAGGAAGTTGGCGGATGGCGAGAGCGCGACTTTAAGTGATGAAGAACTTGAAAACATCCTCGCTTTCATGGCGGAAGACAAAGCGATCAACGAAGGCGTCCAACTGGGGCTTGTTACCGGCGTTGGTAACCAAGGACCACTTCACCCATTTGAGCGCACTAACTGGGATTTCGGTCATTATTACGCAAATGTTATGCTGGATTAGCGAAACGACCGCAATCTATCAAAAATTATAAAATGCGATTCCAGTTTTAGGTTTTATAAAGGTCAAAAACTTCTTGTAATCCGGGATATGTAAGTAATTCTTTTATTCTCGGGTCGCTCGCAATAAAAAGAATTGAAGGATACTCTCGTTCATCAGCAATTTTTTTCAAATATTTTGCTGCTGCATCCTTCTTGCCAAGCCTCAGGTTTATCACGATAAGTGCAAATGTATCCTCAACAGATGCGGCCCAGCTCTCTCTCCATAGCAAATAGTTTTCCAGCCCCAAACTTACTTCGCTTTCCTTAATATCTTGTATTTCGCTCCTGGTTGCACCTTCTGAAATCATGATCTCAATAGCCTGCTGCAACGCCAATTCTGGCTCGTTCATCGCGAGATAAGTTTCATACAGGCAATTTCTGGCAGATTCAATCATGGCACCTACTTCCAAAGCAAGCTGACAATTCGCTGCAGCAGCCTCAAGATCGTTATCCATAAACAAAATCCATCCCTCCAGTGCCATGGGAAAAAGCTCTAAGGGATCTTGGTTATTGACTTGATCCATATAATCCAATGAGCTTTTGGTATCTCCTGAAGCAAGATGAGACAAACCTTTGAGTGCCAATGCATCAACATTTTGTGGATTCAGGTCTAATGCCTGTTGGGCAAAATCCATTGCAATTGAGGTATCTAAACTAGTAATGAGCTTGATCCGGCCTAATCGTACAAGCGCATCTTCATAATCTGGCTTCAATTCAATAGCCCTCATTAAATATGGCTGCACTTCCAGTGCTGTTTCCAAATCCGTATACCCTTCAGCATCAACGGACTTAGCCAACCAGTAGTATCCTTCAGCAAAATTTGGTTCTAATCCAACCAATTTTTCAAATAGTAGGGCGCTTTCCATATATTTATAATTCTCATAAAGACTGATACCTCTGGTATACGCAGCACGAGCCTCGCTTGACAGATCATTAATTGTAAGTCCGGAAAACTCTTTTTGTTCATTGGCCCACATGCCGGCAAAGACCATAAGAACTGCAATTAAACCAAGGACCATTGTAGTTCTTTGCTGTAGCTTCGAAACAAGCATTAAAGCGAATGGACTGACGTGTTTAGAATTCTTAATAAAACGATATCCTCTTGTCGGTATCGTTTCTATATATTTAGGGGCCTTGGAATTATCATCTAGTGTTTGCCTTAACGTACGCATCACTACGTTTAGGCCCTGCTCTTCGTCCACATAGTTTTCTGGCCAAAGCAAATTTGAAATTTCTTTTCGGGAGATAACTTTTCCCTCGTTTTTTACCAGGTAAATAAGGACTTGCAGAGCCTGCGGCCTAATACCAATACGCTCGTTACCTTTAAATAGCAGAGCCTCATCCACGTCTAACAAAAAAGGCCCAAAATGAATTTTGCCCACTTTCGAACTGTTCTCTACATGTCGATTTGCCATGCCTGATTATAAGCCACAATATGGCGCATTGATAGACAGAACATAAAAAGATTTCTTCTTCGTAAGATAATGCCCTTGTTGCCCGCAACGCCTAATATGAAGAACATTTCAACTTCACATTTTTATAATAAAAATTTTAGATTTTATTCATTGTGGCAACTCAAGTTTTAGTTTCGGATAACCAAAGAAGCCCGGCAAAAACTGTGAACAATGAGAAACGACAATGATCAAAAATATTCAAACCCAATCTTTGGATCAATCAAGAATAATATCGATAGATTTAGCACGCGGATTGATCATGGTCCTTATGGCTCTTGATCATGTCAGAATATATTTTTCTGGCGCGCAGTTTTCAGCGACCAATTTAGATGAAACAAATCTCGGTCTCTTTATGATCAGATGGATTACCCACTTTTGTGCCCCTGGTTTCTTTTTTATAGCCGGAATTTCAATTTACTATTTGGAGAAAAAAACAAATTTGAAAAGTGATGTGGTAAAGTTTCTCGTTTCCAGAGGGATTTGGCTAATTTTACTTGAAATAACGGTCATCGGATTTGCCTGGTCATTTATTCCCGGTTGGTATTGGCTCGGTGTAATTTGGTCACTCGGACTGTCATTTCTATGCATGTCAGTCATTATATATTTCCCTAAGAAATTGATATTATTAGTATCTTTGCTTTTTCTTATTGCCCATCCAGCTGTTTTTGGACCAACCATGGACTCCTTAACAGATTATCCAGCCAATTGGCTAGCAATTCTGTATGCAGGGGGCGGCATATATACAGAACTCACAGGTATAAAAATAGTCCTGTATTCGCTTCTCCCCTGGCTAACAGTAATGTCCTTTGGATACGGAATTTCTGGCTGGTTAACCGGCGATAGGGAGAAGTTTGCAAAAAGAGCAATATTTATCGGCATTATTGCACTTGCTACATTCATAATACTGCGAGGAACCAATATCTACGGAAGCCTGTTCACCGGATACCCTCCAAGGATTCCAAGTGAATTTGTCATAGAGGGTGGTTTTATAAGATCATTTATGAGCTTTCTAAATGCCGACAAGTATCCGGCTTCACCGCAATATCTTCTGATGACATTGGGACCTTTGTTTTTACTGCTCGGCCTTACGGAAATGAAAGTACTTGCATCAAAGTCAATCTGGCTAACAGAGAAACTGGTCGTATTTGGGAAAGTGCCTTTTTTTTATTATATCCTGCATCTGTACTTCATTCATGGCCTTGCAGTCGTTGTGGCAAATATAACCGGACAACCTCATTCACATTTATATTGGGATGGACCTCGATTGCCTGATGTAGCTTACGGATACGATGAATTTGCACTGGTGTTGATTTGGATTATCGTTATTGCCATTTTATATGTTCCATGTAGATGGTTCTTAAAATTCAAGAAAAATTCGGATCAATGGTGGTTAAGATATTTATGAGCGTATTAAAATGAAGCTTTGTTTGCTACACCATTTCAAATACGACCGTTAACGATCTATTGTTTTGCCGAACTCGAATATCCTCTATGTTCCATATTGCTTAAGATAAAATATCAACGAAACAGTTTAAAAGGACTTAGAGACTAACGCCTCTACAAAAGCCGGCTTCACCCGCTTGAGCACACCAACTGGGATTTTGGACCTATTCTGTCAGGAGGGTTTTTGGTTAATTTGAATAACCCGTTAGCTCCACATAGCCGCTACCTCCGATGGGCGCACCATTTTGGGTTCCGGTGACAGAGACAGCACCCTCCCAATAGCGAGGAGTAACGTTGAGCTCCTGATTTTTGATCATGGGCGTGACAGTGAGCTCCAAGCCCTTATCCCGCCAGAACATTTTCCAGCCAGAAGGATAGATACCGCCCAATGGACTTTCCCATGTATCGGTCACTTCAACAATAATATCATCATTATCAAGCGCTGTTTTTTGGCCGTCCGAACTAAACCAGCTGCCAGCGCTGTAAGGGTGTTGGGTGCCGTCGCTATTTCGCAGGTTATAAAACATCAGATCACTCCCATCGGACAGATGAAGTGCGTACCAGTCCCAACCCACCTGCTCAGCGGAAAGCGCACTTGTACCCCATTCCCGGTCCAGCCAGGTCAGACCGTTTATTCTAAACTCTTCTTCACCAATCTTAAGGGTACCACTGCTCTCAAGCCTCGTAAGTGCGTAATAATATGACGCATTGCCTGGCGCTTCCGACTTTTGACTGAGGCCCTGATCACCATTAAACATCATCGGTTTTATTGGCGTCATATCAAGGGTCAGTGCTACATCCTCTTCTCCGGCCTCAACGATCCATTTATCACCATCGTTTTCAAGCCGCCAATCATCAATCCAGACTTGGGCTTCATCCGCTCCGGCGAGCCGCCCATCACCACGTGAATAGCGGTCAAAAAAGTGAAAATCGTCGCCCTCAACGTCCGTCACAGCGAAATGCGCGGCGTATGCCACATTGGTTCGCCATGGAGAGCTACTCTCAATTGCGTCAGGGGACAAAGCTAACCTAAAAAAGGTTAGTTCATAGCCAAATTTTCGACCGTTATCGTCCTCCAGATTTCCTGTTAGATACCACCATTCATGGCGGTATCCGGAGTGTGGCCCGTGATCGGCAGGAAAATCAAACTCGCGGACGTTTATAGCCCTTAAGTAACCGTCTTCCGCCCCTTCCTTTAGCACATCAAGGCGTCCGGAGCCGACCCGTTCCTGCGCGTTTGCCGGGATGAGGAGAATTACAAGAATAAGGGAAAGAAATCTTTTCATCATTCCTCCCTCAGCATTGCCACAGGGGTGTTACGGGTGACCACCCACGCCGGGTAAAGCGACGCAATAAGTGCCGTTGCAATGGATATGACGAGCGCAATACCAATACTATCCCACGGTATCAGCATATCGATCTGCCAACCAAAAGCCCGGCGATTGATCACATCAATCAGCAACCAGCCACTGGCCATCCCCACCGGTAAAGCGAACAACCCGGCAATCAACCCCATCGAGCCACATTGAATGACCACAAGTTTGAAAATCTGCTTCGTGGTCATGCCAAGGGACCGGAGGATCGCAATTTCCTTACCCCGTTCAAGGGATAGTGCCAGCGCCGCCGCCAGCACACCCACAAAAGCCACAATCATTGCCAGCCAATAAAGCACATTGGTTATGATGAAGGTGCGATCAAAAATTTCCAGCGAGAATTCCTTTAGCCGTTGGTTTGATCCGATCATCAGAGCCTGCTTGGGCGCAGCAATATCCTGAAGGCTCTCTATCACCTCGGCTTCATCCACACCATCTTGCAGATAGATACCCATTGTGTCAATAATGTCGTCATGCCAATGCCTTACATATATATCGCGGTCAATACTGATGACCCCGGAACCGGTATTATAATCCCGGTATATACCCAGAACCGTGAAATCCCGTAGCCCGCCCGCTGTGGGCAGAGTCACCTCATCACCCTTACTCAGGTTTTGACGATAAGCATAGGGATCGGAGACAATGACCCCTTCACCAGCTGTGAATGGTTCCCAGATTTCCTCACCATTTCCTTCCAGAAAATCGAAGCCGCGCATTTTTTCGAAGTTTAAATCTGTTGCACGAAGTAAGGTTGAACCGCTTTCCTCCTCTATCCAGACGGTGCGGACCGGATTATGACCGGCGATACCCGGCTGCGAGGTAAGTTCCGCGATCAAATCAGGATTTATGCCGTTCAGGGATACGCCGCCGCTCCTGCCCGGGACAGAGACATAAACATCCGATTGCAGCGAACTCACCAGCCAGTCCTCGACATTATCCCTAAAACTGCCAATCATCACTCCCATGCCTACAATTTCCGCCACTGCAATGGATAGCGCCGCAATCGCAACACCAGTGCGGCTAAGCGATTTTAAAATACCCCGTACTGCAATCCGCCCGGCGAGACCCCCAATCCGCCCCATGATAATGGTCAGCAGCGGTGTCATATATTTCACCACCAGTGGCGCCAGCAGCGCGGCGCTCAGGATAACGAGAAAAAGCGCAAAGAATCCGGCAAAAAGACTTACATTGGAAAAGGTCAGAACTGCCCCTGCCCCCAGGATCAGTAACGCTGCAGCTATCGCCAACCATAACAACATGTTGCGTGCGCTTTCCTCCACAACAGAGCGTACAAGCGTGAGCCGGGGCGGATAGGATACGGCCTCTGTAGCAGGGACAGCAACAGCAATCAAGGTCGCGAGTACACCTGCGGTAACCCCTTTGACAATCGTGAATGTTTCCACGGTCGCGTCATCACCGCGAATCAGTGAATAATGGTCGGTCATGCTCATGGACACCAGCGCCACCAGCTGCTCGCCAAGCAAAATGCCACCACCAAGGCCCAGCAACACACCAACGGCGGCGACCATCATCCCTTCAGTCAAAAGTGATGCGACAAGTTGCACCCGCGTGACCCCAAGGGCACGAAGAACACCAATGATCGATCTGCGCTGGAGGACCATGAAGCTCATACAGTTATAAATAAGAAAAACACCAACCAACAGCGCAAAAAGGCTCATGGCTGTAAGGCTGGTGTTGAACCCGGTAGACATTTCAAGTATGGACGAATTCCGCCTCTCTGCATTTAACAGCCGCGCATTCGGAGGTAAAAAGCTATGTATAGCGCTTTGGTCATCGTCATTTTCAAGTGTCACATCTATGCGGGTCAAGATCCCTTCCAGTCCCAACCATTCCTGCGCCGTGGCGATGTCGACCACAAGGACTCGTTCAAAACCTTCCCCTTGGGTAATGGCTAAGACTTTACCACTAGACTCCTTTGCCATTCTTGAAACCGCTATTACGTCACCTTCAGATAATCCAAGCCGGTCGGCCGCATCCGCATTCATAAGTACGCCACCCGTTTCAGTGAGCAGCCCAAAACTGTTGGTACCGCCCGATGTGCCGCCGCCACTTCCGCCAGTTTCATAATCGCGAAAACTGCTTTCAGCGAATATATCGATGCCGAGCACCTGGAAGCGCTCATTTTCAAGACGAATGGTACCTTCCACTACTGGCGCAATGCTTCTAAACCCTTGAAGACGAAGATCAATATAGGTCTGTTCATCAAGGCCGGTGGGACCACCAATTATCTGATGGGTGGCCTCTCCGGTTATGGCAGTGAGTGACGCATCGAAGGACCGCTTGGCGCTGTCATTGGCGATATCTACTGCGACAATCACCGCAATGCCAACCGCCATACCAATGATGGCCAATGCAAGCTGCCCCGGCCGCCGGAACAAATAACTCGCTAAAGCCTTGATCACATGACGCATCAGCTTAAAGCCCCCGTAATGTCGTGAAGCTTACCTTCGGTAAGTTCGAGCACCCGGTCGCATCGTTTTGCCGCCGCCAGGCTATGGGTCGCAAGCAGTATAGTACCACCGCTGGGTCGCACCAGTCGGTCAATCAACTCCCATATTTCATCAGATGTGGTTTCATCCAGGTTGCCAGTTGGCTCATCTGCAAGCAAAACCCCTGGCTTATGTACCAGTGCTCTTGCAATTGCAACCCGCTGCTGCTCACCACCAGATAGGGCATCTGGATAGGCATTTGCACGATCCTCAAGCCCCACTGCATTTAGCAGTTCGGTACAGCGCGTCATTATGTCATTCTCGCTATTCAGCTCCATCACAAGTTTCAGGTTCTCCATCACATCCAGTGTAGGGATTAAGTTGAAGAACTGATAGACAAACCCGACATGTTCACGACGAAACAAAGTTCTCCTCTGTTCACTCATGTCTGTGATGACATTATCACCAATTGCAACCTCACCATCATCTGGCACATCAATGCCGCTGATCAGGTTCAAAAGTGTGGACTTACCAGACCCGCTGCGGCCCAGAAGTGCAACCATTTCACCATCATAAATTTCGGCGCTCGCCTTTCGCAATATGGAGTGCGGCTCGCCCCCTTCAACATAGCTTTTTGAAAGATTTTTGATGCAGATCGCAACTTTTTTTGTGCTTGAATTCATACGGAAAATACCCCGACCAAACCATAGTAATCTGAGCATATGTTTGACACCTGATCTTGTCAAACAAATGACTTTGTTATTAAGCTATACGAGGTAGCCGAGTGTTAAGATTTTAATCTAGAACCGATCACAATATAAAAACAGCGGATCAGCAGGCGCATTTGATTGGTGCACAAGCCTTTTAACAAGATGCTAGTGCTTCGGTAATCACATCTGGATGCACGTGATGACTATCAATGTTTCGGCTGCCATCCGCATGTCCTTCTCCCGCATCGGTAAGATTATAGGTATCAATATATTTGATGCCTTCAGCGTCACAGTGGCCTTTAAGTTCTTTATTAAACATAACAATTACGTCAATCAGTTCCTGACTGACTTCCTGTCCGTCAACAAAATTTGGTGCGGGAACAGAAGCAAAAGCAGGAACTACACCCGCGTCACGAGACATGGCCATGGCGTTATTGAAATAATCACCCACTGTTTTGGCTGTAACTTCCTGCACAGATTTGCCAATTTTCTTTGCCACAGGAATAATCCCTTCATCAAGTCGGCAGTCGATGGAGCCAAACATGTAAAGAACTCGGGTACCTTCATCCATTTCAGATAAATGCTGCTCCATGGATGCTTTAAACATATTGTTACCTTCTTTACCGATATGGAAAGCCTTACCACCGATGATCCATTTGCCATCAATGAGCAAATTTTTACCATCAACCTTGGCCATATGGCCCTTTGCAATAAGGCTTACACTACCGCCAATCACCCAGAGGCGCTCTTTATCCAGATCATGAACGCGTTCTTTATCCTGATTATACTTAAACAACCCTTTAAGATAGATTTTATAAGCGGAACAGAACTGACGCTTTCTAAAGTCTCGAATGCTGAGAATAAATTCATCACTCAGCATATCCAGAAAATGAGCCGCTTTTTCATCTTCACCGATCAGGAAGTTCAGAATTACCAAGTTGGTAATAGTAACCGAGCCCGTCGGCACCAGTTCATGCACATGATTTAGAAGACTGATCGCTTTTTTGTAACGACCAAGTGCTTTATGAACATCCGCTAGATTAACAAGCACTTCCACCGCATTTGGATCAAGATCCAGCGCCTGGTTTAGATAGCTTTCGGCTTTGGCCAGATCACCCATATCACGGTAGATATTGCTTAGATTATTATAGCCAATGGTAGAGTTCGGGTTCACGCGAATGGCGTTTTCATATTGGAAAACCGCTTCGTCGTAACGACCCCGACCATGGAGCATATTACCAAAATTTATTTTAGCATCGAAGTTTTGCGGATCCTCGTTTGTAATAACAAGATAAATATTTTCCGCTTCTTCGAAATTTTTGACAGCTTGTTCACAAAGTGCAAGATCAAGAAACACCTGCGCCGTTGAAGCATTAATTTCGATCGCTTTGTGGTATGTGGATATGGCCTTTTCGTAATCCGCGTTTGACTTGTATGCACCTGCAGCATTTACAAGCACTTCGAATGAACCGGAATCCAACGCCAAGGCGCGATCAAATACTTCAATCGCACTCTCTGCATCACCCTTGCTCATAAGAAGGTTACCAAAATTATTTAGCGCCTGCAGATGCTTGGGATTAAGATCCAGTGCGCGAATATAATGAACCATAGCTTTATCAAGGTCACCGGTCGCCTTAAGTGCATTTGCCACGTTGCAGTGCGCATTGGCATTAAATGGCTTTAATTCCACTGCTTTTTCAAAATAAGGAAGCGCCTCTTCATCTCTGCCCTGAATACCAATGGATGCCCCTAGCAAATTGTATAGTTCATATACTTTTGGATACTGTTCAAGGAACAAACCTGCCCTGATTTCAACATCTTTAAACATACGCTGCTGGAATAGCCCATTTAGATCATCAAGATCGGCTTGTAGCAGGTTGCCAGGATTTAGTCGGCGCACCCCCGCCATCGCGGCTTCATTGTCCGGATATTTAACAAGTATGGCCTCATAATATTTCATTGCCTTTTCTCTGTCGCCATTATTGGCGGCCTCGTTAGCAATTTCGAGAGCTTCTTCGGCGGAAAAAGTTTTTTGCGTACCCATGGTCTTCTACTTTGTTTTCTTAAAAATATAGAAAACATATATAGCGGCTGGCCTATAATTGCAATCCGCGATCTTCAATGAGTTTGTACTTGAAGTTATATTATATGCACTCAGATTAGCTACTTAGCCGCTTCGCAGGAGGCTGAACGACATTTTCTGGCGGCAGGATTATTATTGCAGACGTTCCTTTACCGAGTTCACTCGTCAACTTGAATTTTCCTTCATGAAGTTCCACAAGTTTTTGAACAATCGATAATCCAAGACCAGTCCCTTCTTCATTTAAATCATACTCGTTTTTGGCCTGCTCGAAAGGATTAAGAACCTTGTCAATTCGGTCGGGTGGAATACCTACTCCAGTGTCTTTTATCACAATTTTGATACCGCCGTCGCAAGTTAATTCATAACTACAAACAATTTCACCGCGGCGCTCGGTGAATTTTACGGCGTTTGACAGCAAATTAATTATCACTCTTTTTAGCGCGGACAGATCACCATATAGAGTTAGGCCCGAAAGACCTTGTGGATCCGACACAGAGAGATTGAGTTCTTTTTCTAATGCCAAATCCTTTATCATTCTAATTGAATCTGCAAGGCAAACATTTATCAGAAACTCAGTTTTCTCCAGTTGCCATTTACCGGCTTCAATTTTTGAAAGTGCCAAAATATCATTTACAACAGTTGCAAGATGTTCCCCGCTTTTTTCAATATCCTCTACATATTCACGGTATCTAGGAGGATTAATTTCACCAAAAATCCCAGATGTCATGGCACCGGAAAACCCAATTATCGCATTAAGTGGCGTTCTTATTTCATGAGACATGTTAGCGAGAAAACTAGACTTCGCTGCATTGGCTGCCTCTGCTTCCTGCAAGGCTATTTCGGCTTGTCTTTTTGCGGCTTCAGCCTCGATCTTCGCGATTTCAGCTTCTTCGCGCAAAGCGACAAGCTCATTTGCGATAACTTCGCGCCTTGCTATTTCGCGCCTTAAGCTGATTGCCCATACTAACAATATCGTTAGAAGCGCTAAAAATCCTCCACCGATCTGCCAAAGCAAAGTGTAATCAGTCCCACGTTCTACATCGATGGAATACCATTTTTGCATCACTTGACTACGTTGTATCGGAGTAATGGATCTAACAGCTTTATTAAGCGCACTTGCAAGTAAAGGCAGTTTATTTCGAACACCTATCGCAAAATCCACGTCATATTCCGTTTCGCCTACAATTACAATATCGTCAAAACCGTCTGCTACTACTCGATAAGAACTTACCGGAATGTCTGATACAAACGCGTCTGCTTCACCATCTGACACCGATTGAAAACCTTCCGAAATGGAACCAACTTCCAAAATCTCAATGTCAGGATAATCTTGTCTAACAAAAGTCGATACAGCGGAGCCAGCTATTTGCGCAAGCTTATATCCCCTTAATCCCTCCATATTTCCGAAAAAAGGACTATTGGTTCTGGCGAATATCATATTAGATACGGTCATAACCGGATCAGTAAAACTTAAGAAACGGCGACGCTCTGGAGTTGGAATAATTGTGGATACAATATCAGCTTCCTCTGAACGGATTTTTGCAATCCCTTCCTCCCAGTTATTGTTACCCACCCATTCAAATCTAATATTTAGTTTTTGCTCAATATCAGCAAGAAAATCACCTGCTATGCCAGATATACGGTTGTTCACATCAATGAATTCAAGCGGTGCTACCGTAGGATCAACAGAAGTTCTAACAACAGGATTTTCTGCAAGCCAATCAAGTTCCTGCTGAGTGAGCCCCAGACCATTACCTGCTCTATATTCCGCTTGCCACCGGTCGGATATTTGACGAAATTCAGCTTCGGTGACCATTGTCATTCCCTTTTCGAGAATTCCAACCAAAATGGGCCAATCTTTACGCACTCCAAGCCTGATGGGATTACTGTCTTCAAGTTCTGGAAAGACGTTACCTCCAATTACTTTTACGCCGGGTATAAAATTGGTAGAAAGCACATAGTTGCCGACGGGTAACATCCCAGGAAACACATCAATGGTTCCTGCTGAAACTGCCTCAAGGACCTCCGGTGTGGTTTCAAATTCTACATACTCCAAATCAGGATACTGCTCACGGATCAAGTTACTTATCGCTGATTCCAAGATTACGCCAACTTTGAGACTTTCCAGATCTGAAATGTCATTGATTTCTTCGGCGTCTAGGCGACCAAAATTAACAATCGCCATGTTTAAATAAACATTCGTAAATTCAATATATTCTTCTCGCACAGGAGTTGATCGAGTGCTATGGGTTACATCAATCTGCTTATCCCTGAGCATTTGAAGAAGTTCTTCCCACTCATAGCCGTTCACATATTCTATTTCCAAGCCAACTTTGGAAGCCACCAAATTTAAATAATCGATCGAAAAACCAGTCGGCTGGCCACCACGCACAAAATCAATGGGTGCAAAACTCATGTCATTTGTTGACTTCAGTACCGGGTGTTCTCTTATCCAGTCAATTTCTTCCTGAGTAAGTGCAGTGTCTTCAATTGAGTATGATTCTTGTGCGTTTAATTGTGAGCCAATTGCAATGGCTACAAATATTGTGAGAATTAAATACCTGATCAGTATATACATTACTTTACCGTTATTTCATTCGCTCGAGGCCCCACGCCCGAACGAAAATTTCGTACCCAAAACATAAATATCACTCGCAAGTAACCCGGTAAACCCAATAGTGATCAACGACTATGCAACAACTCGCTGCGCGGGTATTGAAATTGTCGCCGATGTGCCGACGTTTACTTTGCTACTAAGCGAAAATTTTCCGTCGTGCAGCTCGATTAACCTTTTTACAATTGGCAGGCCAAGGCCTGTACCTTCCTCATTCAAATCGTACGCACCATGTACTTGTTCAAATGGATTCATAACTTGTTCCAACCGGTCTTCCGGAATGCCAATTCCATTGTCGTCAATTTTTATAACCGCCGCGCCACTGTTATCACAGCCAAATGTACACGCGACTTTGCCGCCGCTTTGCGTAAATTTAATAGAATTGGATAGCAAGTTGATAACCGCCCTCTTAAAGGCGCTTATGTCACCAAACAGCTGAATACTTCTATTTTCGACTGACCCGCCTTGCAAACCATCATCATATACAAGTTCGATTTGTTTTTCTTTTGCTGGATTTTCAACCATTTTAAAGGCGTCTTTAATACAAGTATCCAACATAAATTTATCTTCATGAAGTTGCCACTTGCCGGCTTCAATTTTTGAAAGATCAAGGATATCATTTACAACAGTCGCAAGATGCTCACCACTTTTCTTAATGTCGTCGGCATACCCTTTGTACTTTGGTGGACTTATTTCCCCAAAAACACCTGATGACATAAGCTCTGAAAAACCGATTATGGCATTAAGTGGCGTTCTTATCTCGTGTGACATATTGGCAAGGAACGCAGACTTAGCGTGGTTGGCACTTTCAGCTTCCTGTTGTGCTTGGTGTGCGTCTTCCCTCGAAGTGCGCAATTGCTCTTCAACGATTTTTCTCCGTCCCACTTCCTTTCTAAGGCTATAGTTCCAGATCAGTATCATGATTACCGTCAAGAGTGTCAGTGCAATACCAACAAAACGCCAGACTTCAGAATTAATTGCGTCTTCCTGTAATTTTAAAGATAGCCATTCTCTAGAAATCGCTGCCCGTTCCATTTCTGAAATTGCGGCCATTGCTTTTCTTACCGAACTTACGAATATAGGATAGTCACTTCTTATGCCGATAGATAACGATGTTTTATAAGGTGTTTCACCAACCACTACCAGCTGGGTCAAACCTTCTTCCGCAATGTGATATGACGAAATAGGAATGTCTCCTATGTGCGCATCCGCGCGTCCTGTTGCCACCAAATTTAATGCTTCAGAAATGGAATTCACAAAAATCATCTCGAGATCAGGATAATCTGCCTGAATAAATTCGCTAACGGCTGAGTCCTTCACCTGGGCAACTCTTTTTCCTGCTAAACCATCCATATTTCCGAATATGTCACTGCCTTCTCGCGCAAAAATCATATTGGAAAGCACCACATATGGATCGGTAAACTCTAAGTAGTCTCTCCTTTCCTCTGTCTCAATAATTGCAGAGATAACATCCGCTTCACGAGACTGCAATTGCGCTAATGATTCCGCCCAGTTCTCACTGCCGGACCATTCAAACCTAATATTAAGCTTATCCGCAATAGCATTGAGATAACTTCCAGCAATGCCTTGAATGCGGCCGTCTTCCCCGATAAATTCTATTGGAGCAATGGTAGGGTCAGCGGCGACTTTAAAGGTATTATTTTCACTGAGCCAACGATACTCCTCTATCGTTAATCCAACATTTTCTTCAACTAGATACTCAGCCTGCCATTTTCTGGAAAGCGCTGCAAATTCAAGATTCGTTACGGCAGCCATACCTTTTCTAATTAGCGAACCAAGAAACGGTTTATCTTTTCGGGTCGCTATCATTAGCTGATCAGGTTCGCCAGCGTTCATATAGTCTTCACGTCCGATGACCTCTAGTCCAGGAATAAAATTCTTGTTAATGACATAATTGGTAATCGAAGCAGTGTTAATGAATAAATCAGCGTCGTGTCCTGCAAGGCCAATAAGGGCTTCTCTAACGGTATCAAACTTTACATATTCAAATTGGGGATAATCTCTCAAATAATCTTCAGAAACAGCCCATCCACCCACAATAGCGATCCGCTTGCCTTCCAGGTCTTCCAGACCATCAATAAACTCTGAACCAGTTCGACCAAATATGACTGCCGGCAGCTCGACATAAGGCTCGGAAAAATCCAGATACTCCAATCTTTCATCAGTGATCGCTAAGCTGTGAGCAAGATCAATCTCACCATCTTTGAGCATTCGCATGAGTTCGTCCCAGCTATAGCCATTTACAAATTCAACTTTAAAACCAACTTTTTCAGCAATTAAATCTAAATAGTCCACAGCAAAACCTGTAGCCTGACCATTTTCTACAAAATCGTAAGGAGGATACGCCATATCATTGGCGACCCGGACTACCGGACTTTGCTTGAGCCAGGCACGTTCTTCATCGGTGAGATTTAAATCATTTTGTTGTGCGTAAGCACTGACCGTCAGATTTATGAAAAATACTGAAATCAAGACAATTTTTAGGCTATTAAACTTAGTCAATATCCCTCTGAACATACTAGTTTTATCCCATCAAATACACGTATCCCACAACGTGTGCCGATTATATTAGGCAATAGTTAAGCAACAATTAACCAATTGGTCTAATGGCGAGCTCATATGAATGGGTAAAGAGGTCTAAGCACTGACTGATTTTAGTGGTGTAATCTCTTCAGCATTTTCAAGACCATAAAGCAATACGACCTTGTCTTCAGGCATTGTAATAACCGCTTCTGTTCCAACGCCTTCCTCACTATTTAGTTTAAAAACACCACCATGAAGTTCTACAAGATCTTTGACAATTGAAAGTCCAAGACCGGTACCCGTCCCAGAAGCGATCATATGTTGGCTATCAGCATTCTGGCCGAAGGGTGTTAAGACATGTTCGAGCTTGTCGGCAGGAATACCTACACCGGTATCGCAAATTTTGATAACTGCCTCGCCACTTTCACCTTTGGAAATTGTGCAGCTTACAAGCCCACCGTTTTCAGTGAATTTTACGGCATTTGATAAAATATTAATTAACACACGGCGAAATGCGACTTCATCCCCCATCAGTTCGGCCGCCGCATTTTTAGGTAATTTACTATAAAACAACCTTACTTGCTTGGAATTGGCGTGGGTTTCGATCATTTTAAGCGCACTTTGCAAGCATTCATCCAAGTTAAAACGCTTAATATCAAGTTCCCATTTACCGGCTTCAATTTTTGAAAGGTCAAGGATATCGTTAATGACATTTGCTAAGTGTCGTCCGCTGGCTTCAATATCTTCAAGATATTCCTTATATCTTGGTGGACTGATCTTTCCGAATAGATTCTGGCTCATTATTTCGGAAAACCCGATAATGGCATTGAGCGGCGTTCTAATCTCATGGCTCATATTGGCAAGGAAAGTTGACTTTGCCTCATTAGCGGCTTCCGCCTGTTTCTGCGCCAGTAGCAACTGACCTTCAATTACCCTGCGACGATTGATCTCACGCCTTAGGCTGATCGCCCAGATCAGCACAAGAACCAAAAATAGGGAGCCAAAACTCACTATCTTCATAATCAGTTCCCGATTAATATTGTTTTCAAATTTGATCGCCAGCCATTTACTTGTAATTTCTGTACGTTCCTCATAATCAATTGATCTCAGAGCTTTTTGCATCGCACTTGCCAGATGCGGCAGGTTAGGATGAACACCGTACGCGGTGTCTTTTGTGTAAGGCGTTTCGCCAGCTACGATAATCGGTAAGTTTCCAGTCGCGATTTGATAAGCAACAGTGGGAATATCACCTACATGAGCGTCTACGGTACCATCTAAAACCAGTTGCAGCGCTTCACCTATCGTAGAAACTTCAACTATTTCAATGTTCGGATAATCGCGCCTAATAAATTCGGTTAGCGCGTAACCTTGTTCCTGCGCAATCTTATATCCATCAAGCCCGTCCATATTGACAAAAAACTGTCCACCTTCCCGGGTAAAAATGGCACTGGTTGATTGCATATAAGCATCGGTAAAAATAAAGTTCTGTTCACGTTCCGGAGTGGGTACAATCCCTGAAACAATGTGAGCGTCACCTTGCGTGAACATTTTGAAACCCTCGTTCCAGCTACTATTGCCGGCCCATTCAATTCTAATATTCAGCTTTTTAGCTATTTTATCCAGGTATGCTCCGGAAATACCGCTAACAATACCATCATCAAGAAACTCGTAAGGAGCGAGAGTTGGATCAACCAGCACTTTAACAACATTATGTTCCGCCAGCCATTGAATTTCATCAATTGTTAGTCCAATGTCATTTTGTGAATAGAAATCTGAGCGCCATTTCTCAGATACTTTGGAAAACTCTTCGTCTGTGACCGATGACATCGCTTTTTCGATCAGTTGGTGCAGAACCGGTAAGTCCTTACGTGTTCCAATGCGCAGATAATTCTGACCATTAATTTCAGGGTGTAGCTCGGTTCCTATAACTTCCAGTCTTGGTATAAAATTCTTGGCAATAATATAATTCACCACTGGTAGGCGCTCTGAGAACACATCAATGTCTCCGCTGGCAAGACCATATAATGCATCCTTAACATCATCATAATAGGTATATTCCAGTTCCGGAAACTTCGATCGGAACTGTTCAGATGAAGACCAACCACGAATTAACCCTATTCTCCGATCATAAAGATCATACTCGTCTCTAATTGGTTTTGATCCGGTACGAGCCACATAAACTTTGGGAAGATCCAGATACGGCGTTGTAAAATCTAGGAAGTTCTCCCTATTTTTTGTCTGTGTAATACTCGGCGCGACATCGATTTCACCGTTCTTAAGTAACTCAACCAATTCTTCCCAGGTATAACCGTTTACATATTCAACTGATATTCCAATCTTGCTGGCGAGCAAGTTAAAATAATCCACAGAAAAACCCATTGCTTCACCGTCTTTGGTAAAGTCAATTGGCGCCCAGTCCATTTCGTTTGTTACTCTTATCAATGGATTGGCAGCGATCCACGCAGTTTCTTCCGCTGTCAGTTCCAAGTCGCCGCTAACTTCTCTAACTGATTGCCACTTTTCTTCTAGAGCCAGTAACTCTTCTTCTGTGACCAGCGCCATACCCTTTTCAAGTATTTGGAATAGAATTCCATTATCTACATGTGTTGCGAGGTGAATTGTGGCGTTCTTACCGAAATTCAAATCCGAAGCTTGACCAATTATTTCCAGGCCTTCAATAAAATTTGACGTAATCGCATAATTGGCCGCCGGCATAATGCCAAAAAATAAATCAGCATTACCCACCGCTACATCGGAAAGTGCATCAGCAGCTAAGCTATATACTTTATAATCAAGGCCCGGATGCTCTTCGCGTAACTTTTCGGTAACGCCAAAGCCATCAATAACCGCGATGACTCTACCTTCCAGATCAGAAATATCATTTATTCGCATTGCACCTTCTCGTGCATATATAGAGACCTTCAAATCCATATAAGGTGCGGTAAAACTTAGGAATTCTCTTTTACTCTGATCATCGACTACCGCGTGAACAATATCTATTTCCTTGTTTCGAGCCAGAGTCATCAATTCTGTCCAGGTGTAGCCGTTCACAAAATTGATCGAAAACCCAACTTTTGATGCTACGAGCTTTAAATAATCAACTGAGAAACCGGCGGGTCTACCTGCCCGCACATAATCAATGGGAGCCCATCCCATATCATTGGTTGCTTTAAGATAGGGATGGTTTTTAATCCATTGCAGCTCTTCTTCAGTGAGAGTAACATCTTCCTGTGCAAAAGATGAAATTGTGCAAACTACAAGCGTACAGAAGACTATAAAAATATGCTGTAAATATTTTTTTAGCTTAATACCCCACCGTGCACTTACTCTTAAAAGTTTCATATACACACGTAATATAATTAATGATGTATTGATTATGCATATTTAACCTTAAAAATTCATTAAGAAGTGGAGGTTTACACCACCGGTGACAGCGCAATTTCAACGCGCCGATTAAGGGACCTACCATTTTCCGACGCATTATCCGCAATTGGATAGCCTTCTCCAAGTCCCCGTATAATCATTCGTTCAGCAATTACGCCTTCATTTTGAAGAACGTTGGCAACAGATTGGGCGCGTCGTTCGGACAAAGACTGATTGTAACTTTCTGCTCCTGTTGAATCTGTATGTCCCAAAACATCCACATAGGTCTGATCATACTCCTTTAATACCAACCCTACTGAATGCAATACTTCATTGAAGTCACTATTTACAGTAGAACTATCCGTTGCAAAGGTAATGTTGCCAGGCATATTCAGGATTATATTGTCCCCATCCCGAACCACCTGTACGCCAGTATTCTGTAGCTGCTCCCTTAATTTGGCTTCCTGACGGTCCATATAGAATCCGACACCTCCACCAGCAAGCGCACCGATACCAGCACCAATAAGAACTGATTTTCGACTGTTGCTACCACCAATAATAGCGCCGCCTATGGCACCTGTTATGGCTCCTATTGTTGCACCGACAGCTGTGTTGGATGCTTTGCGTTCACCTGTATAAGGGTCAGTAGCACAAGCTGAAACAATTAGTGATCCGGTTAAAATCAAAGCGATAGTCTTAGGTGAGTTGATAATCATAATGGCGTTTCCCAAATTAAGTAAATTTCGGTAACGCTAGATCTAAAAATAGACAAAAATTGGGCGATTTTATTAACAAAAAGTTAATCCAAGGTTCGCAAAACATGCCTATTCATCGTTTTAGCCGATTTTGCACACGTTTAAAACATCGATAAATCACAGGTGGCAAAATATCCGCGAAAAATTCGCTGAATTTAATGGACCAGTCGATTTCATCCGTTGATTTAGGCCTCGCTTTAAACTGCGTCGTATGCTCACGCTTTTGTTTATCCCAAGTTGCGGTATAGTAGTAGAGTGCGATTGAGCGACGAGGCGTTCCATTTGGATGATTAATTGGATTTGGATTTCCATGAAAGCTGTCTGAATCTGTGTTAAAAATTACGCATCTGTTAAATTCAGGCGTCATAGAAACTACGCAATTTTTCATTTTTCTATCCCAAAGTTCAATCTGGCCACCATAGTCATCTGACCAGTCCTTGTTGAGGTAAATCAATACATTAATCCGTCTTTCCAAATCCAGTTTTTGGTGATGATTGAAATCTGCATGAACCGATAAGTGCCCACCTTGCTGTATCTGATGAAATCCTCCGCCCAGGAAATGTGGGTCCGGTATAAGACCTTGAATACCTGTAATATTTTCCAAAAAATTCAAGAATGGACGGGAATTAAGTGAATTAAAAAAAGATCTTACCGTAGGTGAAGTATAGTCCGGATGAAACCCCGCTTTAAAACGTTCTTGAGCCCGGTCAAACGTAACACTTTCTGGGTCATGTTCGCTCGGAAATTCCTCCAGGCAAATTTCCAGAATTTCCGGAGAAATAAAATCATCAATTACGATATGTGGAAAGGGATCCGCCTGCGCATATTTCTCCGCTAGCTCTAACCCTTTGCTTTGCATTTGCTCAATATCAAAATAGCCAAAATGGCTGTCTTTAACTTCCAAATATGACAACTTAATCTCCCTTTAGGGAATAAAAGATACAATAATAAATCCCTGGCTCAATACTAGACTATTACTCGCGCGCTTGGAATTGAAAATATAGCCCGTGTCCCGACATTTAGTTTGCTTTCCAATGTAAATTCACCACCATGTAAGTCCACCAGTTCCTTAACAATGGATAACCCTAGTCCTGTCCCCATTTCATTTACATGAGTATTTTCATTTGCCTGTTCAAACGGATTTAAAACGTGATCCAGGCGGTCTGCCGCGATGCCAATACCATTGTCTTCAATGGCAATTTTCAAATCCCCATTTGCCGCAGAGAATACTTCACATGTCACACTGCCTTTTTTATTGGTAAACTTGATAGCATTGGAAAGTAGATTAATCAAAACACGTTTTAGACAATTTGTGTCACCCCTTACCTTTAACTTATCATAGTTGTCAGGTGAATTAATATGGATGCTTATTGCCTTATCTTTCGCCAGATTTTCTACCATTTTTATGGCATCTGACACCACTGCATCAATGGATGCAACTTGCTCATCTAAATCCCATTTTCCCGATTCAATCTTGGACAGGTCGAGTATATCGTTTATCACAGCAGCCAAGTGTTCGCCGCTAATTTTTATGTCATCAATATATTGCTTGTATTTTGAGTTTTTTACTTTTCCGAAGATTTCCGATGAAATTATCTCTGAAAAGCCAATTATTGCATTCAGAGGTGTTCTTATTTCATGAGACATATTTGCAAGGAAATTTGATTTTGCATTGTTGGCGAGTTCGGCCTCAAGGCGAGCGGCTTCAGCATCCCTTCTCATCTGAACAAGATTGAGTTCCACCAATTTGCGACGCCTTACTTCACGGCGCAAACTCAGTGCCCAAATGAATACGACCGTGAGCATCAAAATCAAGGCAACAGCAATTTGCCAAATGACTGTATAATCCGGAGGAGTATTGGTTCGAAGTGATAACCAT
Organism: Emcibacteraceae bacterium; assembly: GCA_028281625.1. Classification (GTDB taxonomy): domain Bacteria; phylum Pseudomonadota; class Alphaproteobacteria; order Sphingomonadales; family Emcibacteraceae; genus Pseudemcibacter. The sequence continues at coordinate 1,158 of JANQJN010000043.1, read as the reverse complement.
TTTTGCGTAATCAATAGCCGTTCTGATTCATCTACAGATGCGAGCGCCTTCCTTATAATACTTTCCAAAACCGGCAGATCATTCCGAATGCCCATAGCGATACCGAATTTGTATGGAGTGTCACCAGTTATCTCGACATTTTGAATGCGGTTTTCTGCTATAATTCTAGATCCAGATGCAATACTTCCGATATAGGCATCCGCCCCCCCTTCCGACAACATCAAGAGCGCCTCTTCACTTGAATCAGCGAGCGCAATATTGATGTCTGGGTAATCCTGTCTTAAAAATTCTACAATCGCGAACTCGCGAGGAAGCACCACAGTTTTATCTGCCAGTGTTTCAAGTGTGGCTCGCGATTCAGCATTGGTGCGAGCATAAATCACATTTGAAATTGTTAGGTAAGAAGACGAAAAAAGAAAATCTTCCATTCGTTCAGGTGTTTGAATAATCGACGAAAGCATCATCGCGTTACCACTTATAACTTCCGATAGTCCGCTGTCGAAATTATTGTTTCCAACCCATTCGAATTCGACGTCTAGCAACTGTTCAAATCGCGCCAAGTACTCACCGGCTATGCCGTCTATATTACCGTCTTCATCAACGGTTTCCCACGGAATTGCTGTTGGATCCACAGCGACCTTGATCAACTTATTATTTTCAAGCCACTCTAATTCTTCTTCAGTGAATGCAGTATTATTCATTGATGTAACGCTCGTTTGCCACTTACGTGTGAGCGCCGCAAATTCTTCTTGGGATACTTGATCCATACCTTTTTGCAAGATCCCCGACAGCATTGGAAGATCATTTCTTGCCGCCAGGTGAATATCGTTGCCACTTACTGACGATGTTTCTTCAACAAATCCAATCACTTCAAATCCACTGATCAAGCTGTTGGACATTGAGTAATTCATGACCGCCAATGATCCTACAAAAATATCGATAGTATTAGATGATAGCGCGAGCAGCGCTTCCTGCTCACTGTCGATCAAAACCAGTTCAAGTCCCGGATACTCACGATTAAATTCGTTTAAAAGACCCCACTCGCTGATGACGCCTACCTTGTAGCCGATTAAGTCTTCAGGACTTTCAATTCTGTTCACTGCTGGACGTCCAAAAAATACCGTCGGTAAATTTAAATATGATTTAGTAAAATCAAGA
>JANQJN010000015.1 GCA_028281625.1 Emcibacteraceae bacterium | reverse complement strand
ATCAATAACTTAGATTCCGTTGTAACAAAACCTTCACATTTCTGTCACATTAGCGCAACGAAATCCAATTAGTTTTTCCCTATTAAAAGAGCGATTCTTTTTAAGTTATTAAAGTTCATTTTAGAAATTGTTTAATGGAGAAAACAAAATGTTCAAATCACTAGACCGCACGTTGGTAGTTGCTGGCATCATGGGCATGTCATTGGTTGGCGTTGCTGAAGCTCGCGATCAAATCCGCATCGTCGGTTCATCAACCGTATTTCCTTTTTCAACAGCTGTTGCAGAGGAATTTGGACGGTCCACTGCCTTCAAAACACCAGTTGTTGAAAGTACGGGGTCCGGGGGCGGACTAAAACTATTTTGTGCGGGCGTAGGTGAAACTCACCCTGATATCACAAATGCATCAAGAGCAATCAAAAGCTCAGAGGTTGAACTCTGCGCGCAAAATGGTGTTAATGAAATCATCGAAATCAAAGTTGGTTATGATGGTATTGTGATGGCAAACTCCAAGGAAAATGCACCTGTTGAGTTTCGCTTACAGGACATTTGGGCGGCACTTGCTAAAGAAGTTGTTGTTAATGGCGAAATCGTGCCTAACCCTTACACAACCTGGAACGAGGTAAACCCTGCTCTTCCAAACCAGAAAATTGAAGTGCTTGGTCCCCCTCCAACATCAGGAACACGTGATGCATTTGCTGAACTCGCGCTTGAAGGCGGCTGCCAGGCTTTCCCTGAGATCGTAGCTATTGAAGAAGAAGATGGTGATCGCTACACAGCCCTTTGTCATACAATTCGTGAAGACGGTGTGTATGTAGAGTCTGGTGAGAACGACAATCTGATCGTTGGTAAGCTTCAAGCAAACCCGAACGCTTTTGGTGTATTTGGCTACAGCTTCCTGGAAGAAAACAGTGATGTGATCCAAGGTAATGTTGTTGAGGGCGCTCTGCCAACTTTTGAAAATATTGCTGATCAGGCATATAAGGTATCTCGCTCACTGTTTTTCTATGTGAAAAAAGCACATATCGGAACAGTACCAGGTATTCAGGAGTTCCTCGGCGAATTCCTGAGCGACAAAGCGATGGGAGATTTTGGATATCTTGCTGAAAAAGGCTTGATCCCACTTCCTGGAAATGAGTTAGCACAAGTGCAAAATACAGCTGAAAACCTCATTTCGCTGCAAAAGTGAAGATTTAATGAAACTTTTCAGAAAGGCCAGTTCTGACACTGGCCTTTCTTTTTTAATTCCTCTATAGATTAGTGTACTGATTCCTTAAAATTATGAGCCCACGATAAATGAGTGTAACATTACTTTTCGTCATTTTGCTTTTGATGCTTTACGCCTTTTATTATGTGGGCAAACGAAAATCCTTAGCAATTGTGGACGGCAATATAAAACGCTTGCATTCATTGCCAATTCACTATGGATGGGCAGCCGGCATAAATAGTTTTATCCCCGGTTTTTTTATCCTAGCGGCCTGGGCATTAAGTGAGAACTATCTAATTGATAACATGCTTGTGGATCATCTTGGTGAAGACGCTGCAAGCCTTGCCCCATTTGAGTTAAGTAATCTTTTAAACAGCATAAAAGAGTATACTAGTTCCGAGACAGATGACCCATCCCTCGCCGTACATTATCAGTATTATGCCAGCATATCAGAACGCATTGCATGGTCTTTTTTCCTAAGCGCCGTAGCTGCCAGTACCTTGACGGGATATTTCGCGCTACGCCGGATGGAACCAGAATTTAATTCGCGGAACAACATAGAAAATATCATAAAAACGCTGCTTATGGCGTTCTCAGTCATCGCGATCTTCACGACCATTGGCATTGTGTTTTCGCTGTTGTTTGAAAGTATGAGATTTTTTGATCAGGTTTCCATAACAGAATTTGTTTTTGGCATTCAGTGGAGTCCTCAAACTGCGATCCGCGCAGACCAGGTGGGTAGCTCCGGCGCATTTGGTGCCGTACCGCTATTTATGGGCACAATGCTGATCACGGCTATCGCAATGGCAATAGCAGCACCTATAGGGCTTTTGTCCGCCATATATATGGCTGAATTTTCAAACAAGAAAATACGTAAAATTGCTAAGCCGCTTCTCGAAATCCTTGCCGGGATTCCCACGGTGGTTTATGGCTTTATCGCCGCACTCGTCGTCGCCCCTTTCATTCGCGATACGGGTGAACTCATCGGACTTGAAATCGCATCTGAAAGTGCGCTTGCCGCTGGTATTGTAATGGGGGTAATGATTATCCCTCTTATTTCATCACTTTCAGATGATGTTATAAGCGTTGTCCCACAGAATCTGCGTGAAGGGTCACTTGGCCTCGGGGCGACACAAACCGAAACGGTAATTAAGGTAATTCTACCGTCCGCTCTGCCAGGAATTGTTGGTGCGCTGCTTCTTGCAACATCACGCGCCATTGGTGAAACCATGATTGTAGTGATGGCGGCTGGTATGGCTGCAAATCTCACTGTTAATCCGCTTGAAGCGGTGACCACAGTGACCGTTCAAATTGTAGCGCTTCTGACAGGGGACCAGGAATTCGCTAGTGCAAAAACACTATCTGCATTCGCCCTCGGACTGGCACTATTTGTAACCACGCTCGCGCTAAATGCCGTGGCGCTCTTTGTTGTAAGAAAATACAGAGAACAATATGACTAATACAACGGAAGAAAATCAGTCAGTCTCAAGAGTGGACTGGAACTCGGAAAAACAAACGGCTCGCCTAAAAAGCAGATATCGTAAAGAAAAGATGTTTAAGGGCATCGCAATTATGAGCTTGGGCACGGCAATCGCAGCACTTCTCGTGGTTTTGGTAAGCATCTTTTCAACTGGCATAAGCGGCTTTACGGAAACCCGCATCACAATGGATATCAACATTGATCCCGCTGTTGTTGGTGAAATCAATGATATGAGCGAAGAAGAGCTAACCATACATGTTGCTTCCTTAAATATAAACCGGATGCTTGTAAGTTCGCTGCAAGCCAAATTCCCTGATGTCACCCGCCGTGCCGACGTATTTGCACTCTTGAGGCTTTTCAGTGTCGGTGCACAAACTGATATCCGTGAAGCTATTCTGGAAGACACCAGCATCGTTGGACAAACTGTTCCAATTTCCCTAAAAGCAGGTAGTGATGTAGACATGCTGATCAAAGGTTACATTTCACGGGAAGTTGAAGAATCGGACCGTAAAATTAGTGACCAGCAGATTGTCTGGGTGGATCAGTTCATTGCCGAAGAACGAGTAACTCAAGGTTTTAACTGGGCGTTCTTTACGTCCGGGGATAGTCGCGAGCCCGAACTCGCAGGTATTTGGAGCGCCACTGTGGGTTCTTTCCTTACTCTTTTGGTAACCTTTTTAATTTCCTTCCCTATTGGAGTTGGATCAGCAATTTACCTCGAAGAATTTGCACCTAAAAATCGCCTGACGGATTTAATTGAAATTAACATTAATAATCTGGCAGCAGTACCATCAATCATCTTTGGACTTCTTGGGCTTGCGATCTTTATCAACTTCATGAGTTTACCGAGATCTGCTCCCCTCGTAGGTGGCTTAACGCTTGCACTTATGACACTGCCAACGATTATCATTACCTCCCGAGCGGCGATCAAAGCAGTGCCGCCTTCCATTAAGGAAGCTGCAATTGGTCTTGGCGCATCACATATGCAGACGGTGTTTCATCATGTATTGCCGCTGAGCATGCCTGGCATACTCACAGGCTCAATTATTGGCATGGCCCAGGCGCTTGGTGAAACCGCTCCACTTTTGATGATTGGTATGGTAGCTTTCATCGTGGATACTCCCACAGGTATTACCGAAGCAGCAACGGCACTGCCAGTTCAGGTATACTTATGGGCCGATAGTCCGGAGCGAGGGTTTTTGGAGAAAACTTCAGCAGCCATTATGGTTTTGCTGGCATTTTTGATAATTATGAATGGCTTAGCCATTTGGTTGAGACAAAAGTTTGAGAAAAAATGGTGAATGAAGTGAACATACTCAATGTAAACGAAGGTAGCGCAACTGACGTTGACGTTCGTGAGCCGAAAATGAAAGCCAAAAAAGTCAATGTTTATTATGGCGACAATCATGCGCTGCGGGATATTGACTTGGACATTAATCCAAACGAAGTTACAGCACTAATCGGTCCCTCAGGTTGCGGTAAATCGACATTTCTACGTTGTTTAAATCGGATGAACGACACCATTGATATCTGTCGTGTAGAAGGCAATATTCTGCTTGATAATCAAAATATCAATGACAAAAAAATTGATGTGGTCCAGCTTAGAGCGCGGGTTGGAATGGTGTTTCAAAAACCAAATCCGTTCCCAAAATCGATCTATGATAATATTGCATATGGTCCACGTATTCACGGGATTGCAAACAGCAAAGAAGAACTGGATGAAATAGTTCATTCAAGTCTAAAAAAAGCAGGCCTGTGGAACGAAGTTCACGACCGGCTGGATGCGTCAGGGACGTCTCTATCTGGTGGTCAACAGCAGCGCCTTTGTATTGCCAGGACAATTGCAATTGAACCAGAAGTAATACTAATGGACGAACCATGTTCCGCTCTTGATCCAATAGCAACAGCGATTATTGAAGAGCTCATCGAAGATTTGAAAAATCGCTATGCAATTGTTATTGTTACACATTCGATGCAGCAAGCAGCGCGAATATCACAAAAAACAGCGTTTTTTCATCTTGGCAAATTGATGGAAGTTGGCGACACAACAACGATATTTACCAACCCGACGCACGAAAAAACCAAAGATTATATTACGGGCCGTTACGGCTAATACATAGGACAGGCATATGCCACATTCACATATCGTAAGCTCATTTGACGACGACCTGAACCAACTTAGAGGCAAAATTGTCGAAATGGCCGAGTTGGTGGCCAAGCAATTTTCGGATGCCGAACAAGCTTTGACCAAAAAAGATTTAAAGCTCGCCACTTTGGTTCGCGAAACGGATCTTGTTGTCGACCAGTATGAACAGGATATCGAAAAATCAGCGATCGAGCTGATAGCAATCAGATCGCCGCTTGCAGATGACTTAAGAGAGATTATTTCCGCAATTAAAATCAGCAACGCATTGGAACGCATTGGCGACTATGCCAAGAACCTCTCAAAAAGAGTTGTTGTTCTGAATGAAACGGATAATTTTGAAGCCAATACTTCGGTCATCACTCAGATGATTGAAATAGTCAATATGATGAACCAAGATGTAATTGAAGCCTATACCAATAAGGCGTCAGAAAAGGCGATTTCCGTGTGGACCAGAGACATCGTCGTAGATAATCTCTACGAAAGCCTTTTTCGTGAACTGCTGACTTACATGATGGAAAATCCCGAATATATCACGCCAGCAACCCATTTGCTGTTCGTGGCAAAAAACATCGAGCGTGCGGGCGATCACCTGACCAACATTGCAGAACTGATTTATTACATTGTTGAAGGAGTGCCGCTTGAAATGGTGCGCCCTAAAGGTGATAATTCCAGCGAAACCAATGTAGAGTTCACAGGTTAGCCACTTAATATAATCGCCAGCGGAATTACAAATACCGCGAGTAGTGTTTGAAAGGATATGATCGCCGCCATGAGTGGTGCATCACCTCCCATATATTTTGCAAGGGCGTAAGCTGTAGAAGATGTTGGCACTGACGCAAATATAACTGCGCTGGCCGTGGCAATTGCCGAAAGTTCAAAATAAATTGCTCCCAAGTACACCGTGATGGGAAGTACCACCATTTTGGCGATACACGCTATCGCTGTCGGAACAACAAATGATTTTGCTCCGATAAACTTTAGTCCGGCGCCCACGCAGATCAGCGCGATTGGAAGGGCCGCCTTTCCGAGATATTCCGTGAAATCTGTGAGTATAGGAACCTGTTTCCATCCCATAAAGTTAAACAACAGGCCAATAGCAATCGAAACAATAAACGGGTTCCTGATCACTTCCGAAAAAATGCTTGGCTTGCCACCATCTTTATCTGACAGGATTGTAGTCATCATAATAATCGTGAAAACATTGGAAAATGTCACCATAACTGCCACCGCCATCGCCCCCAAGATCTCACCAGGCGGACCAAAAAGTTGGCTAATCACTGCCAACGCAACAAATGAATTATGACGGCCACTTCCTTGCAATATTGAAGTAAGTGATGCGGCATTAAAACGAAAGATTTTCGCTACAGTATATGCAAATAGTACGGCAGCAAGATATCCCATAATCAATACGACCGCAAATGCCGCCACGTCAAATCCTTCAAAATCAATGACGGAGGTTTTGTTAAAAAGCAGACTGGGGAACAAAACCCAGTAGGTCAGTGTATTAATATGATGCCAGATACCATCGGCAGAAATCAGTGCCTTTCTAAGAAAAACACCTAGTAATATGGTTAAAAATATCGGCGCTACGATGGAAGCAAGCTCAACCAACTTCACCTCCATAGAATAAAAACAACGCCATAGGAATTAGCAAGATCGAAACCAACGTTTGAAGCGAAATTAAGGTTGCCATCAGCGGTGCGTCGCCCCCCAATTGCTTTGCCAACGGATAACTTGCAGCACCAGTCGGAGACACCGCAAATATCATGGCAACAATCGCTAAGTTGGGGTCAAGATTAAAAGATTGCGCCAACCCAAATACAACCAGCGGAAAAACTATGAATTTTCCTGTGCTGGCTATAACAATCGGCACGGTTTTTTCGCCAACGCCTTTCAAACGCAACCCAGCACCAACACACAGTAGCGCGATAGGAAGGGTTGTTTCACCGACGCTTTGGGTAAATGAATGCACAATTGGCAGCCCGCCAAATCCCATAGCATTGAACATGGCACCCAGAATGATCGCTATGATGAAAGGATTTCGCCTGAGATCCCGCAAAACATTGCCAAAACCCCCACCGGAATTTGCAAGAATCACAGTCATAGAAATATTCACCACCAAATTGGTAAAGGTGACCAGTACCGCGATTACAAGTGCCGCGATCACAGCCCCTTGCTCACCAAGCAACTGTGTAGATATAGCAAGTGCTAAAAAGGCATTGTGGCGACCGGCCCCCTGCATGACAGAGGTCAGTGTTGCTGCATTTATCCCAAATATTTTGCCCATAAAGAAAGCAAACAAGATCGCAGCACTAAACCCTGTCATAGTCGTGACGGATAATGGAATAAGAGCAAGCCCTTCTAGATCGATAACTGATGTTTTATTAAATAGAAGACACGGAAACAGAACCCAATAAGCCAGCCGGTTAATCTGATTCCATACCTCATCATCTTTAAGCAGATGGGTTCGAAGCAGACTACCTGCTAAGATAATCATAAAGATTGGCGCGATGAGTAAAATAAGGTTGATCATAACAATATGTTATCCTGCTAACTCATATAATCACGAAAATTTGACCGGTCTAGTGTTGCTGTAAGGCCATTCAATCTTCATAATCTTATTCATCCTATTGCTAATTTGATAAAAGCGCCATGCTAATCAGACCAATTGTCATCATTTGTTTATTATTCATTTCAAGTCTTTCAATGGCTCAATCGGATGAGATTCGTCTTGGTTCTTATAAAATCACCACAAACCCCACAAAGCTGCTCGGCGGGGATCAGGCAAAGTCATTTGATCAAATGATCGACATCACAGATGAGATCACCTGGGAGATACATGTACCGCCCGGCTATGATCCGGAATTACCACCAGGAGTTCTCGTCTATATCAGTCCACAGGACACCATCAATGTTCCTAGCGGGTGGTTGGATATGACCGAAGAACATAATTTAATCTGGATCGCTGCTTTGAAGTCAGGGAATGAGGTCTTCACAAGTGAACGCCTAATGAAAGCGATCCTTGGGCTTGTGCAAATTCAGTCAGAACATGTGATTGATACGGAGCGTATATACATCACAGGCTTTTCCGGTGGTGGTCGGGTCGCAAGTATCGTCGCAACACAATACCCACATCTGTTTAAAGGAGCCATATATAATTGCGGTGTCAACTTTTGGGAAAATCTAGATGAAGCCCGCGAGCAGCAGGTTCTAAGTAATCGTTTTGTTTTCGTTACCGGAAGCAATGATTTCAACTTGCAGGATACTAAAAACGTCTATTCTAAATATAAAAAAGCTGGTGCAAAAAATATCGAGTTAATGGTGATCAATAGATTGGGACATGCAAATCCTAAGCGAAATCGCATGTCGCAAGCGATCCAATTTCTTGATGATAGATAGATACAAGTCTATAAGAAACAGTATTTTTGTTGAAAATTGGAAGTTAATGTGGTAGTTTAACAACTAATTAGTGTAAAAATTCTACCATTAAGAATATTTTATATTTTACTTACTATTGATAGGTGCATACAATGATTATACGTAGCGTACTCTTGGTTTTCGCATTTTGCCTAAGCTTTACCCTTTCCCATGCCCAAAGAACGGGTGAATTCGTACTAACGTCAACGCCAGGCCAGGTGCTCGGTAGTGGTGCCTCTGAATTCAGTGCGAATATTGGTGAAGGCGAAGAAATAGAATGGGAAGTATATGTACCGGAAGATTATGATGCAAACAACCCCGCAGGTATAATGGTTTATGCTGGCGCACCCACGATCGTAAGAGAGCCAACAGGATGGCTCAGCGTAATGAAAGACAAAAATCTTATCTGGGTTGCCGCCAGAAAATCAGGAAATGGCGCCTCTATTCATCAGAAAAAGCTTCTCGCGATGATGTCAGTGCCTCTGATAAGCAAAGATTACAACATAGATGAAAGCCGCATTTATATTACCGGCGAAGGCCGCACGGCTGCAAGAGTTGCCCTTGATTACCCAGAGATGTTTGATGGTGCAATTTTAATAGGCAAAAGGCTTTGGGAAGATGATGCTGAGAACAAAGTACAAAATGTACTGAGCAATCGGTTTGTATTTGTAACACGGGAAGCAAGTGCAGTACCAAAAGGCAATCGTTATGCCTATAACAAGTTCCGAAATGCTGGCGTTGAAAATACCAAGATGGTAGAAATAAGAGGCAACCAACGTTACAATCGCCCTAAATTTGCCCAATCCATAGATTACCTTGATGGCTAGGAAAAATTAGTCTGGGGCAAATGATAAAAATGAATAGTTTTAATAGTAATCTTCGCAATCACTTTACTCTTTTATTACTTCTCCTCTTTTTTGGCGGACAGGCACTCGCAAATCCTGCCTCCAAAACTGGCGAATATGACCTTGAAACCACGACAGCCGAGGTTTTAGGAAATGAGCTGGCAAATACCTATAGTAATTTGCTGGAAGTGAACGAGAAAATTAAGTGGTCAATCCATGTTCCAAAAACTTATGATCCTGCTAAACCTCCAGGCATTATTGTACATATGACCGAGCGGAAAAACCCGGTAATGCCATTTGGATGGTCCAGTACCATGGAAGATAAAAACCTGATCTGGATATCACTAAATAAGATCAACGACATGATCACCAACAAAGAAATGATGCTCACAATTTTCTCAACAGCACTGCTAGAGAAAAATTACAGCATTAACCTGGATCGCGTCTATGTGGTTGCGTCAAGCCGCGCCTGTTACCCGGCGAGCGCCGCAGCAGAAGTATACCCTTCGATTATAAAGGGAGTGGTCTATTCAACTTGTGATCCGATCAATTGGCGAGGAGATCTTCCGGAAACAATTGAAGCCATGAAGCAAAATCAATTCGTTTTTGTCTCAGGAGCAGATTCGGAATTGCAGCGCATCATGCGGCGGGCCGTCAGAAGATATAAAAATGCCGGCATCAGCAATACGGAATATATCAACAGTCGAAAGCTGGCTTATGCACGTGACATGGACCGGCGTAATATTAATAAGGCGATCGACTTGCTCGATAGTCGCTAAACACTACTACTCATAAACAAACTGGATAAATTTTGGTTTCTGACGCGCATTTGTGACCTGCTCGTAGGCATATGCCGCTTCAATCATCATGGCTTCTGTATAAGCCTTTCCGACAAAGGACAGCGACACGGGCAGCCCGTGAATGTATCCCATAGGCACGCTAATGGATGGATAACCGCTCACCGCCGCGTAGGATGACGTGCCGCCACCACCCGGATGATCTCCGTTAATCACATCCTGACTATTTGCAGGATTACGTGACGGCATCACAATAAGATCTAAATCATTTTCATCCATAAGCGTATCAATAATCCGCTGCATGGCAATATTGCTTTCCTCCACCGCCTTTAAATACGCCTCCTCAGTCAATGGTCCCTTTTCTTGGGCCATCACAAATATTTCCTGGCCGAAATAGGGCATTTCCTGATCCGCGTTGGTGTCATTATATTCGATCAGATCTTCCAGCGTCCTGCTTGTTACCTCTTCTGGTGTTCCTTCAAGATAGGCATTTAGATAGTGCTTAAATTCATAGAGCAGAACTTCATATTCGGCGTCACCAATACCTTCTCTGTCACCAAATTCAAGGTTATCGACAATCTCAGCACCGCCAGCCCTCATGACCTCAACGCTTTGATCGAAAATTGGGCTGATTTGTTCATGAATTCGAAAAGGGCTTCTGATCACCCCAATTCTTTTACCGGTCAGGCCGTCCATTTTCAGATGGGTCGTATAGTCGGTCTTTTCTGCAGGTTGCTGAAGTGTTTTTGGGTCTTCTGGGTTTTGACTGACCATGGCAGTCAAGAGGTACGCCGCATCAGCAACAGTGCGGGTCATCGGGCCCGCAGTGTCCTGCGTTGCAGCAATAGGAATAATGCCAGTGCGGCTGACAAGGCCCACTGTCGGTTTAATGCCGACAACACCGTTATAGGCAGACGGGCAGACCACTGATCCGTCGGTTTCTGTTCCGATGGTGAGCGTTGCCATATTGGCAGCAGCCGCCGCACCGGATCCAGAACTTGAACCACAGGTGTTTGCTGTCAACAGATATGGGTTTCTTGTTTGTCCCCCTACCCCGCTCCAGCCGCTTGAACTGTTGGTAGATCTGAAATTAGCCCATTCGCTTAAATTGGCTTTGCCAAGAATAACTGCGCCTGCTTCACGCAGGCTAGCCACCATGGGAGCATCAGCGGACGCATAGTTATTGATAAGCGCTAATGATCCCGCAGTGGTAGGCATATTGTCTTTTGTGTCAATATTATCTTTTAGCAGCACAGGAACGCCATGAAGCGGGCTTCTCGGGCCACTAGCCGCCCGTTCTGCATCCAAAGCGTCGGCGATTTCAAGCGCATCAGGATTTACGGCTATTACCGCATTTAAATGTGGGCCCTGTTTATTAATAGCTTCTATGCGGTCGATATAAAGCTGTGTGACCTGGCGAGCGGTGTAGCGCCCCTGATCGTAAGCAGCATTTAACGCTTCGACAGTTATTTCATCCAGCTCAAAATTGTAAATGTCAACGTCCTGTGCCATTTGTTCCTGTGGTGCCTGCTCCGCACAAGACGCTACAAACAACAAGCACAATGCCAGCATATTTTTTTTCATATCACTTCCCCTTAAAAAATTCCCTCAGCCCCTCTTCGTATGGCGCGCGAATGATTTCGCTTTCGGTGATTATTCCGCTTACCAGTTCATTTGGCGTCACATCAAACGCCGGACTCCTGGTGGCAGTGCCGTCTTCAGCGACCTTCTGCCCCATTATGGTTGTGATTTCCGCACCGTCCCTTTCTTCAATGGGAATATCGCTGCCATGTTTGGTATCCATATCAATGGTCGAAGACGGACACGCCACATAAAACGGGATGCCATAGTGTTTCGCGAGGATCGCCACACCGAGTGTGCCAATTTTATTGGCCACGTCACCGTTGGCCACCACTCTATCCGTACCCACGACCACCATATCAATTTGACCTGTCGCCATCATATGGGCGGCCATATTGTCGGTGACCAGGGTGACATCAATCCCTGCTTTACCGAGTTCCCAGGATGTTAGTCGCGCTCCCTGAAAAAGGGGGCGCGTTTCATTGGCAAAGACTTTAAACTTCTTATCCTGATTATGCGCCACATACATGAGCGACGTTGCCGTACCCAAAATCGAGGTCGCCAATGCCCCTGCATTGCAGTGGGTCATCACCCCCATACCATCCTGGATCAGTGGTGCCCCCTGATCGCCAATACCACGGCAGATGGCTTTATCCTCTTCATGGATAAGCTTAGCTTCTTCGACCAGCTGATTATATAAATCTGAACTGTCTTCATAATCTTTTTCCAGTAGCACTAGCATCCGTCTCATGGCCCAGCCAAGATTAACCGCTGTGGGCCGCGAACTGTCCAGATAAGCTGCCTTTTCTTTGACCAACTCCTTAAATTCAGAAAGCGGCAAATCTATGTGACCCTTAATTGCCACACAAAGGCCATATGCAGCCGCTATACCAATAGCAGGAGCTCCACGAACTTTGAGCACCTTGATAGACTGCCAGACCTGTTCGGCACTTTCCTGTTTTTCCATAACCTGTTCATGAGGGAGCAATGTTTGATCAAGTAAATATAATTCACCGTCTTTCCATTCGACGGAAAGAGGAACTTTTTGCATTGCGGCACTATTATTGGACAAAGTAATTATTCCTTAATCATGATCTCTTAATATCTTTTACTAACTTAATATGTTCTTTACTATGAACGCAAATATAATGGCTTATATTCGGGGTAATATTTAACATGTGCGGTATCGCAGGAATTATTAATTTAGCAGGCGTCACTCCACCTAAAGATCTGCTGACTGAAATGACCAATATCATCGAGCATCGAGGGCCTGACGGCTCTGGTGATTATTTCTCTGGTGGTGTCGCTTTCGGTCATCGTAGACTTTCAATAATTGACCTCGCTGGTGGGCATCAACCAATGATCACCGCAGATGATCGTGTCTCAATCACGTATAATGGTGAGATCTACAATTTTCCGGAGCTGCGCGAAGAGTTAAAATCACTCGGCTATCACTTCAGCACCAGCAGCGATACCGAAGTGATCCTTCAAGCTTATCACGCGTGGGGTCCTAAAAGCGTTAAACGTATTCGCGGCATGTTTGCCTACGCCATTCATGACAAGGCTAAAAATGAAGTCTTTATCGCCCGTGACCGTCTGGGTATCAAGCCGGTATTTTACGCTCAACTGCCAAATGACAATTTCGTTTTTGGTTCAGAGCTAAAATCACTGGTACTTCACCCGGATTTTAACAAAACCTTGCGCAAAGAAAGCATCGAAGAATATTTCGCACTTGGCTATGTGCCAGAGCCGCACACTATCTATGCAAATGTAATGAAGCTGGAGCCAGGCCATACGTTGCTTATCAACCTAGATAGTGGCAAGATCGAAAACAACCAATATTGGAATATCTATTTTAATGATAGCTACACTGGCAGCTTCGAAGACGCGACACGCGAGCTGGACAGACGTGTCGAAGAAGCTGTACGCATCCGTATGCGCGCTGATGTTCCGCTCGGCGCCTTCCTATCGGGAGGAGTTGATTCCGGTGCCGTTGTTGCAAACATGGCCAGAAACAGTGAAGACCCTGTTAACACCTGCTCAATTGGTTTCGATGTAAAGCAATTTGATGAAGCGGATTATGCGCGCACAGTAGCGGAACAGTATCAAACCAATCATCAGGAAAAAATGGTCGATCCAAACGACTACTCTCTGGTCGATGGTCTAATGGATTATTACGATGAACCATATGCGGACAGTTCTGCACTTCCCACCTTCCGGGTGTGTGAACTTGCCAGAAAACGGGTGACAGTGGCACTGTCCGGTGATGGCGGTGACGAGCATCTAGCGGGGTATCGCAGATACAAACTCCATATGTTTGAAGAAAAAATGCGCGGCCTGTTCCCGGTGGCAATCAGAAAACCCGTATTCGGCCTGCTAGGTTCTGTTTATCCAAAGGCCGACTGGGCACCACGGGTGTTCAGGGCAAAAACCACTTTCCAGGGACTAGCAAGAACCGATGTTGAGAGCTATTTCCACGGTGTATCCATTTTCAAACCAGAAATGCGCGCTGCACTTTTCAGTGATCAAATGAAAAGCGACCTTCAGGACTATAATTCACTGGAAGTCTTCAACAAGCATGCCGAAGACGCAGGAACGGATGATCCACTGTCGCTTATTCAGTATCTGGACATAAAAACATACCTTCCCGGTGATATCCTAACCAAAGTGGACCGCGCATCCATGGCTTATTCGCTTGAAGTTCGCGTACCCCTGCTTGACCACGAACTTGTGGGTTGGATCGCAACGCTACCTTCAAATTACAAACTGCGGGGCGGCGAAGGAAAATACATCTTCAAGAAATCACTGGAAGGTCAGCTTCCACACGACATTCTTTACCGCCCCAAAATGGGTTTTGGTGTGCCACTGGGCAGCTGGTTTAGAAATGAACTTAAGGAAAAGATCAAGGAAACGGTCCTTAGTGAAAAAATGCTCGACAGCGGCTATTTTGATCCGGCATATTTGGACCGTCTTATAAAGGACCATCAATCTGGACGGCGAGATTATAGTGCACCACTCTGGACCTTGATGATGTTTTATCAATTTTTATCCAGACACGGTTAAATATGAACCTGCTGACAATTACGACCCTTTACCCCAACGCACTTCAACCCCGCCACGGGATTTTTGTCAGGAACCGCATGTGTGCGCTGGATGCTATTGAAGGATTTAATCGCAAGGTCATTGCTCCAGTACCTCACTTTCCCTTCGTGAGCAGGATCAGCAGCCGTTATAAGCTTTATGAACAAATGCCAGAACATGAAACCCTGGATGATGTCGATCTATATCACCCGAAGTATTTCACCCTGCCCGGTATGAGTTTTTTTGACAATGCATCATCCATGGCCAGGGCGGTCGAAGAGACCATTCAATCCGCGTACGCTAACGGCGAAGATTTTGATATCGTAGATGGACAATATCTTTACCCGGATGGTATCGCTGCATATAAGGTCGCTAGAGATCATGATAAACCACTGATACTCACCGCACGTGGAAGCGATGTAAACTACTGGATGGAAAACTCCAAAGCACGCGAACAAATTCTAGAATCAATCAGTTATGCGTCTAAAGTTATTTGTGTCAGTGATGCGCTACGGAATGCACTCATCGACTATGGCGCTAACGAAGACAAACTTATCGTCATTATTAATGGCATTGATCCTGAAATATTTAACACTTCCGTAGATACAAACCCCCTTCGCGAAAAATATTATCTTAGTGTTGGAAATCTCGTTACTCTAAAAGGACATCATTTAATCCTCGATGCTTTTGCAGAAATCCCAGGCAAACGTCTAATTATCGTTGGTGACGGCGAAGAGCGAAGCGCCCTAAAGAAACAGGCGGATGATTTGGGAATTCAGGGCCGCGTTCAGTTTATCAAACATCTAAATCAGGAAAAACTGGCTGAATTTTACGCGGGAGCGACAGCAACAATCCTTATGTCTGAAATGGAAGGTATGCCCAATGTGGTCCTCGAAAGCCTTGCCACTGGCACTCCTGTTATCGCACCGGCAGTTGGTGGCATTGCAGAAGTAGTTAATGACCAAAACGGAATAGTTCTCAGTCAGCGGGATGAGTTCGATCTTATGGATGCTCTTGAAAATATGGATGAGCTGGAATTTGATCGAAATGAAATTGCATCTACGGTATCACAATATCGTTGGTCAGACGTTGCCGAAAGGCAATATCAACTCTACCAGTCAATTCTCTGATTATATTTGAAAATGGTCGGGGAGACAAGATTTGAACTTGCGACCCCTTGTACCCAAAACAAGTGCGCTACCAGGCTGCGCCACTCCCCGACCGGAAAGAACAATTTGTAAAAACAAATTGTGGTTGGGTTAATACGCGATCACGTAATTTCGTGCAAGAGTTATTTTAGGAAAAATTGCTATTTTTCAGTATTTCCAAATGTCTCGTAGATGATCTCATCTCCGACCATGATGCCAAGCTTGTCAGTAAGCCCGCCATTTAGTTCAAGAACGGCCTTTGCCAAACCTTTGGAAGAGATACGGTCAAGTGATCTAGGCTGGGTGGATTTGGCAATTGTGATGATTTTTCCTTCATCATCAATGAACAGGATATCAAGAGGGATAAATGTATTTTTCATCCACATGGCAAGCTCACGCTCCCGATCATAAATGAAAAGCATACCATTCATTTCAGGCAAGCTATTTCGGTACATTAATCCAAATGCACGGTGTTCATCATCAAGGGCCAACTCAACATCAAAATCATATAAATTTTCAGCAGTTTGAATTGAAAGTTCACCTTTTGGAAATGTGGCTTGTGCGCTCGCCAGATGCGCAAAGGTGACGCTTAGAACCAATGCTAATACAAAAGTATATAGCTTACTCATTAGAATTCTATTCAGCGTTGAACCCAATGTGTTTACTAAGATCATATATCTATCCTCTCACGCAGCAATGATCACCATTCACCATGTTACATTTACACCAAAGAAAGGCAACATAAAGGCATTTTTTCGCATTTAATGAGGATTATGATTTTTGAAGTTAGATCCAAAAAGCAACTTATAATAGTTATGCTTCCTTTTTAATGGCGCTAACCATTAGACCACGCTCACCGTCTTCGATAACAACTGAAAGTTCCTGACCAGGTACAAGCTGGTCCATATTGTAATGGCGCAGCACTTCCATATGCACGAAGATATCCTGACCACCATCGCCACGGTTTACAAAACCGTATCCACGAACTTTATTGAACCACTTTACGACCACATCTACATAGTCTTCGTCAGAGTATTTGTCATCGTCTACAACAAATTTTTGTTCCGTTTCAGCCTTTTCAACGGCAGTACTTAGATCAAATTCAAGAATTTTGACAGCCTGCCGTCCCTTTGGGCGGTTCGCGGACAAGCAAATCACCTTTGTCCCCTCTGGAAGGGAACCACGTTCGTGTTCTTTTAAGATTGAAAAGTGAACTAGAATATCGCCCTTTTTCCTGTTTTCCGGGTCATCCGCTTCAATAAAGCCATACCCCTTAACATCATCAAACCATTTGATTGAGCCGGATATTTCATCAAAATGCTCGGAAACTGAAGCAGAATTTTGCTCTTCAGAGACAGTTGCTGACCCGGTTTTTATTTCTTTATTATCGTCAGTAGACAAACCTTTGATTGCGCTGCTACTCATCTTCTAGAACTTCCCATTCCTTATAATACTAAACCAATACCTTTAGCCTAATCCGTGTACGATATCCGGTTTTGGCAAGCCAAAACGCGTACATTAATTGAATTAAAGCTTGCCCAATATATTAGCAGTAATTTCCAAATCAGTGGTCACATTCGATTTTTTAACCGCTGACTTTTTAATGTCCTTGTAAAAGTGTATTAAAAAACAACCTTAAAATCAAGAAATTACTAATACCTCAATAATTGTAGAAGCTATTTTATTAATAAATAGTTAATTTTAGTACACGCCATTTGCAAGCACAAAATACAAAAAAAGGCAGGAATTTCTTCCTGCCTTCATTTCTCGTTAAAATAGAGAATTTGTGATCATTTAATCTTTTCGGCGTAGTCGTTGACCATTTCTTTAACCTTAGCCCGCATGACAAACATACAAATAACGTTTGGAATAGTCATAAAGGCCACTGTAATAGCCGCGAGAGTCCAGATAACAGTGGTATCAGAAATTGCAGCTGTAAAGAAACCAATTACATATACAATGCGGTAAGGCAGTACGCCTTTTTGCCCCACCAGATATATCATTGCACGGTCGCCATAATACGACCATGCAACAGCCGTTGAAAAAGCAAACAATGCAAGTGATATCGCGACAATATATTGACCGCTATTGCCTAAGAAACTTTTCGTAAAGGCAACGCTGGTTAGCGCTGCCGAATGGATCAGAGACTTACCGCTAACCACGATATTTCCTTCGACCGGATCACCATCTCTGATACTAATTGTGCCGGAGATTGGTTGATCGTCTGCGGTGAAGAGCACATCTTCTGCCACTGAGCGGGCATTAATAATAGTGACATCGGTGTTGGTCATTTTACCATTCACCAAAGTAATCTCACCGGTATACTCCGGAATTGCCGCTCCATCGAGTGCATTAAAGTGTCCAAACAATGCTTCTCTGTCTTCATCATTTGTATCAGTGTAACTGCCCTCAATTATACTAAAGTCCGAAGACTGGAACGTATTTTGATGTTTTTCTGTCCAAACTCCGGAAGACAGGATCACAAGACCCGTGAGCGTACAGATCATTATCGTATCAATAAACGGCTCAAGAAGCGAAACCATACCTTCTGAGACCGGCTCTTCCGTCACAGCGGATGCGTGAGCGATTGCTGATGAGCCCTGCCCTGCTTCGTTAGAGAACAGACCACGGTTTACACCGCGGTTAAAGGCAAAAGCAAATGTAGCGCCAAGGAAACCGCCTATTGCAGCGCTGCCATTAAATGCATCTGCAAATATTGCGATAAATGACGGAACCACATTTCCGATGTTGGTAAAGATTACGCATAATGCACCAACGAAATAAAGCGCTGCCATTGTAGGCACAACACGAGACGCAAACGTCGCAATCCTGGTCACGCCGCCGATAATCACAAAACCAAGCATAATTGCGGCAACGCCGCCGACGATCATTTCATCAAACCCGAAGGTTTCACGCATCGCTTGCGCGATATTATTGACCTGAGGCATACTGCCTGACCCAAAAGAACTAAGCACAACAGCGGCCGCAAAGAACACCGCTAGCGGTTTCCATCCAAGTCCTCTGTCCATGACATACATGGGTCCACCAGCAACTGTACCATCGTCCGTCTTGATCCGGTATTTATGTGAGAGGGATACTTCAACAAACTTGGTAGTCATACCCATAAATGCTGTTGCCAGCATCCAGAAGATAGCCGCCGGACCCCCAAGATAGACTGCAAGTCCGACGCCACCAATATTACCAGTGCCAATGGTGCCGGAAAGCGCCATAGACATCGCCTGGAAGTGGGATGTCTCACCGTCCGCTTTATGCTCCTCAAATTCTTTATCCTTTCCAAAGAGCACGCCCCACGCGTGTTTAAAGAACCTGATCTGTGGAAATTTCAGATAAATGGTAAAAAACAGACCAATACCCAATAGATAAAACGGAAACCACGGTGCGCTGCCAATGAAGCTATCAATGGACACCAAAAAATTATTTACTTCGATCATGTAATCCCTCTTAATTCGTCATTTCTATATTTTGTCAAACGATGACTTATATATTTTTTAAGCCGTTAGACTATCGCGAAATTAGCCATCCGTATAGGATTTAATGATTTTTTTTAAGCGTTTCGTAATATTTCCGGCCAATTCACAGAAACGGAACCGATGGGCAAAAAAAATCCGGCCCCTGGTTCAATAACCGGGGGCCGGACTTTCCAAATCTAACTTATTCTATTTCTTAAACATCCACAGGCGTTGTGAACCAGTCAAAGAATGTGGTGAATAGAATTGTTGAAACAACAAGCGTCAGGAACATCACCGGTAGACCTTTTCTCATCCAAAGGCCAGGTGTGATCGCCATTTTAGGGTTTCCTGTTTCACGAGCAAGACGCTCGGAAATTGTCACGATATACACGTTGGCTGTCGAACCGATATGTGTACCGTTACCACCCATACCAACACCGATCGCCAGCGACCACCAAAGTGGTGCCACGTTAATACCCTGTGTTTCAAGTCCCAGAATAATCGGAATCATCGCCGCGGTGAAAGGAATGTTATCGATCGCTGCAGAAAGAATCGCCGCAACCCACATCAAGATAATCGCGGTAAGCAGTAGATCTTCACGAACGAGCGGTAGAATTTGTTGTCCTACGAACTCAAGGAAATGACTGTGCTCAACTCCACCGATCAGAATGAACAGTGAAATAAAGAAGAGCAGAAGTGACATTTCAACATGCTCAAGCGTTTCATCAACTTCAATTTTACGGCTAATGAAGAATAGCATTGTCAAACCAAGCGCAGACACTTCCCATGGCATCCAGTGAATAGCATTATGCAGCATAAACAGGATTGTCATAAGGCCAAGAATAGCTAGCGCACCATACCAAACACGCTTGTTGGTGATTGGAATTTCTTCAATATCACGCCAGTCTTTAGGCTCCTGTGCAAGCTCTTCTTTAAAGAGATATTTAAGCGCAATAAGCACTGCAATCCATGCCACAAGCACCGGTGGACCCGCATGAATCAGGAATGTGTTAAAGGAAATATTTGCCGCAGAACCGATCATTAGGTTTGGTGGATCGCCCACAAGCGTTGCCACACCACCTGTATCTGAAAGCAGCGCTGCTGCAAGTAGATACGGGATTGGAGACACATTCAGTGTGCGCGCAATCATGATAATCAACGGGCCAAAAATAACCACGGTTGTTACGTTATCAAGAAGCAAACTTAGTCCTGTTACAGCTGAACCAATCAGCGCTAGCATGAGGTAAAGTCTGCCTTTACTGAAGCGCGCCAGGGACACAGCCATGTTTTGGAAACCGCCGGTTGGAATCATGATAGCCACGATGGTCATCATACAGCCAAGCAGGAATATCACGTTCCAGTCAACCGCCTGATACGCTGCTTCCACGCTGTAAAATCCCATAGATTTACCCAACATCAAAATTGCACCAGCACCAAGCATCGCAAATTTCGCACGGTGGAAGCCGTGAACATGCTCAGTAAAGATGCCGACGAAGGTAAACGTGAGAATGATTCCCGCGTATAACATTTTGTCGTTAAAGATTAATTCTTCCATCTAAAAAACTCTTTTTTATGTGAATAATTGAAAAAAATTTAGAAACATCAAAGTGTTAGAACGGCTTACTGCTTAAAGAAATCTGACAACGCAGTTGCGTTCTTTTATTATTTTCTTTCCCTTTCCGTACCCCTAAATTTCGATGGAATTTACCATTATCTGCCAGAATTGCAAACAAAATCCGACCATAAGAGTCCGATTTTTTGAAGCCTAACAACAAGTTTTAAAAGCAGTGCTGGACAGCCAAAGCAGAATATATTAGTCGTATGACATGATCGACAAGTTATACCAGAAAACCATTTTGAAACATGCAGCTAACGCGATTGGACATGGCGCTTTGGAAAACGCTGACCACAGCGTTATGGTCCATAATCCGATGTGTGGTGACCGCATTAAAGTGTATATCAAAATGGAAGGCGATAAACTGATTGAATTTAGTCATGAAGCCAAAGCTTGCGCGCTTTGTCAAGCAAGCGCATCTGTACTTGGTGAACATTTTCAAGGGCTTAGCAAGAAAGGTCTTACTGACTTGCACCAAAAACTTACTGATGCCATTTCGATGTTAGAAGGACCCGAGCACAATGAGTGGCCAGAAGAAAAATGGAAAAACCTCGACGTCTTCAATGTGGTTCGTGAACATAAAAGCAGACGAACATGTGTCACCCTTCCCTTTGATGCATTGAAACAGGCTTTGGACGAAATCAGCTAAAATTCTGCATATTCAAGGTCGGAGACCAGACCTTCCATCACCCAAGTGCGAAAAAGTTCCGCCGCACGGTGCGATGCATGTTCGCCGTAAGCTTCAAAAAGCAACTCACAAAGTTCGGGAAATGATTTTCCCTCGCACGCCAGCTTAAGCACTTCAGCTTCATCTTCATCAATGGTTCTGAAATAGCATCCGAGTTCTTTTTTCCACTGAATACAATGTGACTGTACAGGATACTCCTGCGGTGTCATCGGCTTTTCAAGGCCTTCAGTAACGGTTGACCATACCGCCGGCGTATTCCATTTGAACAAATGAATTCTAAAAGACGGTTGTAGTTTAATGCGAAGCGTCGTCCAGGCTTCCGGTTGAATAGCCGCCACCTGCTCCACAGTTATAACATCTTCATCCGGGGCATCAAATACATCATTAAACGCCCATTCAAATTCCGCCATCTCTATTGCGGGGATAATATCTTTGTAAGAAGCGGTTGATCGTAGAAATTGTGCCATATGTGCACCGAAGTATCGAAGAGAAGGATGCGTCGAAGGGTGTTTGTCGATATAGCGCACGCAAATTTCTTCAAACATATCGTCACCAACCATTGAATGAAGAACCGGAAAATCCTCTGCCAGAACTTCAACCAGTCTTGCCTTATACGCTTGAACATATATATAAAGCCGTTGCTCAGGTCCAATCTTTCCCCCTTCCTGAATTTCACTGAGAAACGGTTCTTCTTTTCCGAGCATAACTGCATCTTTGAATTTACTTTGAAGATCTTTTAACATACCCCTTCCCCAATTTCCCTCGCTTTTTCCACTTCAACAATCAGTTCTGCCAGCGGCGGAATATGATCATCCCGCTCAATCATGGTGGTGATTTTACCCATTTTTTGAATGGTGTATTGGTACAGATCCCATACTTCATCAATTACAGAATGATCATGGGTATCGATTATGTAATCACCATTATTTTCATGACCAGCAAGGTGGATTTGATAGACCCGATCTGCCGGTATGTGGTCAACAAACGTCTTGGGATCAAATTCATGATTAAAGCCGCTGACATAGATATTGTTTACATCAAGAAGCAATAGACAATCCGCTTCCTCGCACACCGCTTTTAAAAACTCCCACTCTTCTACTTCGGACGCTTTGTAGGTCAGGTAACTGGAAACATTTTCAAGGAGTATTTGACGCCCCAGGTAGTCTTGTACCTGCGTTATACGGGATACCAAATGATTTAGCGTTTCCTCATTATATGGAAGTGGCACCAGATCGTGAGTATTATGGCCTCCATGGCTGGTCCAACACAGATGATCAGAGACCCATACTGGATTTACCCGCTCAGCGAGCGTCTTTAAATCTTTCAAATAGGCCATAT
This sequence comes from Emcibacteraceae bacterium, assembly GCA_028281625.1. GTDB lineage: Bacteria > Pseudomonadota > Alphaproteobacteria > Sphingomonadales > Emcibacteraceae > Pseudemcibacter. The sequence goes on along the minus strand of JANQJN010000015.1, from coordinate 391 downwards.
TTAAGGGGTCGGTGGATCCTATACTCATTGACACACCGTGCATTACAAGTGGATAGCGTTCTTTAATCTTATCAAGGTGATAAAGCTGGCGGCCACCGGGTACCATATAATTTTCAGAAAGGATCTCGAACCAATCGATAGGTGGATCGCCGCTGAGGATTTCTTCATAATGATCTGTACGAAGTCCAAGCCCATATCCGAGAAAAGGTTTATCTTTTTTGTTCATGATGCCCTTATAGCATAAAAAAAGCGGCAACCAGGAAACAGGCTGCCGCTTTAAAAGAATTCATTTATTTTACATGCTGGTTGGTTTTTCGACTTTACCACCTTTTTCAGCGCATTCTGCGGCGGTCATCATAAGGAATCCTTGTCCTTTACATGCACCCTGCCC
>JANQJN010000007.1 GCA_028281625.1 Emcibacteraceae bacterium | reverse complement strand
TTCATAAGAAGCTTGGCTTTCGCAAGGTGGGAACATTGCGGGAAGTTGGTTTTAAATTCGGCATGTGGATTGATGTGGTGCTGATGCAGAAGCAGCTTTAAGTTATTTGTCCTTGTTTTTATTATTGTACATCAAAAATGCAACAATAATAATAATCGGAACTGCAATAATCAGTAGTTGTGGTAAGCTCATACTCATTTCATTTTCCTCCCAAAGTTAATAGAATGTGCTTGTTTGCTTTTAATCATTAGATATACCTGATCAAGGTGTTATTTTTTCTTATTTTTGCGTTTTGTGTAAAGATCAATCGCCACTGGCGTGACGATTACGGCGATAATAAAAACAACAATCAGGATCTGTACAAGGCCTGGTACCATATTAATTCCTCAGTTTCATGGATGACATTAATTGGTTGATGCGAAATGTCAACGCCCTTGCCATCGCACCCGAATCCCAATAGAAATTTAGTCATACAATAATTGGGAGAGGTTATTATGAACAGCAGAAGAAACTTTCTGAAACTGTCAGGGCTTGTCGGCGCCGCGGGACTGATCGGCGCATGCAGCGGTCCGGTCGAAGAAGAAGTGGAAGTCACTACATCAAACGGAAAATTTGATCATCTTCCCAATATGATGGAAGGGATTGCCCCTATTTCTGTTGAGGAGCATGAGGAGCGGATCGCCAAAGCCCAGGAACTGATGGGCCAAAATGGCTTTGAAGCCATCTATCTGGAGGCCACATCAAACCTCTGGTACTACACCGGCATGAGGTGGGGGCAAAGTGAACGTATGGCAGCTGCCATCATCCCCCGTGAGGGTGAGGTGGCATATATTTGTCCGATGTTTGAAGTGGACCGTCTTAAGGAACGGATCAAAGTGGGTGATACGGTGCGCGGCTGGGAAGAACATGAAAGCCCTTATGAGCTGGTGGTGGCGATGCTTCAGGATATGGGGATTGAAAGCGGTAAAATCGGCATTGGTGAAATGACACGCTTCTTCCTGGTGGATGGCATTCGCAAAGTGGCGCCTTATTTGAATTTACAGAGCGCGGATCCAGTGACCGCCGAATGTCGGATCATCAAGTCCGCACGTGAACTTGAACTTCTGCAGCACGCCAATAACATCACATTGGCGGCACTGAATGCCTTTGTGCCGCATATCGAACTTGGTATGCGCGGCTCCGATATTCGCAGGCTGTCGCAGGAAGCGCACGCCGCCCTTGGCGCGCCTGGTTCAATGGGAACCATGATTGGTGTGGTCTCCAGCTCCCCTCATGGATCGATTGTGGAACCTGTGCTTGAGGAAGGCATGATCGTGCTGATGGATGGTGGCTGTAACGTTCATAACTATGCTTCCGACATCACAAGGACCTTTGTCTTTGGTGAGCACACCGCGGAGCAAGAAGAAATCTGGAACCTTGAAAAACGCGCCCAAGCCGCTGGGTTTGAAGCCGCGCAAATTGGTGCGCCGCAGGAAAATGTCGATATCGCAGCCCGCAATGTCATTGTCGAAGCCGGATACGGACCTGGTTATGCCACACCGGGACTTCCGCACAGGACAGGTCACGGTATTGGCTTGGATATGCACGAATGGGGCAATGCGGTGCTTGGCAACAAACGGCCACTTGAGGCAGGTATGTGTTTTTCCATTGAACCAACCATCGTCCTGCCGGGTAAATACGGCATCCGGATCGAAGACTGCTGCTACATGACCCCTAATGGTCCCGCGTGGTTCTCAACCCCGCCAAATGCTATCGATGACCAGTTCGAGACGATTTAACATGAACAAGAGCATGATGAAAATTATGCTCTTTTTTTTCGCCGTGCGGGTCTTGACCGCCTGCGGCGAGCAAAAAGAAATTGATCATAAGTTCACTATCGCCGTAATTCCGGATACGCAAAACTACCTTGATTTTCGCCATCAGCCGGAAGAAGGATTTATGGTTGACGCTGGTGGTATGTTCCTCACACAAATGGAATTTATCGCAGCCAATGCGGCTACAAACGGTGGTGAAATTGAATTTGCCACGTCGGTGGGCGATGTATGGGATCATGTGGATATGGGGATCGACCCTGAACACGCCGCCCGTGGGCTTAAGCCGCTGGGACGGCTCGCCAACCGGGATAGCACCCGCATTATAACCGGGCGCGATAATGTGGAAATTCCGCTGGCGATCATGGGATACGAGATGCTTTCCCGCGCTGGCTTAAAATTTTCAGTGGTGCCAGGAAACCATGATTTTGACTGGACTTGGTTCGATAGTAATTTCCCGCTTGATCTGGAACGACGTGATGAAATAAGGGATGCGGATGGTTGGTATTCGGTGCTGGATCCTGAAATTCTCGGTATGCTGCATTATGGCGGATATAATACCTTTAACAGTGTTTTTGGCGCGGATGCTTCTTTTTTTAATGGTCGTGACTGGTATGTGGACAGCTATAAGGGCGGCGCCAACAGCGCACAGGTTTTTGAAGCCGGTGGTTACAAATTCCTGCATCTGGGATTTGAAATGCAGGCAGGGCAGGCTGTGCTGGACTGGGCGCAGACGGTGATTGATCGATATTCTGGCCTTCCCACCATCATAACCACCCATGATTACTTAAATCAATACGGCGAGCGCAAAGCAGAAATGAATATGGATCTTGCTCGTATTGATCCCATGGAACATGTCAGCGCCGAAGTGATTTTCGATAGTTTTGTTGCGAAGAACGATCAGGTTTTCATGGTGCTGTGTGGTCATTTTCGTGGTGCTGTGATGCGCACAGATCAAAATGAAGATGGCAACAATGTTTATCAAATTCTCAGCAATTATCAGGGTCGCGGGCAGGTAGAAAATCCGGAACCGGGAAGACGTCCTGGTGGGGTCGGTGATGGTTGGATGCGCTTGATGGAATTTGACACAAGCCTTGACGTGCCAACCATTAGAGTGCGAACATATTCAACGCATTATAAGAAATTCTCGTCCGAAATGCCCGAATATGCCGCATGGTATAAACCATGGGAAAATGCAGATCTTACGGACGAAGAGTTCCTTGCCAGAGATGACTTTGTCATCGAACTTGAGGATTTCAGGGAGCGCTTTGATGAAGAATAAATGTTTGCTCATTTTATCATGTATGCTTTTTGGCTGCGACAATGCACCTGAAATTGACCAGCAGTTTACCATTGCAGTGATTCCGGATACTCAAAATTATGTGGACTTCACCCATCAGAAAAATGAAGGCTTTGCCATTGATGCAGCTGAATTGTTTATTGAGCAAATGGAATATGTTGCCGCTAACACGGAAGCGCGCGGCGGCGAGATTGCATTTGTTACATCCGTTGGTGATGTGTGGCAGAATAATGAATATGGCATTGATGAAGAGCATTTCGCCCGCGGCATGCGGGTCATTCCTTATACCGATGAAATGCCACGGGAAAAACTACTGGCGGGAATACATGAGTTTGAATTGCCACTTACCCGTCGCGGGTATGATTTGATAGCAAAAACAGGCACGCCATTTTCCATTGCACCGGGAAATCATGACTATCAATATTGGTGGTACGTAAACCCCTACCCAGACGATCCGGGGTCGGCAACTTCGCTTCTTACACAGGATGCTCCACTAGACTGGCACCTTGGTGGCTACAAGATTTTTACTGGTGTTTTTGGTGCTGACAGCGAGTATTTCAATGGTAAAGACTGGTATGTGTGTAGCAGCAAAGGCGGCGTTAACAGCGCGCAGATTTTTGAAGCGGGCGGATACAGGTTTCTTCATTTTGCTTTTGAAATGCAGGCGGGTGACGATGTGCTGGCCTGGGCGCAGGGTGTGATAGATCAGCACCTGGGACTTCCGACTATTATGTCGACCCATGATTTTTTAAATCCGCGTGGCGAGCGCATGCCGTCGCCTACAAGTGACCTAGCGAAGAATGATCCGGAAGGACACAATCATGCCGAAGACATCTGGAAGGATTGGATCAAAGGCAATGACCAGATCTTCATGATCCTTAGTGGTCATCAGATCGGAAAAGCAACACGCATTGACCAAAATGACGCGGGACATGTCGTATATCAGCTACTCAGCGATTATCAGGGTCGACATCTGGCGGCGGGTGGTGCAGCCACAGGAGACGGTTGGTTGCGGCTCATGGAGTTTGACATGTCGCTTGACGTGCCGACCTTAAAAGTGCGAACTTATTCAACATATTATGATAGATATTCAAATGAGTTAGCCGACTATACGGATATGTATCGGATCCGGGAACAGAGTTTCATGACCGACCAGGAATTTATCGACGCCGATCATTTTGATATTGAACTTGTAGATTTTAAGGCACGGTTTGGGGAGCCGAAGTAGGGAGAAAGCAATGGGACATAAACTTAACCGCCGTGAAATACTCGAACGTATGGCCGCCGTGACAGGTGGGGCGGTATCACTGACGGTGCTGGCAGCGTGCGACGGTGGGGTAACAGTTCCTGAAACCACGGAAAGTCTTGATTTAAGAGCCTTAAATTCGGCACAGCTGGACTTGGTCGGTGATATCGCCGATATGATTATCCCGGACACGGAAACGCTGGGGGCCAAGTCGGTAAATGTGCACTTTCTTGTGGATGAGTTGGCTGCTAATTGGATGACCAGCCAGGATAAGGAAAGCTTCCTTGCTGCTCTTACCGAACTCGATGAGCGAATAACGGCTGAGCAAGGTAGCCGCTTCTCTGATTTGGATATGGCTGGTAAAGCGCGCGTCATGGATCAGCTTGGCGCTGAAATGGTCGCCGCCGGGCAGGGCGGACAAGTGCTTGGTGATATTACCAACTCTGACGATCTTGAGACCCGCAAGCATATCTATCTTGAGCTTCGCGAACTTATCATATTCGGCTACTACACATCCGAAGTGGGGGCGAGTGAAGAGTTGATTTATGATCCGATCCCCGGCGAGTATCGCGGCTGCGCGCCATTCGCGGAAATTGGCCGCGCTTATTCGAATTAGGGAAGTGACGCATGGCAGAAGAATTTGATGCAATCGTCGTTGGCTCTGGTATGTCCGGTGGTTGGGCAGCCAAGGAGTTTAGCGAAAAAGGACTTAAAACCCTGCTTCTTGACCGTGGCCGGCAGGTCACTCACCAGGAAGATTATGTCACTGAAGGTGTTCCGCCGTGGGAGCTTAGCAACAATGGTCGCGTGCCCAAGGAAGAGCTTAACCGCGATTATGAAATCCAGAAAATGGCCTTCCTGCAGGAGTATAACAAACATTTCTTCGTAAAAGACAGTGAGCACCCTTATACACAACCTGATGATAAAATGTTCACCTGGATCAGGGGCTATCAGCTTGGTGGGCGGTCGCTCACCTGGGGCAAGCAGACCTACCGCTGGTCAGAAATGGATTTTAATTCAAACGCCAACGATGGCCATGGTATCGACTGGCCGATCCGATATGCCGATATCGCGCCCTGGTATGATTATGTCGAAGAGTTTGCGGGCATTTCAGGATCAATCGAAGGCATCCCGAACTTGCCGGACGGGAAATTCCAGCCACCCATGGAGATGACATGTGTTGAAGCGGAAATGAAATGCCGTTTTGACGAAATTTATGAGGATCGCCATTTTATCATTGGCCGTTGCGCGCATTTGACAGAACCCACAGAAGAACAGCTGTCCCTTGGCCGGGCTGCCTGCCAATATCGCAATGAATGCATGCGGGGATGTTCATATGGGGCGTATTTTTCCAGCCAGTCAGCGACCTTGCCAGCGGCGGAACGTACCGGCAATCTCACCACCATCACGGATGCCATCGGTCATAGTGTTGAATATGATACGCAGACCGGCCGGGCGACCGGTGTCCGTGTTGTTGATGCGAATACCAAGGAGATGACTACCTACACCGCAAAAGTCATTTTCCTTTGCGCATCCACCATTGGTTCAACGCAGATCATGCTAAATTCAGTATCGGAAAGATTCCCGAATGGGATCGCCAATGGCAGTGGTGCGCTTGGTCATTATCTGATGGATCATATTTATCAGGCAGGGGCCAGTGGGCGCATGCCAGGATTCGAAGAGTTCTATGAAACAGGTCGCAGGCCAAATGAGATCTATATCCCGCGCTTTCGGAATATTGGTGATGACAAACAAGAAGACTTCCTGCGTGGTTATGGTTACCAGTGCGGCGCGCATCGTTTAAGCTGGGATCGCGGTGCAAATCAGACGGGCTATGGCGCGGACTTTAAAAAATCGATGCAATCCCCAGGGGCGTGGTATTTCCGCATGACCGGCTTTGGCGAAATGCTACCAAGATTTGAGAACCACATCAGCGTTGACCATGATAATCTTGACCAGTGGGGCATACCGACGCTGCACATTGATTGTGAGTTCAGCGAAAATGAACTTAATCTGCAAAAGGATATTGCTGCCGAAGGCGAACGGATCTTAAATGCCCTTGGGCTTGAAGAAGTGACGTCATGGGTAACACCTGCCAATCCGGGGCTTTGTATCCATGAAATGGGTACGGCAAGGATGGGCAATGACCCTGCGGAAAGTGTCTTGAATGCACACAATCAGGCCCATGAAGTACCTAATCTGTTTGTGACTGACGGGTCCTGCATGACATCATCAGCATGCCAGAACCCATCGCTGACTTATATGGCGCTGACGGCGCGCGCGGTGGATTATGCGGTTACGCAAATGCAGGCAGGAGCGCTTTAGGCGTCGTCCTCGCTATAATATCCGATCACATCACCTTCGGTGGTAACTCCAAGTCCGTTGAGTACCCGATTTGAGTAATTAAAATAGGCAACCACCTGATTCACTTCGAGAATTTCACCATCTGTACAGCCTACCACGCGTAAAGGTTCCATGTCTGAAGCTTCCATTTTGCCCACTTCGGCGGTGAGCTTTTTGGCGTAATTGAGCAGCGCCAGCTCCTTGCCATCAAATTCGCGCTCTGGCGCTTGATCCTCAAGCGCGGTGTAGATCGCGTCGGATCGTGCTTTATCATTTATCAGGCGCCGGGCATTCATGAAGTGGTGGGTCAGACTATATTTGCAGTTGTTGACGGTGCTGGTGTAGCTGGCGACAACTTCCAAGAACCAGAAGGGCAACGTGTTATCCGGATTGTGAAGCACCGACTTATAAAGTGCCAGATGACCAGCCATAGTGTGGGGGCGTAGGGAATGACAGCGCATGACATTATCCACAGTGCCGTGGGGCGAGCGGGCTTTGTCATACATTTCCTTTACGGTGCCGGTGGCATCCTCATCTTCGATCATTTCAATCCATGCAGTCATATTCTTCTCTTTTAAGTTGGCGATCAGATTTTCTTGGCCTATTCTATAAATGAATTGGTGCTAAAACCAAGACAATAAAGGGGAAAAATGAAGAAAATAATCTCGGTCTCTCTCGGCGTGATCCTCATCTTTTTTGTAATGCTAGGACTGATGAGTGCTTATGCGCATCTTACCAAAAAGCTTGACCCTGATTATAAGCTCGTGACCACCTGGGGCGGCCCCGATGAGTTCGCTTACCCCGCTGGACTTAAGATATTTAAGAACGAAGTCTATGTCGTTGATGTCAACGCCCATAAGATCAAAATTTATGATTTGGAGGGTAATTTCCTGCGTGGATTTGGCGAAGAAGGCGAGGCGCATGGTCAGTTCAAACGCCCCTGGAATATATACTTCCATAATGATGAACTTTATGTGGCGGCTTACGAAAATGACCGTATAGATGTGCTGTCACCGGATGGTACGTTCAAAAGGTCCTTTGGGGAATATGGCACTGGCGACGGGCAGATGGAAGGACCAACGGCGCTCACGATCGACGGAAAAGGCAACATCGTGATCGCCGACTTTTATAATCACCGGGTGGTCCGCCATGCAGCTGACGGAACCTTTTTGTCAGCGCTTGGGGTCGCCGATGATGTCGGTGCTGCGGATGATCGTTTTAATTATCCGCTCGATATCATCACCGGGCGCGACGGCAGGTTTGTTTATGTGCTTGATAGCGGTAACGAGCGGATCAAGATCTACGACAGTGACGGAAACTATGTGTTCAAATGGGGCGGGCCGTTCGGAAAGAATATTTTCATTACCTTTTTTGAATGGTTTCCCTTCGAAGGCTGGTTTTCCGATCCAAAATCATTGGCGATTGATGGTGAGGGCCGCATTTATGTGGGTGATGCCAGCAACAAACGGGTGCAGATTTTTAACGAATCCGGCACCTTCATCACAAGCTTTGGGGATACGGGAGAAAATGAATTTGGCACCATTGGCGGCATTGACATCGCCGATGATGGCTCTATCTTTGTTGTCAATCAAACCACGAGAATGATCCAAAAATGGCAGTATAAGCCGGATGCATAAGATAGAGGGAAGAATTAGGTAGAATGAGTGATGTAAGAGAACCCGGGTTTTTACAGTCGGCCATTTGTTTTGGTGGTATTGTAACCATGATCGCAGTTGGTATTTTGGGATATGATGTGCCGCTTCACGTCATAATTCTGGGGGCGATCATCTGGTCATCCGGTCATGCGCTTAGTCTTGGAGGCAATTTTAAAGACATTAAAAATGCCATGAACCACGGAATTGGTCGCGGGCTTGGTGCCATGTATATCTTTATACTGATCGGTGTGGTGATTGCGGCTTATCTCGAAAGCGGCACCATTAGCAGTATCGTTTATTATAGCCTTGATATCATCAGTCCTGCCATCTTCCTGCCTGCGAGCCTTCTAATCTGTTCCTTTATGTCCCTTGCGGTGGGGACCAGTTGGGGAACGGTGGGCACCGCCGGCGTGATCCTTGTGGGCGTGGGATCAGCTATGGGTATACCGCTTCCGATTGTCGCGGGTGCTGTGGTTTCAGGTGCAACCTTTGGGGACAAGTTGTCTCCCGTTTCTGATACGACAAACCTTGCGGCGGTCGCGGCAGGCACGGATTTATATAAGCACATAAAATCAATGCTTTATACCACAATTCCCACCTACATCATCTGCCTGCTTTTGTTTGGTTTTATTGGTATGGGCTATTCAGCGGAAGGGCTGTCGGATGCCGGGATCCGTTCTTTCCAACAGGCAATCCGGGACAATTTTGTCGTAAGTCTTTGGAGTCTACTGCCAATCCTCACGCTCTTCACCTTAAGCTTTCGAAAAGCACCGGCCGAAGTAGCAATGATTTCAAGTGTTGCTGTGGCTGCGGTGCTGGCATTGCTTCAACAAGACAGAACAATCCTTGAAATTTTGAGGAGCCTTCAGGATGGTTTCAAAGCGGACACCGGCCATGTGGATTTGGATGTCCTGGTCAATCGCGGTGGCATTCAAAGCATGATGTGGACCTTGTCCATGACGCTATTCGCGCTGGCCCTGGGTGGTATTCTTGAACGATATGGCTTTCTCCAGGCGCTGCTGAAGGGTATTCTGGACAGGATTAAATCGGTGTTGTCGCTGGTGTTTGCGACCATGTGTACGGGCTTCCTTGCTTGTGGAAGTATGGGCGAAAGCTATATTTCCATCATTGTCACCAGCCAGCTTTTCAAAAAGAAATACGGCGAATTTAAAATGAAGGCCTATATGCTGTCCCGGACTGTGGAAGAAAGCACCACCATGTCATCGCCCTTGATCCCGTGGTCGACCGCCGGCGCGTTCTATTTCGCGGCGATGGGCATTCCGGTAATCGAATATCTGCCTTACACCTTCCTGAATATATTAAATCCGCTGGTATCACTTGCGATGACAGCCATGGGTATTGCCGTCTTCCGCGAAATGATGCGGGAACCAAAACCACAAGGGGCCACTTGACACACCCTTGAAACAAAAAAGGAGAACAATAATGAAGTATTTAATTAAACGAGTTCTTTTTATCTATTTACTGATCGGTGTGGGCGTGGCCAGCGCAGAAAAGCACGTGCCGGAGCTGGAGGAACTTCTGGCAGTGAAGGCGATTGGCAGTGTGCAGATTTCACCGGATGGACAGCATGTGCTCTATACGGTAAGTGAAAATGAGTTTGAAAACGACGTACGACTTGCGCAGCTTTGGCTCTATAATCGCGCGGAGGGCAGTCATATCCAGCTTACCCATGGTGAAAAATCAGTCGGCTCAATCAGCTGGACACCCGATAGCAACCACATCATTTTTATGCGCGATGGCAAGGTTATGGTCATGAACCGGCGAGGTGGTGAAGCCCGTGCCCTGGATATCAAACAAAAGAACATTGGTGGACTTAAGCTTTCTGATGACGCAAGCATCCTGTCCTTTGTTGGAAGCCCAGAAGAACAAAAAGAAAAAGACCGTCGCGAAGATCATATGGGCGACTTTGAAGTGATCAAAGCGGATGGTGGCCACAGGCATATATATCGCTTGGAGCTTACCAAGGATCTTAAAATTGATGGCGACGCGACGGCTGTGACGTCCGGTTCTGACTTCTCCGTGACCGACTATGATATGTCGTCTGATGGATCAAATTATGCGTTTACGTCGTGGGACCGTCCTGATCTTGCGTCAATGGAATCAGCAAAGCTTCAAATTGTCGATGCGGACGGCGAAAACTTGCGTATTCTTGATGAAAATCAAAGCCTTAAGGGAGTTCCGGTCTTTTCGCCCGATGACAGCGAAATTGCCTATTCGGTCAGTGCAGGCTTCGCCTACAACAATGTGATCCATGTGATTTCACCGGAAGGGGGGGTATCGCGAGCTGTGAGCGCCGACTTTGATGAGAGCATCTGGCCCGCTGCCTGGACTGATCAGGGTATTCATTTTGTATCCAGTCAAAAAACCAATCGGCACTTTTATCTGTTGGATCCGACCAGCAGCGTAGTATCCCGGGCCGATACACCACTAAACCATATAGTCGGTGGTTTTTCAGTTTCCAATTCTGGTGGCGATGTTGCCTATACAGCGGCGGTTGGTAACGACCTTTATGAGCTTTTTATCTATTCCGGTGGCAATAGTCAGAAAGTCACGAACAAAACCGCACAAATGGAAGAATTTATCCTCGCCAACCGGGAAATTATTAATTGGCAGGCAGATGATGGTGCGACCATTGAAGGGGTGCTGACCACCCCTGTTGATTTTGATCCCAGTAAAAAGTATCCACTTTTTGTTATTACGCATGGCGGTCCAACGGGCACGGACCGTCCAACAGTGTCCGTAAGCGGGCTATATCCAATTGACAATTGGGTCGGAAATGGTGCCGTAGTGCTAAGAACCAATTACCGGGGCAGCGCTGGATACGGAGAAGAATTCCGCCGTCTAAACTGGCGAAATCTGGGCATGGGACCAGCGACTGACATTATTGCCGGTATCAATCATCTGGTTGCGCAAGGTTTCGTTGATGAAAGCAAAATCGGCTGCCTGGGTTGGAGCCAGGGTGGGCATATTTCTGCGATGCTCGCCACCTACAGTGACCGTTGCACAGTCGCCCATATGGGGGCGGGCATATCCAACTGGGAAACATATTATTACAACACCGACATTACCCTGTTTACTGTGCAATATTTTGGCAAGACCCCGGTCGATGATCCGGAAGTTTATGATTACACATCGCCAATGACGTACATAAAGAACGCCAAAACCCCTGTGCTTATTCAGCACGGCGAAAATGATAACCGGGTTCCCATCGCCAACGCTTATGAGCTTCGTCAAGCACTCAATGACGTTGGCGTTGATAACCATATGATTGTCTATAAAGGGATGCCCCACGGCCCGCGGACACCCAAAACGCTCCGCGCGGTACAGTCACATCTGGATGCGTGGTTCGGGCATTATCTGTTTGACCGTCCAGCTCCCGATTTTGCCACTTACGGCATCCCGGAAGAAGAAGACAGTGACGAAGAAGAGGAAGAAATAGAAGAATAGCCATAGAGGTCCCGAAGCGCTGGCCATTTTTCAAGGCATTCCCGCGTGTTTTTAAACAGGTGAGGCAGTAATTTCCCATCTTTCCAAAGGGTTACACCATTAATTTTGATGGTGTGGCCGGGCAGAGTGCAGCTGATTTCGCCGGGCGCATAATCGCCGCATGTGTGAAAATGAACATATTCCGGATGGCAAAATACGGTATTTGACCAGCGATCTGGATCATCTGCTTCCGCAACACGGTAATCGCATCCCGGATGAATGCCTGCGTGCCAGGAATGGATTATCTCACCGTCGATATTAAACTCGTTTGAAACACGCGCGTAATGTTCCTTGACGGTCTTAACCGTGCCTTGCGGGCCACTGAAATCGATGATCCGGCCCATGTCGACAACAGCAAAAATGGGTTCATCGAGTTTAACGCAAGGCGGCTCATAAACCCGTGATCCTGTGGGTGCAAGATAGCGGTCCATCACCAGGGTTCCTGAAAAGCTTTTGGCCTCCACCGGGGTAGGAACCCCCAAGGGAAAACGCAGTACACCAACATCATCCGGCGCCTCTTTGCTATGAGCTGTGTTGCTGATGAGATTGGTACCCAGTGTACAAGTGATCTCGATGCAATGGGCTTCTTTGAGAACGTCATCGACGGCATTCTTCAAATCCTGAACCGCTTTATATTCGGTGGTGCCAAAGGGAGAGGCTAGCATATCCATATCGCGGATATAACACATCACGCTACGCGTACCCGGCTTGGGATAGGAAAAACGGTCCTGATCACCAATGCGACTGAAGAATATGGTGCAGTCATGATTATTGATCATATGCGCAAGATCTGGACAGCGCACATTTTCCGGACGACCCACATCCACCTTGGTGACACCGGTGCCCATTTCCCGAGCGACTTCAGCAATAAAATCAGCGGTTTTTTCATCGTACCAGCCCAAGTCGGCCTGTTCAGAAATCACCAGCAGCGTTTCGCCTGGCTTAAGTTCCGCGCAATTATAGAGTAGGTTTTTCGCGCCCTTTATATGATTATCTTTAATACTCATTATCGTCGTTCGGCCTTGATGGTTAAAAAGCTAAATTTATCGCTGATCAGTTTGGAAACACCGTGGCTCAGTTCACTGTCCAGGGTCAGGCTATCTCCTTCTTTTAAAAGGATATCCCGCTCGCCATATTTAAAGATGGCTTCTCCTTCTTTCACATGCATGAACACGACCCCATGTCCCACATAGGTAGGTGCCTCTGCATCCTGTTTTTCCATAGTAACAATATGGGCTTCAAAACCAATGTCCCGCCGGATATGGGACGCCAGATTGATATAATCGTGGCTGTGTTTATCTATAATACGAGTGGATTTGATGCCTTCACCGGCACTGACATGGGTATAATCCACATGATCGGTTGCTGTGTCGCGAAAGAAGCTAACCACGGGCACATCCAGCGCTTCACTGAGCGCGCTTAAAGTGGATATGGACGGGGAGACCTGACCACTTTCGATTCGGCTGATCATCGCCGCAGACATGCCCGCTTTTTCGGCCAGATCTTTGGCAGTAAGGCTGCGGTTCTCACGCATTGCTTTAAGCGATGTACCAATCGCCTGATCCATTTGGTGCTCTGTCATCAATTTCCCCCTTTGCGATAAGAAAATGCCCGATCAAACCGCCAGTTAAGATAATCGCCGCAGGTAATTGGCTCCGGGTCGGGCTTATCAGTGATCTGACTGCTGTCGATGAGCGTTTCCGGATTTGGATCAAACGCCAGCACCAGCGAAAGACGTTCGCGACCTGACGAATTAATCACCCGGTGGGGCGTTGATTTATATGCGCCACCGGTCCAGCGATGTAGCAGATCCGCTACATTGACAATCAACGTACCTTCAATTGGCGGCGCTTTAATCCATTCACCGTTTGCAGTTTCAACTTCAAGGCCACCAACATCATCTTGCGCGAGGATGGTGAGTACTCCGAAATCTGTGTGAGGTCCCACGCCAAACTGATCCGCACCCATTCCCGCTGGTTGATCCGGGTAGTAGACAAAAGATCCACGACTTAGCGGTTTGTCCGCTGTTTTTAGGAAAAACTCTTCCTCAAGTCCCAGACCAAGGGCAAATCCTCGCATCAAGACATGCGCAACATTATGAGCACGGACGAAATAATCGAGTGCATGACTGCGCAGCTCAGGAAGGAAGTCAGGCCAAAGATTCTTGCCCCTTAAGGCATGATCATCAGGGATATGGCCGCTGCCGTCCTCTATGGCCCACAGGAAACTTTCTTTAAGGTCCGGTTTTAGATCATCATCCATCTTGGCGCCACCATGGCCGATCCAGCCGCGATGCTTTGAGGAAACCGATACTGTTTTTTTTAAGTCTTCCGAACTCCTGAAAAAGCGGTATGCCACATCGCGGGTACGCTCAAAGATACTCCTCGGAATTCCATGACCTTTGATATAAATAAAACCAAGTGCGCTGCTTGCTTCTTGCAACTGATAGGCAACAGAATAGGGGTTTGTTCCGTCCCTTAAGGGGGTAATATCAACGACGGGAATTTGATCGGCGCTGATTGGTTTGGCGGTACTATAACTCATAAAGAACATCTCAGGATATATAGAAATAATAATGATTCCTGTATAACCTGAGATTAACTCATCTGCAATATATTAATTTACATGCAATTTACAGATCTTCGAAGAAGGTAGGGTTTTTACCACCAATAACAATGTCAAACTGATATCCGCAGTCAAAATCGTCACCTTCTATTTCATATTCCTTACCGATGTTGGCATCAAAATTATCGCCCATCAGGATCCGCATGGGGTCACGATCATTATGAGGATCATCCTTGAAATACATTTGGGTGATCAGGCGTGATGCGCCACCACGGATCGAAAAGTGGATATGCTTGGGTCGCCAACGACTGATATCCGGGAAGGCAAGATATTCACCGGGCCGAATGGTCCAGAATTCATAATTGCCATCATCATCAGTCAGCATCCTGCCGATGCCTAAGAAATTAGGATCCAGCTTAAGGCCAGAAAAATCCTCAATATGGGTATAGCGGCCATATTTATTGGCGTTCCACACTTCGATAAGTGAACGGCGGATCGGTCGGCCATATTGATCGGTAATGCGACCAGTGATTTTGATCGGCTCCCCATCCGCTTGCGGCCGACCAGGGGCAAGGCGGGTCATATCCGCTTCTGCTGGTAGCGCGTTGAAAGTGTAGGGTGCGTAAGGCACAAATGATGCTCGCGCTTCGTCGGGGATCATATTAAGTGGTTTACGCGGTGTTCTTTTTTCTGATGTCAGGTCCGTTGGACCAATTTCAAGTGTACGTCCGTATTTTGTCATGACGTGCTCCTAACTTAACAGATCATCAAAGAAGGGGGTTTCATTATCACCCGCCATTCTGACTTCAACATTGTAAACAACGGTGCCATCGTCCGTGCGCGTCAGTGCCTTCATCATCAGGCGTTCACGCATTTCCTTTGGCAGCGAAAGTAGCAGCGGGTCGGTTTCATTGGTTGGCTCCCCTTCAAAAAAGAGCTGAGTTACCACCCGCGTGATGCCGTCGGAGAAAATAGTCAGCGTGATACAGGGTGCGCGAGGCGATTCCTGATCTTTATCAACACCGGGTTTAATGGTGGTTAGTTTAAAGTTTCCATCACTGGTGCGGTGGCGGGTATAGCCAGTAAACCATGGATCGATTTTATCACTGGCTTCGGTAATTGGCGTACGATATACGCCATTGGCGTTTGGCTGCCAGAATTCCAGCAGGCAACCATGGGCATGATTGCCATTGATGTCCTTCACGCAGCCTTTGATGATAATTTTCTTACCCTGTGCTTCGTTGACCACACCGCTACGGATTTTGGTCATATCCATATTGTCCTGATCACAGAGTGATATCGGATAGTAAGGGCCCAACGTATCTTCATTTGTGACCGTCAGGCTGTTGATTTTTTTATCGGAATGTGTCATCCCTAGTCCTTAAAAGTTTTGCATATAAAACATTGTTTGATATAGTGAGCGTGATATGTCAGAAGAATTACATAAAAATCACGAAAGATATTTTGTCCCGGGACTAGCCAGAGGGTTGCGTGTCCTCGAGATAATCGCGGAGGCTGATCAACCACTTACCATTGCTGAGATCGGTAAAAAACTTGGTGTTTCCCGGTCCTCTGCTTTCAGGATTACATATACGCTTAAACATCTGGGGTTTCTCGCGACCGATAAAGGGGACAAGCTTTATGACCTTGGTCCACGCGTGTTGGGACTTGGATTTTCTTACCTTAATCGGCAGAATATCATCCAAATTGCCAAACCGCATCTCGAACGCTTGCGGGATCAAACAGAGGTTTCCAGTCATCTTGCCATCCGTGAAGGAAAAGAAGTTCTTTATCTGGACAACATCATATCCAAAACATCTTTTGTTAGCAACATCAACACTGGCGAAAGAAGACCGGTCTATGCGAGCCCCCTTGGATGGATGCTGTTGGGGGATTTGAGCCCAAGCGAAATTGCCGAAGAATTCAGGGATGTGGCTTTTAGGATGCTGACCGAACATACCCCGAAGGATGTTGGGGAGCTTAGCGAAAATGTCTGTGCTGCACGGGAGAGGGGCTTTGTTATTTCCCGAGGGTTTGTTCAGCGTGGAGGCTCTACCATCACAGCGCCCGTTTTTGATGACAGTGGCAGGACTGTTGCTGTTATCGATATTTCCGGTCCCGACAGTGGTTTTAATTTTGAGCGGATGGAAAGCTTCTATGCCCCGGCGGTTGTTGCCGCAGCAGAGGAAATCTCTCGTAATCTTGGGCACCGCATATAACATTTAAAGATCCAGTATCTCTCTTGCTTCCGTGGGGCTAGCAAGCGCGCCGCCCATGTCGGTGACCAGTTTTACGGCCTTTTCAACCAACTGCGCGTTTCCAGTGCAAAGCTCACCTTTGCGGATGAAGACATTGTCTTCCATACCCACACGCACATGACCACCAGCAACAAAGCTTTGCGCCAGCATCGGATATTCCATGCGGCCAATGCCGAAGGCAGCCCATTCGGCATCTTTGGGAAGCTGCGATTTTAAATAAAGCATGGTTTCACTGTTAGCGGCGGCACCAAATCGGACGCCCATAACCATCTGCACCATCACAGGGGTTTTGATCACACCTTCCGCGATGAAATGATTAAGCAGATGCATATCGCTTGAATTGAATATTTCAATTTCCGGCTTTACACCAGCTGCATAAATGCGTTCTGCCATGATTTTAAGATTTTCCGGGCTGTTGATCACCGCTGCCTGACCCGACCACATGGTATTCAGATCAAGCGTACATATTTCCGGCTTTAATTTCTCAACATGGGAAACCCGTAGTTCCGGACGGCACAGGGTTGAATTTTCACCGGCGATTTTGGGGTCTTCCTTGCCCGGAACGAAGCGCCCGCCTTCACCAGTGGTCAGGTTCAGTATTACATCGCTGTTCTTTTCGCGAATGCGGCTGACCATTTCATCGTAATACTCAAACTTCATGGATCCTTTGCCGGTTTCAGGGTCCCGCACGTGAAGATGCAGGATTGATGCGCCGGCCTCCGCCGCCGCTAACCCTTCCTCAGCGATTTGCTTCGGTGTGATTGGCAGGTTCGGGTTCATTTCCGGTGTGGTGATGTTTCCTGTTACCGCGCAGGTGAGTATTGTCTTTTTCATGATGATACCTTAGACAGCTGATTTTCAAGGCATTTTTTGGTGGTTTCGATAATAATATCAAGCTCTTCGTCGCTGACAGTGTAGGGAGGCGCAAGGAGTATATGATCGCCGCGCACGCCATCGACGCAGCCCTGTGACGGGTAGCTCAGCATGCCATTATTCAGGATATCTTGCTTGATTTTCCCGGCTAGATTAAGTTCAGCCGGGAAGGGTTCCTTGGTCACCCGGTCCTTAACAATTTCAAGCCCCCAGAAAAGGCCGCGGCCACGAATGTCACCGATATTGGGATGATCACCAAAGGTCTCAATGAGCATTTCTTTGAATTTCGCGCCTTGTGCGCGGACGGCACCCAAAAGCTGATCTTCCTCGATCACTTTAAGCACCGCGAGTGCACCGGCGCAGGCTATGGCGTGGCTCATATAGGTATGACCATTCCACAGATTGCCGCTGCCGTCCTGAATAGCGGTTATGACTTTCTCATTTGCAAGCACTGATGCAATCGGCTGATACCCGGCACCAAGCCCTTTGGCGATGGTGATGATGTCGGGGCAGGCGTCTTCCTGATCCATGGCGAACAATGTTCCTGTTCTTCCCATGCCGCACATGACTTCGTCAGCAATGAACAGCACGCCATATTGATCGCAGATTTCACGGATGCGTTTGAAATATCCAGGGACAGCGGGTTCAGCACCCAGGGACGCGCCCGATACCGGTTCCGCAACAAAGGCGGCCACATTACCTGCACCGTGTTTTAAAATTTCTTCTTCAAGGGTGTTTGCCATGCGCTGGCCAAACGCTTCGTCGCTTTCGCCTTCATTTTTATAGCGGTAGGCATAACATGGTGGAATATGCGCTACATCGATCAGAAGCGGGTCAAAGGGCTTTTGCCTTTGTTTATGTCCACCGGTTGCCAGCGCGCCCAGCGTATTACCATGATATGATTTGTCGCGGGCGATTATTTTGGTTCGCGCTTCATCACCTCGTTCAAGATGATATTGCCGAGCGAGCTTCAGCGCCGCTTCCATAGCTTCTGAACCAGAGCCCAAAAACATGGCCCGGCCATTACCGAATCCGTCGGGTGCATTTTCAATTAAATAGGTGGCGAGCTGCTCTGCTGGCTCATTTGAAAAGACGCCGGTGTGGGCGAACGACACTTTATCCAGCTGATTCTTAATGGCAGCAATCACCCGTTCATTGGTGTGACCCAGGCAGCTTACAGCCGCCCCGCCGCTGGCATCTAGATATTTTTTTCCTGTTTCATCAATAAGATAGTTGCCGTCAGCGCCTTTGACGACAGGGACTGTGCCCTTTATAGTACGGTGAAGTACGTGTGACATTTTAGTGCATCTCATATAAAAAGTTTTATATACAAAACATGTGTTTAATTATAAAACATATATTGATATTAAATACAATAGAGAATATAAGATATTTATGACAAAGCCGTACGACAATTTAAAAGTGCTTGATCTGACCCATGTGTTGGCGGGGCCATTTTGTACTTATCAATTCGCACTTTTGGGGGCGGACGTGATTAAGATTGAACCGCCGGATAATCCCGATTGCGCCCGTGGTCGCGGACCTGATCCAACGCAGAACGCAGCGCTTCGTGGTCTAAATTATCAGGTGCAGGCTTCGAACAAGCGAGCGATGACCCTTGATCTTAAATCACCGCAGGGTCAGGCGATCCTGAAAGACATGGCAAAGTCCACTGATGTGCTGGTGGAAAATTACCGCACTGGCGCGCTTGATGCTCTCGGTCTTGGGTATGACGATCTTAGTGAATTAAACCCACAACTAGTTTATTGCTCGCTGACCGGGTTCGGTGTGGATGGCCCACGTACCGGGGAAAATGCCTATGACAATACCATACAGGCAGCAAGCGGTATCATTGATCAATCTGGTGGCCATAAGCCGGGTGTTTCCTTTGTTGATTATGCCGCCGGATATAATGCGGCCTTTGCCATATCATCCGCACTTCATCAAAGAAGCGCTACTGGCAAAGGAACTTACATCAGCTCATCCATGCTTGAAGTAGCCATGACCATGATGGCGCCGGAAGCGGCGGCTGCAGCCTACCCAATAAAAGCGACCCGCGATAAGGAAGCGGGGATTAGTGCCTACGAAACCTCCGACGGGATTTTAATGATCGGGGCGTTTACCGCTGATCAGAACCGCCGCATGTTTGAATTGTTTGATGAGCTTGGTATCGAATATGATGCGGCTCTCAAAGATCCAACAAACTGGGATGAGCTTTGGGCCGCGGCAGTGGACTTGAAAGTCGCACTCAATAATATTTTCAAACAAAAAACGGCTGATGAGTGGCAGAAAATTTTCACCGACCACCAACTGCCGGCATCGCGCCAGAGATCGCTGTCGGAAGCGGTGAGCGACGAGCAGTTAAATATTTATTTCAAGCAGGCAGTGGCCGCCGAAGGTGATACCTACGCGCCAACACTGCCAACCGCTGCCTATCATTTTGAAGGTGGACCGGAAATAACTGCGCCCGCACCTGGATTTGGGCAGCATACAGATGAAATATTGGCAGAGTATCGAGTAACGGTTGAGGAAATAGAAAACTTGCGAAAAGAAGGGGTAATCGCATGAAGCAATTTATAACCGCAAAACTTTGGAGCCGCTTGCCAGAAGAACATCATTACGACGGCGAGCCCACAGAATGGGTCAAAATGACCCGGCCGGGGGAAAACCTCCACTCGTTTCTTGAAGGTCCGGAATTTGACAAAGAAGGAAACCTTTGGCTGGTGGATGTACCTTACGGGCGGATCTTCAAGATTGACCAGGATAAAAACTGGTCACTTCATTATCAATATGATGGTGAGCCCCATTCCATTAAACAAAAGGCTGACGGTAACTTTATTCTGACAGATTATAAAAATGGCCTACTGGAATATGATGGCAAGTGGACCTTCAAGAAGCTCCACACTGGCTATAAAGGTGAACAGTTCAAGGGACTATCCGATGTCACCATCGCTCCAAACGGTGATATTTGGTTCACCGATAGCGGCCGGAGTAGTCTTTCTGATCCCACAGGGAATGTATACCGTGTCTGGGGTAATGGCAGCATTGATCATGTGCTTGGAAATGTGCCTTATCCCAATGGCATAGCCTTAAGTCCTGATGGTAAGCTTGTCTATTTGGCGGCAACGCGGGCCAATGCGGTCTGGCGCTTCATGGCTGACTATCCGGATCCTAAATGGCCGATGGTTGGAACCTATATTCAAATGTCCGGCGGACTTGGGCCGGATGGTCTTGCGGTTCATGAAAATGGCCATCTGGCGGTTGCCCACGCGCAGGCAGGACGTGCTTACGTTTACGATATCTTTGGTGATGTGGTCGCGCAAATCGACCTTCCCGAGGGACTTTGGGTCACCAGCCTCATTTATAAGGAAAACAGGCTTTTCATTGTGGAAGCCCAAACCGGGTCGATTTATTCGGCTGTGATAAAGGATTAAAATGAAGAAAGAAGATTTGCACGGGTTCGTCCCGGCTGTTGTCACGCCCTTTGATGAAGCGGGCAACATTATGGAAGATGCGTTTCAGTCGTTGGTCGGCTGGCTCATCGGCCAGGGGGCGACCGCCATATGTGTTTCCGGCGATAATGGTGAAAGCTGGTCACTATCAGCCGAAGAAAAAGGGCGTCTGACCCGCCTTGCCGTGGACGAAGCGGCGAGCAAAGTGCCGGTAATTACCGGTTGTTCCGCAACCACCCTTAAAAACAGTGTCGATTTTGCCCTTGCGGCCAAGGAAAATGGCGCAGCAGCGGTACTTTCCATGCCGCAGACCTACGTGCTTAAAACCACACGGGATGAGCTGCTTGGACGTTTTGAAAAACTGACCGCAGCTATCGATATGCCCATTGTTGCATATAATTCACCGCGCCGGGCGGGGCTTAATCTGTCGCTGGATGATATTGGTGCGATTATGGATGTGGCACCGATCATTGGTATCAAGGAAAGCAACCGCGACTATTTCCATCATACTCATCTGATCAATCGCTTTGCGGACAAAATGGCGATTATGGTGGGGCCGTGCCATTACATCATGCCAGGCATCGCTCTTGGCGCCCATGGTTTTATTGCGACAGGGCCGGAATTTCTGGGCGCGGATACCGCAAACATCGCTGCGCTTGCCAAAGAAAGGCCCGGTGAAAAACAGGCGGAAATCCATTATAAACTTACGGTGCTTTATGAATTGCTGATGGGCAATTCCACATGGCCGGCGGCTTTTAAGGCGGCGCTCAATCTGATCGGCCAGCCTGCAGGCGTGCCGCGGGACCCGGTTCATCCGGCTACGGATGAGGTGGTGGATACCATCAAACGCACTTTTGATGATCTGGGAATTTCTTATTCATAATGAGCAACGAAGCCGCCGATCATATCCAAAGAGCCGAATTAATTTCCTTCCAGTTTGACAAGGAAACATTTACCGCGCACGCAGGGGAAACAATTGCGGCAGCGCTACTTCGGGCTGGTATTACACATATACGTAACGCACCAGGCGGAACACCAAGGGGCATGTTTTGCGCCATGGGTGTCTGTCAGGAATGTGTGGTCATGGTTGACGGCAAACGGGTCGAAGCCTGCCGCGCGCCAGCGAAGGAAGGGCTTATTGTCCAGCGAGTGAGCAATGTATGATGTTGTGGTCATAGGGGCAGGGCCCGCAGGGTCCACAGCCGCCATGGAATGCC
>JANQJN010000001.1 GCA_028281625.1 Emcibacteraceae bacterium | reverse complement strand
GCGGACCGTGTTCGAGCTCGTGCGCCCGGAAGCCAAACGTGGGCAGGTGCTCAGTGAGCTGGATAGCGCGAACATCGCGCCCGTGGTCAGGAAGAAGCACTTCGTATTACTTCCAAAGCGGAACGCGACCGTACAGTGATCCTTGCAGAAGCGAGACGGGATTCTGAAAAACTTCGTGGTGAAGGTGATGCCGTTGCAGCAAAAATTTATGCGGATGCCTATAGTAAGGATCCGGAATTTTATGCTTTTTACCGTTCCATGGAAGTCTATAAAAACTCCATGAAGAATGGTGATACATCGATGGTTCTTTCCCCAGACAGCGAGTTTTTCAAATATTTTGAAAATATGGGTGGAAACTAATTGATAGATGCAGGAATTTATCATCGCTATTGGATTGGTGTTAGTGATTGAGGGCGTTTGTTACGCCCTTTTTCCAAATGCCATGAAGAATATGATGAAGTTTGCGATCGAGCAGGATAATGGCGATATAAGCAAGGTTGGCATTGCGGCTGCACTTGTAGGTGTCGTCATTATATATTCGATGAAGTGACGGATTTTGAGGGTAAACGGCGTATAATGACCGTATTTAAGTCATATTTGATGATATTATGAAACGTAATTGTACGACAATTTTACAAAAATACAGATTAATCAGGAATTAAAATGATGAATATTAGTAAACGGTTAGCTGGCGCATTCATTATACTTGTGTGTATGGTCAGCGTCCCATCATTAAGTAACGCTCAGGGTGCACCGGAAAGTTTCGCTGATCTTTCCGAAGAACTGCTTCCAGCGGTTGTTAACGTATACACGACGCAAAATATCCGTGTTGACCGTAATCGTCGGGGCGGCAACAATCCGTTTGAGGAATTTTTCAGACGGAACCTGCCACCAGGTGCGGAAAATGACAATGATGACGACAACGATCGTCCACGTACGCGTCAACGTCGTTCCCTTGGCTCCGGGTTTATAATTGATGCCAGCGGCATTATTATTACCAATAACCATGTAATCGATGATGCCGACGAAATTTCAATCCGTCTTCATGATGGCACTGAGCTCGAAGCTGAAGTGGTTGGTAAAGATGACAAGGTTGATATTGCGGTTCTTAAAGTAGAATCGGATGAAGAACTGCCGTTTGTATCCTTTGGGGATGATACTGAATCCCGCGTTGGTGACTGGGTTCTGGCCATAGGTAATCCATTTGGTCTTGGTGGTACGGTAACAGCGGGTATTATTTCTGCCCGTAATCGGAATATTAATTCCGGTCCGTATGATCAATATATTCAAACCGACGCCTCCATCAACCGCGGTAACAGTGGTGGTCCAATGTTTAACATGGACGGTGAAGTGATCGGTATTAACACAGCGATCTTCTCGCAAACTGGTGGGAACATTGGTATCGGATTTGCTGTTCCGTCCACACAGGCACAAACTATTATCACTCAGCTTCGCGAATTCGGTCGCACTAAACGTGGTCGTATCGGTGTTCGTATCACTGGTGTTTCGGATGATATTGCTGAAAGCTTAGGGATGGATGAAGCCATCGGTGCGATGGTAAACAGCGTTGAAGACGATAGCCCAGCGATGGCAGCAGGTGTTGAATTTGGCGATATTATTATCGAATTTGACGGAACAGAAATTGAAGAAGTTCGTGATCTTACGACAATTGTGGCCAACACAGAAATTGGTAGCACGGTTGATAGGGTGGTTCTGCGCCAGGGCGAACGTGTAACGCTTTCCATTACCATAGATGAACTTGATGAAGGTACCGACGAAGATGATACAGATGATCGCAGAGATAGGGACGATTCCGAACCGGAAACTGTCTTGGATCTGTCATTGACTGAACTTGACGACGAGGCGCGTGAAGAACTTGAGATTGAAGACGACATCAATGGCGTTCTTATCACCGGCGTCGATTACAATTCCGGACGCGAAGGACTGCGTGGACTGCGTCGCGGTGATGTGATTGTTGAAGTGACCCAGCAGGAAGTTTCCTCAATTGATGAAGTAAAAGCCCGTATTGAAGATCAACGTGCTGCGGGTAGATCTGTTGTACTTCTCTCCATTTATAGTCGTGGTCAGTATCGGCATGTACCTGTCCGTCTTGACGAGGACGATGACTAATAAATCCCAAATATTTAAAAAGAAGGCCCGGTCTCGTACCGGGCCTTTTTATTTGAGGGGGCGCTTGCAAAGATCTTTGATTTTTCATAGGCTTTTTGGTGGAAGTTATAATTCTTGAAAAAATAAAGATATTGGGAGAAGCCCTGATGGCACTATCAACACTACTCAAATCAACACTGTTTTTTGCAGCAACCACAATGGCGCTGAATGCTAATGAAGTGATCCGCGGATTTACACCGGACAATAGTGAAGATCAATATATTCTAGAAGCCGAACTGGATAAACGGATAAATATCCAAAATATGGATGAGTGGATGAAATATATATCATCCAAACCCCATGCCACTGGGCAACCTTTTGATAAGGAGGTGGCGGAGTTTATCGCGGGAAAATTTACCGAATGGGGATACGATACTGAAATCAAGACGTATCACGTGTTGATGCCAACTCCAAAAGTACGGGTTGTGGAATTGGTGGAGCCATATGAGTGGACAGCGTCGCTCGAAGAAGCGGCTGTCCCTGAGGACCCAACATCTGGTCAGGATGACAGACTGCCCATTTATCATTCTTACTCACCTGATGGTGAAGTTACCGCTGAAGTGGTGTTCGTCAATCAGGGACTTCGTGCAGACTATGAAGATTTGGAGCGCCGCGGCATCAGTGTGGAGGGGAAAATTATTCTTGCCAAATATGGTGGCTCCTGGCGCGGTATAAAGCCTAAAATGGCGGAGGAAAAAGGGGCCATAGGTGCGCTGATTTATTCCGATCCTGCCGATGATGGTTATGGTCGTGGTGCGGTGTATCCAATTGGACCGTGGAAGCATCCAACAGGTGCGCAGCGGGGTTCGATTATGGATCTACCGACGCGTCCTGGTGATCCCTTAACTCCCTATAGGCCAGCAACGGAAGATGCGGACCGCCTGGACCTTGATGAGGTTGAAATTTTTGTAGGCATCCCGACCTTGCCTATATCCTACGCGGATGCGCAACCAATTCTTGAGGCGTTAGGAGGACCGGTTGCCCCGGAGCGCTGGAGAGGCGGCCTACCGATTACGTATCATATGGGCCCGGGTCCTGCGAAACTACATATGAAGCTTGAGTTTAACTGGGACGTGGTGCCAGCTTATAACGTGATTGCCAAGATGGAAGGGTCAGATTATCCGGATCAATGGGTCATCCGCGGTAATCACCATGATGCCTGGGTCCATGGTGCAGCGGATCCCATTTCCGGTTTGGTTGTTGAAATGGAGGAAGCCCGTGTTCTCTCGGAATATGCGGAAGAAACCGGTTGGCGTCCAAAAAGAACATTGGTTTTTGCCGCGTGGGGCGCGGAAGAACAGGGACTCATTGGATCCGTTGAATGGGTTGAAGATAATGCAAGTGAGCTTAGTGAAAAAGTTGTTGCCTATATTAATACCGACGGCAACGGCGCCGGTTTCCTAAATGCTGGAGGATCCCACACATTGGAAACCTTCTTTAGTCAAATCGCACATGCGGTTACGGATCCAATTCAAGGAATGTCTTCCGCGGACCGTGTAAGGTCACGAAATTTAATGTCCACTAATTCCCAAACGCGCCGAAGAGCGGAGGAATCGGGACATTATTATTTAAGCGCCCTGGGATCAGGATCTGATTACTCAGGATTTTTCCAGCATCTTGGTGTTCCGGCAATGAACATCAGTTACGGTGGTGAATTTGACGGTGGATCCTATCACACGAATTACGATAGCTATTACTATTACACTACATTCCGTGATCCGGGACTTCACTATACAAAGGCACTTGGTTCAGTCACAAGCCGTATAGTCACGCGCCTTGCCAATGCGGACGTGCTTCCTTTCCAATTTGGAAATTTTGCCAGAACCGTATCGGAGTATGCAGATGAGATGTTCTCTGCTATGGAACAAACCCGAAGTGAAGTTGAACGTCATAACCGATTGGTTCAAGCAGGACATTACACTGCCGCCGCGAACATAAGAGAATCGTTCCAGGAACCAGAACTGCGTGAAGAAGTGCCTTATATCAACTTGTCGCCCATGCTTAACTCGGTTCATCGTTTAAGGATGTCTGCCGCCGCGTTTGATGCGGCTTATAATAATATGGCCGAATCCGGTTATAGACTTTCCAATGACGATGTGAATAAGCTTGATAAATTGATGTATCAAATCGAATCCAAGCTTACCCGT
The DNA here is from genome assembly GCA_028281625.1 of Emcibacteraceae bacterium. Lineage (GTDB taxonomy): Bacteria > Pseudomonadota > Alphaproteobacteria > Sphingomonadales > Emcibacteraceae > Pseudemcibacter. Next base: position 16,960 of record JANQJN010000001.1, on the reverse strand, counting down.
CCGGAAGGGCTTCCGCGTCGTCCTTGGTATCGCCATCACATTTACGCACCGGGCTACTACACGGGGTATGGCGTCAAGACGCTTCCTGGTGTGCGTGAAGGTATTGAGGAATATAAATGGCAAGAAACTCAGGAACAGATGGCGAAGCTTGCCGAAGTGCTCAACGCTTACTGCGATCAGTTGGATCAGGCGACGGCCATGATGCAGTAGTATTCTGAAATAATCATATTTTAAGCCGGGCAATATTTGTCCGGCTTTTCACTATTTACAAGGAAACAAAGAATGGCGAAATACCAAAGAATTGATGCGACGGCTGAAACTGATGATAAAAATCCTATAGCTTCGGAAAAACTTGTTGAAGGAAGTCCACTGGCATGGGCGGTAAACCAGTTTACAAATGAAAAGGAGAATTTTTTCGTCGGGGTCTGGGGGAGTGATGCCGGAAAATGGTCCATAAACTACACTGAAGATGAATTTTTCACTATATTGGAAGGGGAAGCCATTATCACCGAGGATGGCAGTGAGCCACAGCGCTTGGTGGCGGGAGATCACATGACTATGGCTGCTGGGTTCAAAGGTACATGGGAAACCATTGGTTCAGTAAAAAAACTTTATGTGATTTATGAAGCTTAAGTCTTTAAGTCAGCAATAGAGTGAGACGAGCCCTTAATCCGCCACCCGGAAGATTAGAGAGCTTCAGTTTGCCGCCGTGAAGCGCGGCAATATCATTGGCGATGGAAAGGCCGAGGCCAAAACCACCTGTTTCGCTATGACGTTCTTTTCCAAGGCGCTCAAAAGGTTCTATGGCTTTGGTGAGATCCTGTTCGGAAATTCCATCTCCCTTATCGTCCACAGTTATAACCACTAAACCTTCATTTTTGGTAAGGGAAACGCGGGCGCTGTTTCCATACTTAACCGCGTTATCCAGCAAATTTGTAACCGCACGGGAAATAGCTTCAGGATCGCAATTTGCCACGATTTCCGCGCAGTTTTCAATGACTACATCCTTACCCATTTCAGAATATTCAGCGCACTCAGCTTCCAGCAGGATTTTCAGATCAACAGGTTTTTTGGTGAGGTTGGCAATATTGCCTTTCAGATAATCAATGGCGGATGCCGTGATCTGTTCCATTTTGGCGATGGACACTAGCAGACTTTCTTTCTCAGGCCCCTCATCCAGAATTTCAGCTTTTAACCTTAAGGCGGTAAGTGGGGTGCGGATGTCATGGCTCATGGCGGCAAGAGTTTTGGTACGCTTGGTAATATGATTGGCGACGTCCTGCTGCATTTTATTAAACGACCTTGTCGCCTGACGCAGATCTGACGGCCCTTCTTCTTTGACCAGTGATACATTGAAACTTTCACTGAAATTCCCGATCGAAGCTGTGAGACGGTCCAGTGGCTGGGCTATTCTGAGCACAACAAATATGATTACAACGACTACAATGATAGAAACAGTGAAGGAGTAATCAAACAGCCAGTACCAGGACAGCCAGTCATTGTGATTGTGAACATTAAGCGCAGTATTTATCCAGCTACCATCAGTGAGTTTGATAGAAATAACGGTTTTCCTGATCTCGCTATGATCGTATGGATCCCGGTAGTCAACGGCAAATGCACTTGGAAGTTCAAATGTCCTGCCAATGATGACATCATCCTCAGCCAACCTCAGACGGTCAGCAATGTTCTTTTCGGCATCTAAAAAGTCGGTACTAAGATTATCTTCCGCCAGTGGCTGATCGCTATGGGCGAAATGAAGGAACCCATAGTCGACCATATTGAAGAAGCTTTCGTAATCCGACGGATTGAGAGAATTCATCATCGGAATTATCCGAGCGTGATGATCGATGATAAAATCGTCAACGGTTCGCTCTTCCTCATAGTCTTCGATGATATCTTCGACCTGTTCACCGATATGAATTATCATCATCGATGTTACTATGACGGTGATCAGCTGGCCAGTGATGGTTTTGGGGATCAAACGGCTTAGCATGTTCTCAGTCCCATTCAATATCAGCGTTAAAAGAATAGCCACCACCCCACTTGGTGGTGATTATCTCAGGATTTTTCGGGTCTTTCTCGATTTTCTGTCGCAAGCGGCTGATCTGGTTATCAATGCTGCGATCAAAGAGCTGTGCTTCCCGCCCTTTGGTAAGGTCCAGAAGTTGGTCTCTGTTAAGTACCACGCCCTCATGCTCGATCAAAGTGACAAGCAGCGTATGTTCGCCGGAGCTTAAGCGAATAGAAATGCCATCTTTGCCAATTATCTCTTTATTCGAAAGATCAAATGTCCAACCACTAAATTTCGCGCTTCCCCGCACTTTATGTTCTTTGGCAGGTAGCATGTTGGTGCGCCTGATCACCGATTTGATCCGCGCGAGCAGTTCCCGAGGATTAAATGGTTTTGAGATATAGTCGTCCGCACCAAGTTCAAGACCTACAATCCTGTCTGTTTCATCGGTTAGGGCAGTAAGCAGGATCACTGGGATTTTACTGCTGTCTTGTATACGTCGGCAAATGGAAAAGCCATCTTCACCCGGCATCATGATATCCAGCACGATCAGATCAACTGCAGCCGTCTTCAATATCTGATCCATCTCAACGCCGTCCGCAGCTGTGGACGTACGCATGCCGTGATTAGACAAATATTTCGCAAGTGGGTCACGAATATCGGCATGATCGTCAATGATCAGAATATGCGGTTTTTCTGCATTCATGATTACATCTTAAGCTAAGATGCAGAATATTCGAAAAAATAATTGTATCAGAATGTATCAGAGTTAATTCCTGACACAATTTGATACAATTTCCCTTCTTTCCGACACACTTTTTGACCTTGCCGCCCGTTATAAGAAGCCAACAAAGGTGACCAAATTGAATTAGGAAAGATATTATGACCGGAAGTAAAAAGTTTACAACCCTGCTGATGACGACTGCATTTGGGTTTCATCAACTGGCAAATGCCCAAAAAATAGAAACTACCGAAGACGGCTCAATCGTCACTTATGAAAAAGAGTATTTTTCAAAATATACTGCGGTGACACTTCTTGATATGATCCTGATCATTCCGGGCGGTAAAGAAATCATTGATGAAAACAGTACCCAGTATGATGGTGGCGGTGCCGATAGCCAGGGGGACCGTGGTTTTGGCTCCAGTGGTGATCAGATACTTGTGAATGGCAATCGCCTTGCTGGAAAATCCAATAACATTGAGGACACGCTCTCACGTATTTCCTCTTCACAGGTAGAAAAAATCGAACTCATTCGCGGTGTTACTGATGGTCTGGATGTGCAGAGCCAGGGACTTATTGTCAACATTGTAATGGCGGAAGGTTCCAGTAACACAACTACATTCTGGCAAGTCTCCGGAAAGAAAACATTCTCAAAGGACTTTAAACCCGAGTTTATCATTTCCCGCAGCGGCAACCTAAGCGGTCTTGATTATATGATCAGTCTGGCCCGCGAAGACGGCGGATATTTCTACAACCGCGACGAGGAAGCCTTTAATGGCGCCGGCGACAAAACCTATGATCAAAATGTGGACGCAGGTTTTGGTTGGAACAGTTTCAAGTTTAACGCGAATCTTGGTTATACTTTCGCTGATAAATCACAACTTCAACTTAACGGTCTTTATTCCCCGGGCGGCGGCGATGGGTATGAGATCAGAAATAAATCAACCAATGTGCTAAATCCAGTTTCTCGTATAAGCAATGACGATTCAGAACAGTGGGAAATTGGTGGTGACTATTCGAAAAGCCTTGGTGCGCTTGGCAACTTCAAGGCGCTGTTCGTGATCAATGGGGAAACTGATACGGAAACTGTATCTTCAACGCGTGGTGAGCGCGGAACGCTTTTTGAGTACGCGAACGAACTTGTGGAACAAAGCACATCGGAAGAAATCCTGCGGGCCTCTCTCAGCAATGCCTTGAGCGCAAAACATACCCTGGAAGTGGGTGGCGAAGTTGCGATCAACACTGTTGATACGTCTTTTGTAAGCAATGAGCGTGATACGGCAGATGATGCGTTTCTTCTAATTAACAGCGACGAAGTGGAGATTAAGGAAAATCGATATGAGATATTTGTCAATCACACATTCAATGTTTCAAGTGCTTTCGTCATTCAAAGCTCGTTGACCACAGAATTTTCAAAAATCGTTGCGGACAATGTTTTCGCGGGCGGTACACCGACACAGCGGGACACCAGTTTTACCTATCTGAAGCCACGCTTCAATGTACGTTACGATCTCTCAAACCGTGATCAGCTTCGCGTCACAGTTGAAAAGCGGGTTAGTCAGCTAGATTTTGACAATTTCGTTACTCGCTATGATCAGCAGACCGAGATCGTCAGGGTCGGAAACACCAACATTCGCCCGGAACAGGTTTGGGAATTTTCGCTGCAGTATGAGCACAGGCTCCCAAATGATGGCGGATCCATCAGTCTTGAAGGTTTTTATCGTGATTATAAGGACCATATCACCCATGTTGACTTCACGGAGTATGAAGACTTTGGCGGTACAGCAATTACGGCTGATCAGTTCTTTGCACTGCCACCGACCGGTGCGTTGCGGGATATGATTGGCTTTTCATCAAAAGCCGGAAACATCGATCATGCATTCGCAATTGGCGGCAAGGTGAATGTGAGCAAACGACTTGAATTCATTGGCCTGCCTGAAGCGGTACTCAGCGCGAACTATACTTATGAAAAGCGTCGCGCCACAGACCAGTTTACTGGCGCCCAGCGATCCTTCCCATTTGCATCTGATCATACGTTTACCTTTAACTTCAGACATGACATTACAAAATGGGGTCTCGCTTATGGCTTTAACGGTGAATTCAAAAGCGATTATGAAATGGCGGATATCAATTTTTACTGGCCAACAAGTCCAAATGCCAAATTTGAAGCGTTTGCAGAATACAATGTTATGGACGGCATTAAGCTGGAACTGACCCTTGAAAATATATACCGTAACAGAAGTACGTCATCCTTTACTTTCTATAATGACCATATCCGGTTTGGTGAATCCTGGGGACATACAGACCGTAAGACAACTAGTTACCGTGAAGTGACGATTTCACTGCAAGGTACATTCTAAAGTTAAAAAAGATCAGGTTACGGAGATTCAGGATTTGAGTTTTGAATTTTCGTACCTGACCTTGTTTTTGTCGTTGGGTGGATAGAGGCCAGGGAGCGCTTCACCAGCATTTATTTCATCCATGATCCAGCCTTCAAGCCGTTCCTGCTCCAGCGAAAGCGGGATAATCTCTTCTACCATAGCAGCGGGGATCAGCACAGCACCGTCATTATCGAGTACTATCACATCGTCTGGATAAACCGCGACACCACCGCAGGCGATGGGTTCTTGCCAGTTTACAAATGTTAGACCCGCGACAGAAGGTGGTGCGGCCACCCCGTCACACCAAACAGGAAAGCCGGTTTCCAGCACGCCATCCACATCGCGCATGACGCCATCAGTCACCAGTGCGGCGACACCACGCTTTTTCATTCGGGCGCATAAAATATCGCCAAAAATACCGGCATCTTTGACGCCAACCGCATCTACTACAGCGATGCAGCCATCGGGCATAGCCTCGATAGCACCACGGGTGGATATTGGTGATGACCAGCTTTCAGGTGTTGCCAGATCCTCACGAGCTGGCACGAACCGAAGTGTAAAAGCGCGACCGACAATTCGCGGCATGCCGGGCGCCAGTGATTTCGCGCCCCTGATCCAGACATTTCGAAGGCCTTTTTTAAGGAGGATGGTGGTGAGTGTTGCGGTTGTAACATTTTTTAACTGTTCAAGATCAACACTCATACCATTTGTCCTTTATATTTTATTCAGCGAGGAGAACCTCAACGCCGGGAAGTTTCTTCCCTTCCATCCATTCCAGGAACGCGCCACCAGCTGTAGAGATATGAGAAAATTTGTCGGCAACGCCGGCGTGATTTAGGGCGGCAACGGTATCACCGCCACCTGCTACAGAAACAAGTGAACCGCTTTCAGTGAGCTCGCCCGCTTTAACGGCAAGTGCTACTGTGGCGGCATCGAACGGTGCAATTTCAAACGCACCCATGGGGCCATTCCAAATCAGCGTCTTGCAGCTTTCAAGTTCCGCGGCAAGAGATGTTGCGGAAATTGCCCCTACATCCAGGATCATTTCATCTGGCTGAACATCATTAGTCCCGGTGGTTCGATTTTCGGCGTTGGCGGCGAATTCTTTCGCGACCACAACATCGCTGGGCAGATGAAGTACGCAATCATGGGCGACCGCGTTATTCATAATGCCTTTGGCGGTCTCCGCCAGATCATGCTCACAAAGAGATGCACCAACATCTACGCCTTGCGCAGCTAGGAATGTGTTGGCCATTCCGCCACCAATGATCAGATGATCGACTTTTTCCACGAGGTTGGTCAGCACATCCAGTTTAGTGGACACTTTTGCACCACCGACCAGTGCAGCAACCGGACGTTCAGGTGAGCCAAGCGCGCCTTCAAGTGCCACAAGCTCTTTTTCAAGTGCAAGGCCGGCTGCACTCGGCAAAAGTTCTGCTACACCAACTGTCGAGGCGTGTGCCCGGTGGCAGCAGGAAAAGGCGTCGTTTACAAAAACGTCTGCGTTTCTGGATAGCGCCGCTGAAAATTCAGGATCATTTTTGGTTTCCTGTTTATAAAATCGCACATTTTCCAGCAGGAGCACTGCACCATCTTCCATGGCGTCGATCACTTCAACCACCTCATCACCGATGCAGTCATCAATGTAGGAAACAGGAAGTTTGGTCGTATTTGCCAGTGGCTGACCCAGCGGTTCCAGTGACAGGTCCATGTCGCGCTGACCTTGTGGACGCCCAAAGTGGGAAATCACAATTACCCGTGCGCCTTTTTCAGAAAGCGCCTTTATGGTCGGGGTGACGGATTGGATACGGGTATCGTCGGTGACGACCCGTGTACCGTCCTCTTCCGTTTTCATCGGAACATTTAGGTCAGCACGAAGAAGGACGCGCTTGCCTTCAAGCGCGCCCAGACTGTCGATGTTTTTAAATTTGGTCATTAGCCGACTTCGTGCAGTACTTTGGCAGTATCAGACATACGGTTGGCAAAACCCCACTCGTTATCATACCAGGTGAGTATTCGAACAAGGTTACCGTCCATCACAGAAGTCTGTGAAGCATCAAAGCTTGAGCTATGTGGATCATGATTATAATCGATGGAAACTGTTGGCTCTTCAACATAACCAAGGACACCAGCAAGACGGCCATTTGACGCTTCCTTGATTGCTGCGTTTACTTCTTCCGCTGTGGTATCACGTTTGGCAACGAATGTTAGGTCCACCATGGATACGTTCGGTGTTGGGACACGAACGGATGTACCGTCAAGCTTACCGGCCAGTTCCGGAAGCACCAGGCCAACCGCGCGGGCAGCGCCAGTGGATGTCGGGATCATGCTCAGACCACATGCACGGGCGCGGCGTGGATCTTTGTGAAGGGTATCAAGCACACGTTGGTCACCTGTGTAAGCGTGAACTGTTGTCATGATGCCTTTTTCAATACCGATGGCATCGTTAAGAACTTGCGCTACCGGAGCAAGGCAGTTAGTGGTACAGGATGCGTTTGAAACAACAGTATCACCCGCTTCGAGTGTTTCGTGATTAACGCCGTACACGATTGTTTTGCTTACGCCTGAAGCTGGTGCGGAAATAAGCACCTTCTTCGCGCCTGCTTCAAGGTGTGCCGATGCCTTATCTTTGTCTGCAAAGATACCAGTACATTCATAAACCACATCCACACCAAGCTCGCCCCAAGGCAGGTCCGCCGGGTTACGCTCAGCGGATACAGCGATTTTATCGTCACCGATCATGATATTGTTGCCGTCAACGCTTACGTCAAACGGGAATGGACCGTGAACACTGTCACGCTTTAGCAGGTAGGCGTTCATTTCAACGTCACCCAGATCATTGATGCCAACAACTTTAATGTCGTCGCGGCCAGATTCGTAAATGCCACGAAGGGCGAGGCGGCCGATACGACCAAAACCGTTAATTGCGACACGAATTGCCATGATATTATTCTCCAGTTTTTAAAATATTATAATTTTTCACTAATGGCTGCGACCAACTTCTCTTTCGTCACACCAAAATATTCATAAAGGTCTTTTGCCGGTGCCGAAGCACCAAAACTATCAATTCCAATTTTTACACCGTCCCGGCCAACATATTTATCCCAGCCATGGGTGGCACCGGCTTCAATGGAGGCATAAATGTCAGCATTTCCAAGTACGCTATCCTGATAGGCTGCATCCTGCGCATCAAATTTTTCACAGCAGACCATGGATACAACACGGGTTGGAATGCCAGAAGCTTCAAGTTCTGCCTGAGCTTCAATGGCGATCTCAACTTCGGATCCGGTTGCGATGATGACGGCTTTCGCGTCGCCACTTGCTTCAGAAATCACATAGCCGCCTTTGGCACTGAGGTTTTCATCTGTATGGCTCAGGCGTGCCTGCTTAAGCCCCTGACGGGTGAGCACGAGTACCGATGGTGTTTCTTTGTCTTCAAGTGCCGCTAGCCAGCATTCAGCAGTTTCCACCGCATCACAAGGACGGAACACATTCACATTGGGCATTGCGCGCAAACTCGCCAGATGTTCAATCGGCTGATGGGTTGGACCGTCTTCACCAAGACCAATACTGTCGTGGCTCATCACATACACCACCCGCTGGTTCATAATCGCGCTCAGGCGGATGGCAGGACGACAATAATCGGTAAACACCAGGAATGTGCCACCGTATGGCATATATTCACCGTGCAGTGCCATACCGTTCATAGCAGCGGCCATCCCGAATTCACGGACACCGTAATACATATAACGACCAGAGAAATCATCCGCTGTAATTGGCGTCAAATCCTTGGTCAGTGTCATGTTGGAGCCAGTCAGGTCGGCTGATCCACCAATGGTCTCCTGCATGATCGGGTTGATCACTTCAAGTGCCATTTGCGATGCGATGCGGGTCGCCGGGCCAACAGGATTTTCAGCAAGATCTTTTTTGTAGGCGTTGATCGCGTCCGTCAGGTTCGACGGAAGGTCCTTATTCAGGCGGCGATTGAAGTCAGCCTTTACATCAGTATCAAGCGCTTCAAACACGTCTTTCCAGGCTGCGGAAGCACTGGCGCCACGTGCACCGGCATCACGCCATGCGCCTAGAATTTCATCAGGAACCACAAATGGATCATGCGGCCAGCCGAGGAATTCACGTGCGGCAGCAATTTCTTCTTCACCGAGTGGGGCACCGTGTGTGGCCGATGTGCCGCCCTTGTTTGGTGCGCCGTAGCCGATAGTGGTTTTGCAGGCGATCAGTGACGGTCTGTCATCTGCCTGCGCTGCTTCAATGGCTGCAGCAACCGCGTCCATGTCATGACCATCGACGGCCAGCGTATGCCAGTTTGACGCTTCAAAACGGGCGCGCTGGTTATCGGACACGGTCATATCGGTGGTGCCATCAATACAAATGCTGTTATCATCCCAAAGGACGATCAGCTTTCCAAGTTTCAAATGGCCCGCCATGGAAATGGCTTCGTGGGAAATCCCTTCCATCAGACAGCCGTCACCGGCGATCACATATGTGTAGTGATCAATCACATCGCCCATGCGCGCGGCGCTCAATTTTTCTGCAGCGGCAAACCCAACCGATGTGGCAAGACCCTGACCAAGCGGTCCGGTGGTCATTTCGATGCCGGGTGCTTCACCAAATTCTGGGTGACCCGCACACGGATAATGAAGCTGGCGGAAGTTCTTAATATCATCGATAGTAGGGTTTTCATAACCGGTTAAGTAAAGCAGCGAATAAATCAGCATGGATCCGTGACCCGCTGACAAAATAAAACGGTCGCGGTCTGGCCACTCCGGCCACTTTGGGTCATATTTCATATATTTGGTGAAGAGCACTGTGGCCACATCGGCCATTCCCATTGGCATACCCGGATGACCGGATTTTGCTGCCTGCACCGCATCCATGCTGAGCGCGCGAATTGCGTTTGCCATTTCCTTATTTGACGCAGTCATTTTTTATAAATGCAACCTTGTAATATATATTAAAAATAGCCCCAATAATTAATAGGGTATTTGTCCTGTAATTTCCACCTATGAATCTCAAGCGCACAATGGACTTTCTAGGCCTTTTGGTCAATAAACTTATGCAAAAATCTGACTATTTTTTGCATGCTTATTAAATTTTTTTACTTAATTTTACTTTCGACAGCTTTTTGGTGGATTTTTGATCGTAAAAATTGTTAGGGTGTTTTTCTCGGAGAAATGGAAAAAAGAGAAGTTGGGAGTAAAATGGTCGATAACGAAGAAAGATTGTCAGCAGATAAAACAATCATGGCGCTTGAAGAAGTGCTTGCAAGACTGGAAAGGGCAATTCTGGCAAAGCAGGCAAAGTTCAAATCAGGATCAAGCGAACAAGCTGATTTCATCAATCAATTGGAAAAAGAAAATCGTGCGCTTTCGCGTGAACTGGAAGTAGCGCGGGATAATGTTGAAAAACTCGAAGAGCGACTTGAAAAAGTGGAAAATGCCGGTGCCTCCGCAGAAAAAGAAATTGGTGTCATGGTCCGTCAACTGGACATGCTGATCAACGATCAGAAAGCGGCGGGTTAGGAGCAACACATGGGACAGGTTTCAGTTACTTTCAATAATCAGGAGCATCATCTCGCCTGTAAGGATGGCGGTGAGGAACGCCTTAAAATGCTCGCGGATTATATCGATCAGCGTGCGGCATCACTAGTGGAGCGCATGGGGCCGGTTGGGGATCTTCGCCTTGTTTTGATGACGGCTATTATGATTGCCGATGAACTCCATGACCTTAATGACGGTGAGCTTCCGTCAAATGCCGAAGCAGAAGCGGAAGTCAAGCGCATGGATGTTGCCATGGGCAAGGCGATATTACGCATAGAAGAAATGGCCAGGGCGATCGAAGCTTAAGCAATTCCCCACAGAGCAGCATATTTTTTGTACATGTCGATGCGGTCATAATGCACGCGCACATGTTCAAGGTTGGCTAGGCCCAGCGTCTCCTGCGCCAATCGATTATTCATTAGATTTTTGAGGCACATCGTAAGCGCTACTTCGTCATCTACAGGCATAATATATTCTTTGTTTTTATCGGAAACGATATGCTTCACGTCGCCTACGTCGGTACCAAAAACAGGCAGGCCCGCAGCCATGGCTTCATTGACGGAATTTGGCATTTGTTCGGTATCAGAGGTAATCGCGAAAATATCAAAGAGCCCGATGGCATTTTCGGGATTTGAAATGTGCCCTGCAAAATACACCTTGTTTTCGATACCCAATTCCTGAACAAGTTGTTCCAGTTTTTTCCGCTCCACGCCTTCTCCGATAATAATTAGTTTCGCATGATCTTCCCGTGTGCCGTCAAAACAACGGATCAGGCGCGACAGGTTTTTCTCAGGCCGAAGCGGGGCGATGGTACCGACAATTAGATTGTTTTCCGGATTATCAAATCCTTTGAGCTGGCCTCGCTCTTTGGCACCTGCAAATTTTTCCAGATCTACCCCATTGGGAATATATTTGATCTTCGCTTCCGGTATTTTCCAATCTTCTTTAGCGATCTTGATCAGGGTGTTAGAAGGCACCGAAAGATACTCAATATTTCGAAGGGCAATGCGTCGAAAGAAATTTCTGCGTCCGATTGTGCCGTTCGCTTCTTCGGGGCCAAAGCCGCTTTCCACGTGGATGTGACGCATAATCGGTCCAAAGCTGTTGGCAAGGGCCCATTCAACTGAACCCCAGTTATAAGTGATCAGCAGGTCCGCATTTGATTTTTTTAAAAAATCACGGTATCTCGTGAATCGCGAAAACAGGTTGCCGCGCACATCATGGTGGGATTTGTCGATGGCTACATCCAGGCCATCTTCGATCAGTTCCTCACTACCAAAATCATTGTTTGTCGAAATGATCGAATGACGGGCACGAGAGCCAAAATAATTGATTGAATGACAGATTTTGATCGGTACGCCGCCGCGTCCGAAAGATGGGAATATATGAAGAATATGTGGCCTTTTTCCGCTCATGTGTGAAACATTAATGCGACGGGGCTTAAAAATCACTTAAAAACCAAAGAAATTAAGAAGTTGCCGTTGAGTTAAGGTTCAAGAAGCCTTACATAAGGGGTGCGGGTTCTGTTTTGCGCGTGGCTCACATTATCCCCGGGGCGATAATTCTCCATCGGGAGCTGCCTCTGTTAGGGCCGTGGCCCTAATACCGCGGCGCCCACCTATACGTATTAGGTTCTGGAGGATAACACGACGCTACGGCACGACGGTCCCGCACCTTGATTTTAGTGAAGAAAAGAATGTCAGACAAAAAGACCCTTCGAAAAAAAGCATTGAGATTAAGATCAGAGGCCAATGCTGATGACAATGGCATGGCAGCGCGTCTTGTGGCCGCCCAGGTTATTATGCTCGCTGAATTGGATCAACTTAAGAACATCGCCTGTTATTATCCAATTCGTGATGAGCTGAATACGCTTCTAACTATCAAGGCACTTCATGCAGCAAGGTTTGAAATTTCCCTGCCCAAGATCAACGGTAAAGTGGAGCCACTGGAGTTTCGCAAGTGGGATATGCGGTCAGAGCTGACGGATGGCCCGTTTGGGACTAAAGAACCAGTTGGTGAAGTAACTGAACCGGAAGTGATTTTGGCACCACTTGTTGCATTCGATGCACAGGGCACAAGACTGGGATATGGCGGCGGTTATTATGATCGCAGCATTGTGGAACTAAAAGAAGCTAATCCTGACCTTCTCGTAATTGGTCTAGCTTACGAAAATCAAAAGCTTGATAGCCTTCCACGGGAAAGCTATGATCAGCCGCTGGATATGGTGATCACCGAAAAAACAACATACAGGTTTAAATAGTTGAAAATTGTATATTTAGGCGATCTTGTCGGCCGCAGTGGTCGAAAAATCGTCGCTGAAAAACTGCCGGAAATTAAAGAGCGCCTAAGGCCCGACGCTATTATCGTGAACGGCGAAAATGCTGCAGCCGGTTTTGGTATTACCGGTAAAATTGCCGATGAACTGTTTGAGCTAGGTGTCGATGTTATCTCCACCGGAAACCATGTCTGGGATCAGAGGGATACAAAAAGCTATATCAACACTGAACCTCGCATGATCCGCCCCATCAACTATCCGGAAGGAACACCAGGCAAGGGATCTGTGATTGTTGAAGATCAACGTGGACGAAAAATACTGGTGATCAACGCCATGGGTCGCGTTTTCATGGATCCGCTTGATGATCCCTTTAAAGCGGTAGATATGGAACTAAAGAAACACCGACTTGGCACCACAGTAAATTTCATTTTGGTGGATATTCATGCTGAAGCCACATCGGAGAAAATGGCCATGGGTCAATATCTTGATGGGCGTGCTTCACTCGTTATTGGGACGCACAGCCACGTTCCCACCGCAGATGCACAAATTTTTGATGGTGGTACCGCTTACCAAACAGATGCCGGCATGTGCGGGGATTATAACAGTGTGATCGGCATGGATAAGAAAGAACCCATAAGCCGTTTTACCAAAAAACTGCGGGGTGATCGTTACACACCAGCCCTAGGTGATGGTACCGCGTGCGGTGTCTATGTGGAAAGTGATGATAAAACGGGTCTGGCCAAGCGGATAGAGCCCATTCGTATGGGGTCGCGACTGATCGAAACTTTCCCGCAAACTTAAAAAAACGATTCACAAATGCTCCCCCGTGCTTTATCAAGGGGATATCAGACAAAATATGAAGGAATTGAGCCCTTTTAGGGGCTAAAAGCGAGAAGAAAATGGCAGGTCATTCCAAGTTTAAAAATATTATGCACCGAAAAGGAGCGCAGGATAAAAAGCGTTCAGGACTATTCAGTAAACTTTCAAAAGAAATTACCGTCGCGGCGAAAATGGGCGGGCCTGATCCAGATGCCAATCCGCGTCTACGTTTGGCGATCCAAAACGCCCGATCAAACAGTATGCCGAAGGATAATATTCAGCGCGCCGTTAATAAGTCGCAAGGTGGTGATAGCGATAATTATGAGGAAATCCGCTACGAAGGATTTGGTCCCGGTGGCACGGCAATTATTGTTGAAAGCTTGACTGACAACCGTAATCGTGCGGCTACAGACATCCGTACCGCATTTTCCAAAAATGGCGGTAACATGGGTGAAACCGGTAGCGTCTCTTATCAGTTTGAAAGAGTTGGTGAAATTATCTTTGAAGAAAGTAACGTTTCTGCCGATGATATGTTTGAACAAGCGCTTGAAGCTGGTGCCGACAATGTGGAATCTGATGACAGTTTCCACGAAATTACCTGCGCGATGGAAGATTTAAATACTGTATCAACAGCTTTGGCAGAATCAACTGGTGAAGAACCAAAATCAACCAAACTGGTTTGGAAGGCACAAAATACCATTGAACTTGATCTCGAAGGTGCCACCAAATTGATGAAAATGATCGATGCGTTGGAAGACCTTGATGATGTTCAAAACGTTTACGGCAATTATGAAATTTCCGATGATGTGATGGAGAAGCTCGGCGCGTGACCATAAACAGGCAACGATTGGTGGGGTTTGACCCGGGGCTTCGAAAAACCGGTTGGGGCATTATTGATGTTGAAGGATCACGGCTCAGCCATGTTGCCAATGGTATCATCAAAACTGACAATTCTCTCTCGCTCGCGGACCGATTGGTGCAGCTCTATGACGGCTTGGGTCAGGTGATTGCCGACTGGGAGCCCGTTTCCGCCGCCGTTGAAGAAACTTTCGTCAACAAAAACCCCAATTCTACCCTGAAACTGGGGCAGGCAAGGGGGATTTCGCTGCTGGTTCCGGCAATAGCGGGTATTCCAGTTTCCGAATATTCACCAAACCACATCAAAAAATCAGTTGTTGGATCCGGACACGCGGGTAAGGAGCAGGTAACAGCAATGCTCAGCATACTACTTCCTGGTGTTAAAATTAACGGGGAAGATGCTGGTGATGCGCTGGCAGTTGCCATTTGCCATGCCCATAGTGGCGGTGCTCATGGTCGCCTTTCTGAAGCGGTAGGGAAGGCGCGCATAACAGGCGGAGGTGCACAGATTATCATGAAGGGAACGCGCTAGTGATCGCAAAACTGAGGGGACTTCTGGATAGCTTTGGCGACGACTGGTGCATTATTGATGTCGGTGGTGTGGGTTATCATGTGTTCTGTTCATCTAAAACACTGGATAAACTGGGCCATCTCGGTGACGAAGTGACGTTGCTCATTGAAACGCACATTCGCGAGGATCATTTTCATCTGTTTGGCTTTGCCACGGAACTGGAGCGGGACTGGTTCCAGCTTCTTCAAACTGTGCAGGGTGTAGGTGCAAAAGTGGCGCTGACTATTCTATCCACAGTAAACGCGGATCAGCTTTCCACATCTATCGCCGCGCAGGATAAATCAGTGGTGGGACAGGCTAGTGGTGTCGGACCAAAGCTCGCTACGCGGATCGTCACAGAACTTAAAGACAAAGTGGCTAAGTTTGCAGTGATACCGTTAAAGCCAGGTGCTGGAAAACAGGAAAGATCCACGTCACTCGGCGATGCGGTATCGGCGCTTACCAATTTAGGGTATAAACAGGCGGAAGCCTACACGGCGGTTTCAAAAGCCATCAATGATGGTGCAGAAGATGATGTGCAAACCTTGATCAGGCTTGGACTTAAGGAACTTGGTAAATGAGTGAAGAAGAAAGACTGATAACCAGCGGTGAAGTTCAGGGTGACTTTGATGCGTCCCTGCGCCCCAGTACGCTTGATGAATTTATTGGCCAGCGTAAAGCCTGCGATAATTTAAAAGTCTTTATCGAAGCTGCAAAAGCACGTGGCAAGGCCCTGGATCATGTACTTTTCTTCGGACCTCCTGGTCTTGGTAAAACAACGCTTGCGCAGATTATGGCGCGGGAGCTTGGTGTTAACTTTCGTGCAACCGCTGGACCGGTGATTTCAAAATCCGGCGATCTGGCAGCGCTTCTTACCAACTTGGAAGAAAATGATATTCTTTTTATCGATGAAATTCACAGACTTAACCCAGCAGTGGAGGAAATTCTGTATCCGGCTATGGAAGATTTTCATCTGGATTTGATTATTGGCGAAGGGCCAGCGGCACGGTCGGTACGCATTGATCTGCCACCCTTTACGCTTGTTGGTGCAACAACCCGGTCAGGGCTCCTTACAACGCCCCTTCGCGATCGTTTCGGTATTCCAACCCGGCTTAATTTTTATGATCCGGAGGATCTAGAAAAAATTGTCAGCCGTGCGGCGCGGGTGCTGGGTGTTGATATGACTCAGGATGGTGCATTGGAAATAGCGCGGCGTGCGAGAGGTACCCCGCGCATCGCCGGAAGGCTCCTTCGTCGGGTGGCTGATTTTGCCCTTGTTGGGGGCAGCGGTGCCGTGGATGCGGATATGGCGGACAATGCGCTTAGGCGTCTTGAGGTCGATGCCAAGGGGCTTGACGCCATGGACCATAAGTATCTTAAGTGTGTAGGTGAAAATTATGGTGGCGGTCCGGTGGGGATTGAAACACTTGCGGCGGCTCTTAGTGAGCCACGAGACGCCATTGAAGACATAATTGAGCCTTACCTGATGCAGATGGGACTGGTGCAAAGAACACCGCGCGGACGTATGCTTTCACCACAGGCTTTTGACCATATCGGGCTAAAAGTACCCAAAAGTTTTGATGCCAGTCAGCTGGAACTGCTTGAAAATGATGCGAAAAAATAAAAATGACTGAAATTTCGCCACATTCTGGAATTATTAAACAAAATATACACTATTTTCCGGTACGTGTTTACTACGAAGACACGGACGTGGGGGGTGTTGTCTATAATACCAATTATCTGAAATTTATGGAGCGTGCGCGCTCTGAAATGCTCAGGTGCCTTGG
>JANQJN010000153.1 GCA_028281625.1 Emcibacteraceae bacterium | reverse complement strand
AGCAAAAAAAAGTGAAAATAAGTAAAAAACAATATTGCAACTTTAATCGAAACTCACTATGTTCGCACCACCTTGAAGCAAACTGTTGAATTTTGGGGTGTAGCCAAGCGGTAAGGCACCGGGTTTTGATCCCGTGATCGCAGGTTCGATCCCTGCCACCCCAGCCAACAGAAATCAACCATATATCCACTTTTTAATTTAGCGCCCTCCGGTAGGATATTCCACCAGGATAAGCTCAGCAAATCCGGCTGTAGTATCTAAGGACCAGTCAAAAGCATTTGCATTGATAAAGGCGGGCAGATATTCATCCGCCACGCACATGCTGCCACTGTTTCTCGCGTCTGGGCTCCAATTTGAAAAATTATTGCCGGCGTGTGACTTTCCATCGCTCCAGGTTAACGAACTATCTTCACAACCAAATTTAAGACCAATCCAGGTGTTTTCCGTAAAAACAAAATTCCGCACAATAAACATATGTGTTTCCGGCCTGGAAATTGTTGCTAACTGACCGGGGGTATCATTATGTTTATACAGCGCCGCTTCTATTTCAGCTTCTGCATAGGTTTTTGCGCCAATTCTGATTAGCTCGTAGTAGCTTTGGGTCGCTGAATTATAATAAGGGCCAGCTGTGAATACACCATCGTCACTGGGACTGCGGCGGTTTGTATCAGATAAACTGCTCGCAATTGGGAAAATTAAAACCAATAATAATGAAAGCTTGATAAGATTCTTCATTTTTATAGTCTCGTACGTCTTAATTTGTTCCTTTATATGTTCCCAATAATATTCGTATTTACAAAGTTTAGTTAAATAATTCCTTAATGATATCCCGAATGCGCTCAGACGTTTTCCCATCCCACAATTCCGGTTTAGTGCCATGCGTCCAATTGCCGACGAGTACATCATCGACACACTTTGATAACTCGTTTGGCTTAACAAGTCGGTTTGTACCTTCGCTAATTGTAATAGGCCGTTCGGTATTATCACGAAGCGTCAAACAAGGTATATCCAAATAGGTGGTTTCTTCCTGGATGCCACCTGAATCCGTGATTATCAACTTTGCTGATTTCACAAGGCTCATAAATGGTGCATAACTTACGGGTTCAATCAAAATGAGGTTTTCGTGTGATTGCATCTGATCCCACATACCATTTTCAACTAAATTGTTTTTTGTCCGTGGATGAACGGCAAAAATCAACTTAAGTTTTTTGGAGTTTGCGATAAGTCCGTCCATCAAAATCTTTAAGAGTTCCGGATTATCAACGTTTGATGGTCGATGAAGTGTCACTACTCCATACTCTCCTTCTGTAAGACCATATTTGGCGGGTGCATTTTCAGCATCAATTTTATCGGAAAGCAGTTCGTAGCTGTCCATCATGATGTTGCCAACGCGAACGATGCGCTCATCTGGGTGCCCCTCGTTTTTTAGATTTTCGTCAGCATCTGGGGAAGGGGTCCAGAGATAGTCGCAAATGGCGTCAGTGACGAGGCGATTAATTTCTTCGGGCATTAATCGGTCACCGCTTCTTAATCCTGCTTCCAAGTGCGCGACTTTGATGTGAAGTTTTGCTGCTACTTGCGCACAGGCGGCTGTTGAATTTACATCACCAACGACAACAAGAAGATCCGGCCTTTCAACATTCATACATATATCTTCGTAAGCCATCATGACTTTACCTACCTGTTGAGCGTGAGTGCCGCCACCAACGCCAAGGTGAAAGTGGGGTTCAGGTAGCATCAAATCAGCGAATATATCATCTGACATATTGGCGTCATAATGCTGGCCAGTATGAATGATACTTACTTTGCACCAATCCTGATTTGACAATGCATGATAGAGCGGTGCAATTTTCATGAAGTTGGGGCGCGCCGCTGCGATCAAATGGATGTTTTTTGGCATATTTTTTGTTCCTATTATTATTGCACCGGCGCTTTACTGGTTAGTTATCATTGCCGCCAGGATCTACTAATCACTATTGATATATGTTTTTATTCCACATGAAAATATGTTTTTTAAAGTGATTCTATTTTTACTGATAAAGTCAGCAGGAAAGTCATAATTCGTTAAAAATGGCTTAACATATGGCTTGAGATCACATTTTGAACTCTCAGAAAAGACCAGATTGTACAAATGGTCCTAAAATATGTTATGTTGTCGCCAACAAGGGTTTGCGGCACAAATTGTTTATTCTAAGTCTCCAATATTTGTATGCGGGACGCTCGAATAAGAAGTTAGTAAATAGTATGTGAGGATCGAGTATTATGCGGTATTGGGCGGATTTAGAACAATAATACGACGAAAGGTCGTATCCTAATTATTGATATTGAGGGGGATATCAATACCCCCATTTTGCGCCCTGCAAAAGATTAACAAAATATTATTAAAAACCCAATTCGGATTAAACAAAGCTTTTTTAAAAGTTTTTATAAATGATTTTCGAAAAATTTATAAAGATTTAAGAAAGTTAGATTAAGAAGTAAGTGTAATACCCAAGCTCAAAAGAATATGAGTTTTATACTAAAAAAATAAAGAAGGAATTTAATCGTGCAAAGCCTTTTGAAAAATATGAATAAGATTATGGCAAAGCTTGCCAAACTAATCACAGTAGCTAGCGTGGCTGTTTTAGCAGGTTGTGCAAGTGCACCGGATGGGGAATTACCATCAGCGCAATTTGTGACCAGTAATGAAGGTCCTGGTCCTCAATATGTGGTTGGTCCACTTGATACACTGGAGATTTTTGTTTGGCAGCAGCTCGAACTTACCAGAGTGGTGACGGTGCGTCCTGATGGTCGTTTTTCGATGCCTCTTATTGATGATATAGCAGCGACAGGTAAAACGCCAACCC
Organism: Emcibacteraceae bacterium; assembly: GCA_028281625.1. Lineage (GTDB taxonomy): Bacteria > Pseudomonadota > Alphaproteobacteria > Sphingomonadales > Emcibacteraceae > Pseudemcibacter. The sequence continues at coordinate 2,251 of JANQJN010000153.1, read as the reverse complement.
AGCTTGCACGTGATATTGAAGAGCAGCTCGCGCGTTACGTCCAAAGCCCGATCGTTACAGTGATTGTGGGTGGATTTGTTGGGCCATTTGCACAGCAGGTTCGTGTTGTCGGTTCTGCAGCTGCACCTGCTTCAATTCCTTATCAAGCAAATATGACGTTGCTTGATGTTATGATCGCTGTAGGCGGACTAACTGAATTTGCTGCAGGTAATTCATCTACTCTTGCTCGTGTCGAAAATGGTTCACAAAGAGAATATAGAGTGCGTCTGGATGACCTGCTCAGAGATGGTGATGTTTCAGCAAACATTAAGATTGAGCCTGGTGATGTGATCATCATTCCAGAGAGCTTCTTCTAAGCTGATTAAAATAATTGCCTCCCGGCCGGTTAATGGCCGGGACGGGAGTAAAGTAGAGTAAGTTTATTCTTGGTATTTGGTTTGATCGTGAGAGATCGGAAATTACAAAGAATTGATTTAAGGAAATAGAAATTTTATTTGAAAGAATAATAAGATGAATGAAGTTTATACTCAGTTTATATCAATTTTGTACGGTATATGGCGCAATAGAAAAGTCGCTCTTGCAGTTGCATGGGGTGTGTCAATTCTCGGTTGGTTGTATATTTCGCAAATTCCAAACACATATGAATCAAAAACGCGATTGCATTTTGATACAGATACAATTCTTAACCCGTTGATGCAGGATCTTACAGTAGTTAGCAATATTTTTAATCAAATCCTTTCGCTTCGTGAAACTTTACTTAGCCCGGAAAATATTGAAAACACAATCAATAATACAGAACTAAAGAATATCATTGCTCCAAATGGGTCGCTCAGCCAGGAAGAATTGGATTTTTGGGTTGAAGATATTCAAAGTAAATTCCGGATTGATCCAGAGTCGTCAACTCTCTTTAGTATGTCATATACGCACGAGAATCCAATCGTCGCGCACGGAGTAACTAAGGGCTTCCTTGATGCATTTATGAGTGGTCAATTTGTAGATGCTTCACAAGAACTCACCGGTGCTTTGGCCTTCATTGAAACTCAGCTTGTTGAGCAAGAGGCAAAGCTTGCAGAAGCTGAGAAGATAAGGTCCGAGTTTGTTCAGGAGAACATGGGATTCCTGTCAACGACAGGGCAAACATATTTCGAGCAACTTGGTACAGCGAGAGCGGAAGTTACAGCAGTTCAGCTTCAAATCGATGAGCTTGAAAGCCAACGTCAACAAATCATTACTTACCGTGATGAATTGCCACCTTTTGTTGCAGCGTTTGGTGTGGGTCCGATGACTGGTGCTCAACGCGTGACAATTGAAACACGTATTGCAGCAATGGTTACTCAGCTTGATGAACTATATGTAACAGGTAAAAAAGATGCTCATCCTGACGTCGTGATCGTAAAAGAACAGATCAGATCACTTGAAGAGCAGCTTGCCGGTGAAAAGCAACAGATGGAAACAGCGTTAAATACTGGTGATACAAGTGGACTGACTTCTATGGACGGTCTAAGACCAAATCCACTATTTGATCAGCTTAGTATTCGTTTGATTGACGTTGAAGGCGAGATTGCAAGATTAGAGGCGCGTAAACTTCAAAGGGAAGGCGTTGTTGATAGCCTATTGGCTCTTTCGCAACGGGTTCCTGAAGTAGAAGCTGAAGAAGCACGTCTGAACCGCGATTATGAAATTCTTCTTGAGAATTACAATCTGCTATTAGGCAAGCGCGAAGAAGCGAGAATGACACAAGTTCTTGAAGATACATCACAAGGTATCGATTATAGTCTTCTTGAGGCACCGGTTCTTCCTACTGAGCCAGCAAGCCCCAATCGCTTGTTCCTTATCATATTAAGTATGTTTGTAGGTATCGTAACTGGATGTGGTGTCGCGTTTATTATGAACCAATTCCATAACACATTTTCTTCTGAGCAACGCCTGCGCGATGTATTCGACCTACCTGTTCTTGGAAGTGTATCCGCTATCCTATCGAAGCAGGATGAGATTCTTCGTAGACGAAATCTTATCACCTCTTCTGCAATGTTTGGCGGTTTGTTCGTGGCTAGTATCTTTGTCTATGTTCTCTTAGAACAGATGAATTCTAGTGTAGTTTAATTAATAGGGAAGATTTGAATATGAACGTAAAAGAAAAAAATCAAAGAACGAAGGAAAGCCTCGTTGAGCGTGCCGCAAGGAAACTTGCGGACAGCAAGCAGGCACCTGATATTCAATCCCAGACTAAGGCAGCAAATGGCGAGCTGGT
>JANQJN010000147.1 GCA_028281625.1 Emcibacteraceae bacterium | reverse complement strand
GTAGGCGTTTTTATCGTCATGCTCGCTTGGACCATCGACAAATTTGTCGACCCAGCACACGGCATTGCCATTTTGCAATATTTTTACTTTCTAGAAGGGGCCAGCGAAACCATTGTTATGGCGATTGGCGCTGCTGAAATGATTTTGATCCTGGCATTCGTCGCCGGGGCATGGAAGAAGTATACGTACGGGCTAATAATGCTCTTTCACGGAATGACCACACTGGCGTCCTGGGACGCTTATATACCGCCGGATGTGACACTGACATTTTTTGCCGCATGGCCGATGTTTGCTGCGTGCATTACGCTGTTTCTGCTACGGGATCTGGACGTAAAATTCGCGCTTCATAAGTGATTTTTGTACATTAAAAGCTGTGTTCGTTATCGCACATTTTTGTTCGATAACGAACAGTTTTTCTGTTCGAAAATGGGTAGTTAAAACGCAAGTGATTGAAGTTTAACCATATTTTTTCTGGCATATTTCTTGCACATATTGGGGTAGGGAAATATGAGAGCCACACCATGCTCAGGGAGAAATATGGCCATGTTCAAAAGCTATTTGACAAGTACACTCAGGGATATTCTCAAACACAAAGGATACAGCGCCATCAATATTTTTGGCCTGTCCATCGCACTCGCAGCAAGCCTGATGATCGCATTATTTGTGACCGATGAGCTTGGCTATGACGCGTTTATTCCCGACCCTGATAATACTTACCGTATTGAAGTGACCGCCCTGGGGAACAACAGAACGCCTGAGCTATATTCTTCCTTCATGGGCGCCTATGCACCGATGCTCAGAGAGCGATCAGCGGATGTACTGGACAGCACACGCTACCAGACTAACCAGCTGGCAGTGGGTTATGAAGACCGTTTCTTTTATGAGGATATTACTTTCGCGGACCCAAACTTTCTTGAATTTATGGGTTTTGACGTGGCGCCCGGTATCCTGGATGATCAGCTTTCCATCGTTCTTACACAATCAATCGCTGATAAATATTTTCCGAATGAAGACCCGATCGGCAAATCGTTGACCATCGCAGGACAGGTTGAATATCAGGTGGCGGCCGTGATGCCGGATGTGCCCCGCAAGTCGCATCTGGCTATCCAAATGGTCGCCCCTTACCATCCGCAGTTTCATGATGGGGTTCAAAGAGAGTTTATGTCCCTGAATAACCCCACCTACGTTCGGATGGCACCAGGTGCGGATGTGGAGCAGCTGGAGCCGCTCATTCACACGCTGATTGATGAAAATGTTGCCCCGTTCCAAGCGGGACCAGCCAGCACATTTCGTGATCCCACATTTGTAAAAGTGCAGGATGTGTACTTAAGGTCTCCGGGCGGTGTAATCGGTAAGCCGGGAGGTGATATTACGGTTGTGTACGGTTTTGTTACTGTGGCTGTGCTGATTATCATCGTTGCGACAGTGAATTATATCAACCTTGCGACCGCGCGCGCCATCAAGCGGGCCCGTGAAGTAGGTATCCGAAAAGTAATGGGAGCCACACGAAAGCAGCTTATCACGCAGTTTTTGGGCGAATCCGTGATTATTACCTTCATTGCGGCGGTCATCGCCGTTGCCTTCGTGGAAGTGATGATGCCGGTCTTTAACACAGCATTGGACCGTGAAATCAGCCTTAATTTATTTACAAATCCCATTTATCTGATAGCGCTGGTTGGGGTATCTGCATTGGTAGGAACAGTTGCGGGATTATATCCGGCCTTTTACTTAAGTGCCTTTAACCCCGCTTCAGTACTTAAGGCCGATCAAGGTGGGGCAGGGTCTATATTCTTGCGTCAATTCCTTGTGTTCCTGCAATTTGCCATCGCCATTATGTTGATTGCAGGGACGTCAGTTGTTGCCCGTCAAACCATTTATGCCACCAACATGGATCCGGGTTATGAAAAAGAAGGGGTGTTGATTGTGCGCAATCTCCGGTCCAATAGTCTCGTGGATCAGGTAGAGCTGCTTGATCAGACCCTTGGTACCGTAAACGGCATCACCCAGGTCACCGCATCGCAATTTGTTCCCACCGACCCGTGGGATTTCACCACTGGCATGAGTATGGTTGGTAACCCGGACGAACCCTTTACCATAAGTATCCTGTCCCATCAGGCGGATTTCTTTGATCTTTATCGCCTGCGCCTTCGTGCAGGACGGAACCTGGAAGAAAATCGCGTTGCTGACGTTTTACTGGAGGGGCCGACAGAAGATGGTATGGTGGTGGATACCAATGCGGTCCTCAATGAATCCGCGGTACGGTCCCTTGGCTATGCGCCTGAAGACATTATCGGCGAGCAGATCAGGTGGAACCAACAGGGCGAAGGGCGCGCAATCCACTTTACCGTGGTCGGTGTGATTGAGGATTTCCATCTGCGCTCCATCCACAATATCGTTCGGCCGATGCTTTATCTGAATTTGCCGGATTTTTATCGCAGTTTATCCTTACGCTTTTCAACCGATAATTTCCCGGCCATGATCACTGAGCTTGAGCAGAAATGGGCAGAAGTGGCGCCAGGCGTGCCCCTGGGCTATCAGGTGTTATCACAGCAGGTGGATGCTTTTTATGAAAGCGAAAACCGTCAGATGCGGGTGTTTGTTACCTTCGCGGTGCTGGCAATTATCATTTCGGCGATCGGGCTTCTGGGACTAACTGCCTTTTCTGCGGAGCGCCGCACGCGGGAAATCGGCATTCGTAAGGTTTTGGGCGCAAGGCCCCTTGATATTATTAAGCTCATGGTCGGGCAGTTTAGCCGCCCGGTGCTTATGGCCAACGTGATTGCACTGCCACTCGCGTGGTGGCTGATGGATGGCTGGCTTGACAGTTTTAAATACCGCATTGATTTAAGTGTTATGTGGTTTGTTGGTGCGGGTGTTGCCGCGCTGATCATCGCGTGGGCGACGGTGATCAGTTATTCATATAAGGCGGCGCGGGTTAACCCTGCAATATCGCTCAGATACGAATAATAAAATTGGGCAAACTTGGAGGGAAAGGGCGCCTGCTCCTCCGGCGCCCTTTTTAATGCCCGGATTTCAAATGCTCCAGCTTCAAACCCTTTGCAGTGCGGGGGGCGAAGCCTTTCCACTGTGTTTCACCGCTGCCGTCATTGCCATTGGGGATGAGGTTTAAATAATCCCCCATGGCAGCGTCCGCTTTTAAATGAAGACCAAAATAGGCGGTGACAAAATGCTGGGCAATGTTATTCATGCGAAGCTGGTCCCATACCGGATCGGCATAATGGGAAAAGGCCACGCTTTCACCATTGTTGTAAACCGCATTCCAGGCTTCCTTGGGGGCCGGGATCGGGGCGGCGGCATTGTGATTGGCATGCTCAAAAGTGAGCAGATAACGGTCGGTGTTCACCACTTTTTCATAAATCAGTTTGGTGCCCGTTTCATAGCCAGAAACATCATCCACCCCGCCAGAGATAAAGAAAATCGGCTTGGTCGCGCCGGCAAGCCCCTGATCATTCCAAAAACCGCTGCCCATGCCCCAGGGTGATATGGCGATAATGGCCTTAAATCTGTCATCCAGAAGCGCTTTATGGCTATCGGTGCCAGCCACATTATGTTTCAGGATGCCCATAGGCGAAATATCATCCACCCCCGCGACCATATCGGTGACGCCCGCACCAGCGGTGATCATCGCACCATATCCACCCATGGAATAGCCAATAAGGCCCACCTTATTATCGTCGATCATATTGTGGAGGAAATGGTCCTTAGTTACTGAAAAACGCGCCATTTCGTTAAGTACGAATTTTTGATCGAGCGGTCGGTTCAGAAGGGTGCTGCCGAAGGCGCCGGCGTCCTGATAATTGCTGTCTGTATGATCAATTGCCACTGCGACATAACCCTTGGAAGCAAGATTTTCACCAAAGTGGCTCATCAGAAAGCGATTGCCTGGATAACCATGGGAAATGATCACGAGGGGGTAGGGACCGCTTTTAAATGGATCGGCGTTCCTCACGGCGGAACCATATAGATCCACCTGAGTTGCCCCGTCCCGCAAGTAGACATCTTTATAAGTACCACCGGTTTCTTCGGTGTCCGCCGGATACCACACTTCAATGGTCAGCGGGCGGTTATAACGGACAATTCCGTTATCGGCATTCACATTGACGACGTCAATCTGATCTTTATGGCTAAGCTGGATGGTGCGCACGCCAACTTTATAATCGCCCGGCATTGCCAGTTCCGGGGCATCGGGTCTTTGGCCATCAACGCGGTTCTCGGCAGCAAACGCACTTGAGTACATAAACATAATGATCATCAATAAATTATTGATTTTGTTCATCTTAACGGACCTTTATAACGGTTATATGTCACCCCAAACGATTACAGACGATGATAGCCAAAATCAGCCCGTCGTCAAAATGAATTAATTGTGTCAGGCAATAGCTAGCGGTATATCTTCATTAACCAGTAAATTTTCACCATTAGAGCTGTGGCTAGCATCGGATAAGGGAGGCCGGTCCATGGGGCTCGGGTTATTTGAAACTCCATTAACCGTTATGGTCAACTCACCAAGGTCGGTTTCGCTGTCATCTGTTACTTCGTAGGTAATTTGAATGTCAATGCTTTCACCGTCGCTCAGATAATCAAAATACTCGCCTGGCTCAAACTGGATTTGATCATTTACGATTGTGATATCGCCCCAATCATCGGTGGCATAACCAAGGTTCGTAATCTCCATATCACCGTCGGCATAGAGGTCATTTGCAAGTACATCAACAAGTAAAATACCATTTTCTGAAACTGACGCACTGTCATCCACTGCCGTCAAGTTGTGGGTGACACCATTGACAGTTATTGCAACCACGGCAGTATCGGAGCCATTATCGTCGGCTGCGGTATATGTGATGTAGGCGTAGGTGCTTTCACCGTCCTCAAGAAAATCAAAATCGCCGCCTGGATCAAACTGGATTTTATTATCAACAATGGTAAGAACGCCATATTCTTCACTGACGTAACCCACGTTGGTGATTTCCAAATCCCCTTGGCCGTAAAAGTCATTTGCAAGCACATCAATCAGGACAACACCATCTTCGACCACACTGGCTGAATCACCAATCGTCTGGAGCGTCGAATCCGTGACACCATTAACTGTAACCACCACCTCCGCCCAGTCGGACTCATTGTCATCTGAGACTTCGTATGTGAATGAAAAAGGGATGCCTGCTCCATCATTGAGGAAATCAAAAAAATCGCTGGGTTCAAATTGAATTTTATTGTCGACAATCGTCAATACACCCAATTCTTCAGATGCAAGAAAAACATCTGTTATTGCCATATTCCCTTCGGCAAAGAGGTCGTTCGCGAGAACATCCATCAGTACAGTGCCATCCTCGTCAACACTTGCAGTATCATCAACGGCTTGCAGTGTGTCTGATACCCCGTTGATTGTAATGTCGATCTGGCCGGTATCAGTTTCATCATCGTCTGATACTTCGTATATAATCTGGACGTCAATGCTTTCACCGTCATCCAGATAGTCCCAAAAATCACCAGGTTCAAAGCGGACTTCATTGTCGATAATGGTATAAGTGGCCCATCCATCGGACATAATTTCGACGCTCGTTATTTCCAAATTCCCTTCTCCGAAAAGATCGTTGGAAAGTACATCGATCAGCACGAAGCCATTTTCAGAGACACTTGCAGTATCATCCACTGCGATTAGCGGATCATCATCATCCTGAATGGTGAGCTCACCGCTGCCATCGGCGACAGTTGCGTTGGTGGGATTGCTGAGTGTTGCACTTACCACTTCATCTGTTTCATCAAGTGCATCATCGTTCCAGGCCGTTGGAAAGGCCTTTTGTGTCTCTCCAGGCGCGAAGGTGAGGGTGCCGCTGCTGCCATCAGGTGCACTAAAGTCCACGGTAACAGTTTGCCCCCAGGGTTCGGAGAGGGTCACAGTGAAGATGGCACTTTCGTCTGCTTCATTGGATATGACATCGCTAATGGACAGACTTGGCAGTTCAACCACGATATTTTCGTCAATTTCAATATCGTCAAGGGCTTCAAGCACGTCTGCATCACCACCATTTTCAACATCACCGTTTCCTGAAATTTCCTGTAATCCCAAAGTGGTAATGTCGTTTGCGTCGTCGACTTCAAGCGTGACGTCTTCGGCGATTTCAATCGCGTCCACTTCGGTGAATGTATCAGCGATTTCGCCAAGATTTACATTTGTATTGGAACCGGCACCCGTAACTTCAAGGGTTAGCGCGTCGCTGGCGCCATTGGTGATGGTTCCTACGCCATCAAGATCCGACGCATCGTCAATCATGACCCTGATGTCACCATCAATATGAATGCTCTGAACATCCGTTAAATCAAGTGCTGACAGATCTAGGATGTAATTATCTGGTGATCCTTCAGGGATTTCGATGGTTATTAGTGAATTGCCATCACCGTCAACGGTTGTAAAGCTTGCAATCTGCTCTGGTGTTAGTGTGACATCGGAATTGACCACAAGCACGGTTACGTTATTAAGCGTAACACCGGTAAGATCTACTGTACCGTATACATAAAGCGTATTTACACCGGCCCCGCCATCGATCACTTCGCCGCTAACCACTTCGCTTACGCCGCGGCCGTTTAGATCCGCAAGGGTGATCAATGACGAAAGATCCATACCCGAACCACCGGAATTTGTAATGGCACCGTTGGTATACTGATCAGCTGCGGTCGTTCCAACAATGACAATACCGTCATCACCGGTACCGGCAGATATTGTATCCCGACCTTCACCAGCGCGAATTAAGTCATTACCACCATTGGTGATGATTGTATCGTTACCGCCAGAACCAGATACAATGTCGTCCCCCGAACCTGTTGTGATACTATCGTTGCCATTTTTCCCGGTGACCGTAAGGTTCGCAGCATTACCCCCTTCGCTTAACGTGCGGTCAAGATTATCAAGGGCGACAAAAACATTGATGGGACTTTCGGTAAAATCCGGATCCGGTTCAGGGGGAGGGGCTGGAGCAGGTGCAGTTGGATTGTTGCCACCACCATTACCGCCGCCGCCACATGCAGCAAGAGGCAGCAATGCCATACTCATGGTAAGCGGTTTGTAACTGCTTTGAGACATTAAGCGGTTTAATATTAGCTGAAATTTTTTATCAATATATCGTTTCAATTTTTGCCCCCAATTGATCAACACATAATTCCCGATGATCATCACCGTTGGTAGAAGAACCATAATATTTATCTATGGTTAATGACAAGTTAAGAAGTATTTGGATCGGCTAATACGGTTGAAATATTTTCGATTTTATTTGACATTTTTCTCTATTTCAGTTATTTCTGTCTTAACAGAAACAAAAGAAATATGAGTCGTAAAATGAAACTAACACCTGTCATGGAACAATTTATTCTCTTCTGGGGGGAGATGGGAATCCGTTGGGGGGTTAATCGGTCGGTGGCGCAAATTCACGCGCTGCTGTTTTTAAGCGACAAGCCGCTACCGGCCGATGAAATTCAGGACATCCTGAAAATTGCCCGCTCAAACGTGAGCAACAGCATCAAGGAACTTCAAAGCTGGAAACTGGTGCAGCTTAGCCATGTGATGGGGGATCGTCGCGATCATTTCATTGCCCATGACGATCCCTGGGACATGGTGATGGCGATTGCAGAAGGGCGCAAGCAGCGGGAAATTGACCCGGCGCTTGAAATGCTTTCTGAATGTCAGGAAAACCTCAAAAATGACAAGGAAACCCCTGATCATGTTCGTCGCAAAATCAAAAACATGACGACATTCCTTGAGGAGGCGTCAACCTGGTACGACCAGATGCATAAAGTACCACGAACGACACTTAAAAGACTGATCAAACTGGGATCGAAAGTAGTGAAATTTATCGTTAAATAAACCTCTAAAATGGGGGGCAAAAAATGGGTATCAATATAGCATTAAGAGAGAGAAAAGGATTTCTACCTCACCACTGGTTCAAAGGACCGGTAAAGCCCGTAAATGACAATCAAAAAGAAGCAAAACACGGTGATTTTCGCCCGCTTGTCGGCGGTGGGGGATGGCAGGCGCTAAAGGCTGGTATTCGGGAACGCTTCGATGATATGGCAGCCCATCCGCGTCATATCCGTTACCTGGGAACCATGGAAGTGGAGCGTTCAAAAATCGGCTGGATGTTTGCCTTCATCTGCAAGCTGTTTGGTTCACCGCTCGCACCCTATAAAGGAAGCGATGTTCCGGTAGCCGTAAATGTCTTCCCGGTGGAAAGCGGCGGTGTCTGCTGGCAACGGGTATATGACTTCCGCCACAAAGGAAAAGTCACTGTCCAATCAGTAAAAATCGTTGATGAAAAACGCGGCCTTCTGGAATGCGTGGGGCGGGGGCTCGGTATGCGGCTTCGGGTGTTTGAGAAGGACGGCGCGCTTCATTTTAAAAGCGCACATTATTTCCTGGATATTCTGGGATTTCATCTTCCCATTCCACTTCTGATTACTCCGGGAAAGATCCATGTGGAGCAGATCGATGAACCGGACGGTTTTTTCCGCTTTCGTTTAAAATTTGACCATCCATGGTTCGGGAGAACTTTCTTCCAGGATGGTGTCTTCATTGAAGAGGAGAACAGCAATGAATAGTATTTTTACTGTCCTTACGTTGCAGGTGATTTTGGGTGCTTTTGATAATCTCTGGCACCATGAAATTACTGAAAAACTGCCCAAAAAACCGGAAGCACGGCACGAACTGACTATGCATACGGTCCGTGAGCTCATTTATGGTGTGATTTTTGCTGGTCTGGCCTGGTTTGCCTGGCAGGGGGTGTGGGCTTACGTACTTGTGGTACTGCTATTGGTTGAACTTATGGTGACCTTGATTGATTTTATCATCGAAGATAACATCAGGGTTCTGCCACCCTTGGAAAGGGTGCTGCATACGTTGCTTGCAATTAACATCGGGATCTTTTTTGCAGTGCTATATCCAGTGGTAATCGGCTGGGCTCAGATGCCTTCCGGACTGGTTCCTGTTCATTACGGCGTTTGGACATGGATGTTCACTGCTTTCGGGGTGGGTGTCTTTATGTGGGGCATCCGCGATCTGATCGCGGTGATGAATTTGCATATAATCAAGGTGCCTCTATGGCAACGAAACCCCGTTAAGAAAGGGGAGAATTTATTCGCTAAAACCTATCTGGTAACCGGTGGCACTGGTTTTATCGGCACCAAACTGGTGCGCACACTGATCCGTGGTGGTCATGATGTGACTGTGCTGGGGCGGGACGCACAGAAAATTACTCATTCTTTTGGACCTCACGTACACGCTGTTGATGACCTCGATCGGATCAGTGATGATCAGCATATTGATACCATTATCAACTTGGCCGGGGAACCGCTGGCGGGTGGTTTCTGGACGGAGGCCCGTAAACAGGCCTTTTATGACAGCAGGCTTAACACAACAAAGGCGCTCGCAGGATTGGTTTCGCGTCTAAAAACACGGCCCAGGAAGCTCATAAACGCCTCAGCAATCGGCTTTTATGGCGACCGGGATGATGATGAAGCTCTGGAAGAGCGAAGCGCACCCAGAGCCGACTTTATGTCTGATCTATGCCAAAAATGGGAAGCGGAAGCTCGCAAGATGGAAAATCTTGGTCTTAAAGTGGTCCGGCTTCGTATTGGTCTGGTTTTGGATAAAGACGGTGGCATCCTCGCGCCGCTTGCCCTATCCACCAAGCTGCTTGCAGGGATGATCATGGGCAGCGGTAAGCAATGGATGAGCTGGATCAGCCGTGAAGATCTGGTGCGCCTGATCCTGTTTATTGATGAAAATTCAGTATCCAGCGGGGCGATCAACGCCACTGCGCCAAACCCAGTGCGTCAGAAGGACTTTATGAAAGCACTGGGTCGTCACTTTAAACGTCCCGTGTTCCTTTGGATGCCGGGCTCTATCTTGCGCTTTATGCTGCGGGATATGGCAGATCTGTTCCTGTGCGGGCAAAAGGTACTGCCCAAGAAAGCGAGCTTGTATGGTTTTAAATTCAAGCATGAGAAGCTCACCGATGCGCTTGATGCAATTTACCTCGAAAGAAAAAGTGACGCCGGGCATACCAAGACTTATTACAATGCCGATTGCCCCATCTGTGATGCGGAAATTGGACATTATAAGAACCTTTGTGCGCGAAACGGTGCGCTGCTTACTTTCCATAACATCCATCATAACGACGGCAAGCTAAAGGCGTATGGGCTAAGTCAGGAAGATGTAACACGACGCATCTATGTGCTTACCCACGAGGATGAGGTGCGCGGCGGCATCGATGCCATGATTGAAATCTGGCGTAATCTACCGGGCTATCGCTGGCTTGCCAAATTTTGCAAGATCCGCACCGTTCACTGGTTTTTTACTTTTTTGTATGATGGTATTTGTGCACCCATGCTGGAGTTTTATAACCGCCGCTGGAACAAAAAATATAAAAGAATGAGCAACCACGCCCATGAGAACTGATTGGACACCAAAGGAAATTCGCATTGATGCGGACTTGCCGGATCATCTGATCCTGTTTGATGGGGTTTGTAATCTCTGTTCCGGGTGGGTGAAATTCGTGATCAAGCGTGACCCGGAAAGGAAGTTTCATTTTGTATCAGCGCAAAGTGATGTCGGGCAGGGGCTTATGCGCATTTGCGGGCTTAATCACAATGACTTTGACAGCAATCTTTACCTGGAAAAGGGTGTCTCATATTATAAGATGGATACGGTAACCGGAATCCTTAATGTAATCGGCGGTGGCTGGAAACTGATCAACATCGTCAAAATCCTGCCGCGGCGCTTTCGCAACTGGGTCTATGACCGGATCGCACGCAACCGTTACTCACTTTTTGGTCGTACTGATACCTGCCTTGTACCAAATGCCGACATCCGCGAAAGGTTCATTGATGTCTGAAACCCGGTCGCTGTTTGAGAGAAATCTCAAAGACTTCGATAAGCTTCCCTATATCATTCGGGATATGCATGATGTTGAAGTTCGTGTCGAAGCACTTGGTCTTTCGAACATCACCCGCGGCGAAAGCTGGCTTTCAAACCTGGTCGCCAATTTGTTCGGCTTTCCCAAGGCGGGCGAAAACCAGCCCATCCGTGTGGTTTTTGAACGCCACGGCGACAGTGAATCTCTGCTTCGTGATTACGGCAAAGAAAAATTCATCAGCCATTTTGCGGATCATCCGGAACCGGGCGTTATATATGAAACATTTGGCCCGTTATGGTTCGAAGTAGAGTGCGTCTGCAGTGAACAAGGTATTGATATGGATATCCGGAGTTGTCGCCTTTGGAATAAAATTCCTATCCCGCTGTTCTTCCTTCCGCGCACGGATGCCACAGAAAGGGTCAGCGGAGGCAAATATCAATTTGATGTTGATATAAGCCTACCGCTGATTGGGCGAGTGATATGGTATAAAGGGGTACTCAAGAAAATTAGTTGATATTCTGTATCATGTCAGCATCCACCAGAAGCTGTGCATCACCCATAAGGTAGACATTCATCATCTGGCCTTCCCATTCGTCCTGGCCTTGATAATCCCATCCCTGTCCGGTGGAATTGATGCTGTTTACTTCATTGCCCCAGATCACGAGATCCTGAGTTTCGGTTGATATATCAAGGACATCCTGAACGGTGAAGGTAAGGGTGTTTTCAGCACCTTCAAGATCGATCATTTCAACGCCGTTCACGTCCAGGGTTGATAGATCAAGTGTCAGGTTAACATCTTCAATCACCAGACTATCGAAGCCTTCGCCGCCGTCCACGCTATCGCCAGCGCCGTAAATGATCGTATCATGGCCTCCGTCGGTGCTGATCACATCCGCACCATCGCCGCCATCCACATGGTCATTGCCGCCACCGGTGGAGATATTGTCGTCACCATTTGCGCCTTCGACTTCAACATCGCCGTCGTAGAAGGACTTATCAAGGGTGGCGGAAAGTCCATCGCGGGTAACATAGACGCCGTCATCTTTAATAAATTCAGCCATATAAACATAGTCAGAACCAACCACATTGCCTTCGTGCAGGGTTTCACCGTCGTACCAGAGGATACCGAGGCCGAATTCCGGCTGCTCGTCTGATCCGTCATGGGTGAATGTCACCAGGCCTTCCTCAAGGTGATCAAGGGTAAATTCCTGTGTAGCCACGCCATCAATGCGAAATTCACCGTGGACGATTTCAGTGACATAGAATGTCACCACATCTTGGCTTTCTTCTGGCATACAGAAGCGGATATGATCATCCGTCAAGGTGATGGTATCGCCCTTGATAATGTTAAAATAGACCTTTTTAAGGGTTGGTTCGGTCACGTCATCGTCGGTGTTGTCCACTTCATCGATCTTGTCACCGGCTTCACCGTCACTGTTGTCTTCAATGTCGCAATCGCCTTCGATCGCTTCCAGCTCCAGATCATCAAGATCCGAACTTTCGTCCACTTCGATGATACAGTCTTCATCGGCATCAATTACATTGATCCGTTCAAAAATTTCACCCAGATCACCAAGATTTACCGACGTAGTACCATCTTCACCTGCTTGAATTTCAAGGGTAATCTGTGAGAGATCCTCAACGGTGATGTTCTCAATTTCGGTAATATCGGAAATATCATCAATGATGATCGTGATATCACCGTCAATATTGAGCGTTCCCACATCGCTGATGTCATATTGGGTAAGATCCAGGGTCACGCTTTCCGCACCGTCCGGCACTTCAATATTCAGGATCGACTGCCCGTCACCGTCAATGGTGGTAAATTCCGCCAGCTGCTCCGGTGTTAGTGTCACATTGGAGTTCACCACCAGCACATCCACATTACGAAGCGTCACACCGGTAAGATCCACGGTTCCGTAAATAAACAGGGTGTTATTCCCCGCGCCACCGTCAATCACTTCGCCAGCTTCCACTTCGCTGACGGTTCGACCATTAAGATCAGCAAGGCTGATCACGCTTGAAAGGTCAGTGCCTGTGCCTGCTGAATTGGTAATGGCGTCCTGAGTGTACTGCCCAGCCGTTGTGGTACCGATCACGACAATACTGTCATTGCCATCACCCGCATTGATGGTATCAGCACCTTCACCGCCACGGATCAGGTCATTACCACTGCTTGTTGTGATGGTGTCATCACCTGCACCACCGACAACCGTGAAGCTCTCTGACATGCCTTCAGCGATGAACACGCTGTCATTATCATCAGTGGCACTATAGCTGTTGCCGCCATTGTCATCGAAGTTGGTAACCGCCAATGAACCTGACGCAAGGCTCGCGGTATCACCACCGGTGCCCCCCTTAAAACAGGCGGCCAGTGGAAGGGTCGTCATAAGAATACCGGTTTTTTTTGCAAGCTTTCTTTTCTTTTCAGCTTCAAGGGAAATTTTCCTCAGTGTTTTAAGCACTGGGGAGGGGATAATGCGTGTCGTTGTCATAATCGCTCCGTAATCAAATTTGTCCACAATCAAATTTGTCCTACTCGTCCGGACAGTTCATCGGTTGCGAATCAGAATAAGCGGAGCGCCTTACCGAACTCTTAATGAAAGCATTAAAGAATATTATAAGTTATTGAAAATAAATGATAAAATTTACTAAAATTTGGTTAAAATTGATTATTTCCAGTCGGGTGGTGTGATCAGGTTGGCAAGCAACCGGGCCGCGCCAGGAACCTGATGTTCAAGCTGATGATGAAGAATGAGCGAGCAATGATGATGCCAGCCACGCCCGATCGATGCGCTGATAAGTGCGCCTTCCAGCGGTGTTTTACCGTGATCAGACATGCTGAGCAGAAATTCATATTCGGGTGCGGCTTCCATGGGGAAATAAAGCCCCCGTTCCTGATGCCAGTTAGTCCAGTCCGCTTCACCAATCTTATTGGGTGCATTGAGCAGATGGTGTTCGGGTATGAGGTGGGTCACAACCGCATCCGGATCTGTAATCCGCCAGCGGAATGACGGCGTTCCAATGGTGATTGACCGTGGCGGTGTGGTTTCATTATCCCAGTCATCGTCGGTGCGGTTATATTGGGTCACCAGATTACCACCATTTTCAACATAGTCCCGAAGGAACGGGCTTGTCGCCGTCAGATCCGCCGCGAAGGCGCGAATACCGATCACAATCGTATCATATTGACCTAAATTCTGGGTCTTTAGATCATCGACGCTGAGCATGGTGACATTAACCCCGAAGCGCTGCAGCCAGAAATAAACCCGGTCGGATCCCCGGTCCACATAGCCCACATTTAGCCGCGCCGGAATTTCAAGATCAATCGGCTGAACGGCAAGCGTCGCCGGTACCACTTTGCAGGTATTCCTGATATGCGCATAGTCCATCAGCAGGACATTTTCCTCGACTCGCTTGCCGTCACAGATCGCATAAGGTGTCATTTCAATGCGCCCGCCACCGGTGGGGCCGGATACGGTAAACTGATATTTGCTTGATCCCGGTAGTTCGCCGGCCGGCACTGTATAAGTTGGTGGCATCACTGTCCAGCCCGAGGGGGCTTCAAGGCCGATTTCAACGTCCGATGCTATTTCCGTAAATTTATCGACGCTTAGGGTCGCTTGCACAGGATCCCCATCGGTTAGTCTGTTGTAAAATAGTCCGCTGGCTTCCCAGCTCAAATTCACAGGCGGGACCACCAGCACCGGGTTCGCAGGAAGGATGGTTTTTTCAAGCGCGTAGCCACCAAAACCAAAAAAGCCACCCTCATTGAAGGAAACTTTGCCGACGAACGCTTCGTTTCCTGTAATTGGATCATAATTCATAGTTAGTGGATGATGATATCCAGCATTTTCAGGGATATTTACGGATATGGATAGCTCCCGACGCTCCCAGGAATCAAGAGATGCGCTGGTGTTATCAGCAATTTCACCATTCGAACCAACGACAGCAAATTCCGTACTGCCAAAATCCGTGTCACTGGCATTATAGACATTAAATCTACCAGTTAATTGTTTGCCGGGGCTCGCAAAATCACTATCCCATAGGATATCTGCGATCAAACCGGATGCTTCATAGTAAGCAACTCCAAGCTGGCGCATTTTCGCCTCCAACCGATGGCCCACGTTATGGGCTACCTCTTCCGGGTTGGCGGAAAGGGCGTCCTGCGCGTCGCTGAGTTTTTCGCCCAGGTCTGTGAGCTGCTCCAAAACCCTTGTCCGGTCAGGGAAGGCAGCAATGGCGCCCCGCACATGTCGATCAGCATCATTAAGCAAGCTCGCCAGTTCACCGTCCACCGTACCCGCGAGATCCGCGAATGTTTTGGGCATGCCATCAAAAACATCCTGTTCCATCAGCGGGATGTCCAGCTCGCAGCGCAGGCGGTGAAGGTTCGCATCTTCCGGGTAAGCTTCCCGCCATCTTCCCATGCCCTGAGTCAGATGCCGTGCCCGTGACCATTCACCAATCTGCCGATAGGTAGCACCATTCATATGATCATAAGTCCCAACCGGGATCGATACGGTAGGATCAGGCGGTGGATCCCGATCGTCATAGACAGTGCCGCGGCCCGAAGCCGCTGATAAATAAAGCTTTTTAACTTGCCAGGGCTTTAGTCCCTCGTTTGTGATTTGCTCCGGGAAGCTGTTTGGATCTGCCGCCATATCATAGGCATCAAGCGTCGCTCGGGTGATTGCCCGGTGGTGGCCGTGCTGACCGTCCGTATCCAGGAAGGTGGGCGAAAGGATATCTGGCTTTTGCTGACGGATAATGCGCACAAGCCGTTCTCGAATACGCATAAAGCCCCATTTTTCTTCTGCCTCCGCCGGGTCGGTGGAAAAGCCGAAGTCATCAATCTCGTCCCCAAACCTTGCTGAATAATACTGAATAGACATGGGGATTTCATCTGCAGCGGCTTCTAATTCCTCGGTCCTGAAGGCACCAAGGTCATCACCGGCTTCTGTGCCGATGGCATTTTGCCCGCCCTTGCCACGGGTAGAGGTGGAATACATGATATTTACCCCCTGATTGCGGGCAAGATAGGCAAGGATATGCGAGCGTTCATCATCCGGGTGTGCGCCGCAGTTCATGAAACTGCCTACATGTTTAAGGGGCGTCAGCGCATTCCAAAGCTTGTTTATGCCGCTTAATCGTTGTTGTTCGGCAATTCTGCGCTGGTCTTCTGTCATGGTAAATCCTCTCCCTAATAGACAAACAATTTAACCCGTTGACAATTTAAGTCAAGACACTGGAAATGTTTGATATTTAAGTTTATGGTAATCAAAAAATATGGTTAATAAGGGTGGGACAATCTTCTTGCGCGTGACGCTTTACATTATACTTTCGATGCTCTTCGCTGTGCCCTCGGGCGCGGTGGAAATCGAATATTGGCAGTATAGCTATAAAGCACGCATTGATGCCATGGACCGGCTGATCGAAGCATTTGAGGAAGAAAACCCAGGTATCACCGTAAATCACAGCAATTTTCCCTATGCCCAGTACCGCACCAAAGTAGCAGCCGCCGTTGCCGCCGGTGAAGGACCCGATGTGGTGCAGCTTTATTATGGCTGGCTTCATGATTATCTCGCGGCGGAAATTTTACAGCCACTCTCCCAGGACGCATTCCCGCACGCGGAAATCGAAACAGAATTCTTCCCCATGGTTGGCAATATGAAGTCGGGCGGGGACTATTATGCGCTGCCGACAGCGGTACGGTCCCTGGCGCTGTTCTGGAACAAGAAAATCTTCCGTGAAGCGGGCCTGGACCCGGAACTGCCACCCAAAACCCTGGATGAACTGGTGGACATGGCGAGCAAGCTTACCAAACGCGACCGCGCCGGCAACATCACCCAGGTGGGCCTGACCATGGGGCCGATTAATCAGGATCATAACTGGTGGCGCGAAGTGCTGGTCCGTCAATTTGGCGGCACCCCTTATAACGAAGACAACAGCCAGGTTACTTATAACAATGATGCGGGCAGGGCGGCGTTTCAGTATTACGCGGACTTTGCTACCCGCCATAAAACATCGGTGGTGGACTTCATGGACAAAGGCGAGATCGCTTTTAAGGCGGGACGCGCAGCCATGCATATTGATGGTAGTTTTGTGCTTGGTTTTTTAAAGCGCACCCGTGGCGACCGGCCAAACCGTCTTGAATGGGGAGTGACGGAACTACCCGAACATAACGGCATCAAGGCCAATTTTTCCTCCTACTGGGTCAATGGTATCACCAGCAAAGCCGATGGTGAAAAGCGTCTGGCTGCTGAAAAGTTTTTGAAATTCATCACGTCCGCCCGGGCCATGCAATATTGGCTTGACAATGTCGGTGAACTCCCCGCCCGCAAGGCGGTGGCTTACCGCGTGGAAAACCAGGATCATCCGGATTTCGGTGCTTTTATCAAGGGTTTAGACTATGCCTACACAACTCAGTTTTATTCGGAAAGTGCACAAAGAAAGACCGTCGTCGATATGCTTGATCGGATAATTCTTGAAGGCTTGAGTGTTGAGGAGGCACTTGATATCGCTGCTGCGGAGGATCAGGAGATCATCGATTCAGCACTTCTGGAAATCAGGGAAGGGGCGAGTGATGAAGACTGAGCGTACTCTCTCTGAAAAACGCGCGCTCTGGGCCTGGATGTTCATCACAGTACCTTTGTTATACTTCGTGCTAGTACGATTTTATCCAACACTGGATGCATTCAGTATTTCACTGACTGATTGGAATATTGTTGGTGAAAAGAGTTTCGTTGGTCTTGATAACTTTATCGCGCTCTTTTCCGATCCTGTGTTCTGGGTGGTGCTTGGCAATACGTTTGAATATCTGCTGCTGGGGGTTCCCATATCCCTGCTGCTCAGTTTTACCATCGCCTACTATCTTGATCAGATCAGGTTCGGCCATGGCTTCCTGCGCGCCTGCTATTTTATTCCGTTCTTGACCACGGCGGTGGCCATGGCGTGGGTTTGGCGCTGGTTTTATCAGCCGGTGCCCATCGGCATGATCAATCTCGCCTTGGGGCAAATGGGCATTGTGCAGATGGAATTTTTACGTTCAACCACACAGGCACTGCCCGCAGTGCTCGCCCCGGCGATCTGGGCCGGGCTTGGATTTCAGATTGTTATTTTTATCGCCGGGCTTCGGGCGATACCGAATACTTATTATGAAGCCGCACGGGTCGATGGTGCCGGGTCATGGCAGATCCTAAAGGAAATAACCCTGCCGCAACTTAGGCCGACGATCATTTTCCTGGTGGTGATCAGCTCCATCGGGTTCCTTCGTATTTTTGATCAGGTCTACAATATGACCCAGGAAGGGGAAGGCGGCCCACTAAATGCCACAAGGCCACTGGTGCTGCATATTTATAAGGCCGCCTTTGACGACTTTGAAATGGGCATGGCAGCGGCGCAGACGGTGGTGCTTTTTGTGATCCTGTCGGTGATCACGCTGATACAATTAAGGGTGCTTCGCGATGACAAAGATTAAAGAAGTAATGAAGCACCCCACAAGCCCGAAAAAGATCATCATATGGACCATTCTCTTCATTGGTGCGGTCCTCATGATGACGCCAATCATTTTTATGTTCTCCGCCAGCTTCAAATATAATGATCAGATTTATGATCTGGCGTTGATAAGTTCAGAGCCTACTTTAAGTAATTATATTTATCTATTTGGTAATACAGAATTTTTAAGATGGTTCTTAAACTCCGCCATCGTGGCGATTGTGACCACATTATCAGTGCTCATTTTTGACAGTATGGTCGGCTATGCGCTGGCGAAATATGATTTCAAAGGGCGAAAAATCGTCTTTTTCCTGATCCTCAGCACACTGATGATCCCGACCGAAATGCTGGTGATCCCGTGGTACATACTCGCCCGTGATCTGGGGCTACTTAACAGCTATCTTGGGCTTATGTTCCCGGGGTTGATGACCGGCTTTGGCGTGTTCCTGATGAAGCAGTTTTTTGAAAGCGTTCCTGATGATTATCTGGATGCCGCGCGGGTCGACGGGGTCAGTGAATTTCGCATTTATACCGATGTGGCTCTTCCCATGGTGGTACCGGCATTATCGGCGCTGGCGATCTTCACGTTTCTGGGAAATTGGACCGCTTTCCTCTGGCCGCTGATTGTCACATCTGAAGCGGCGCTTTATACGGTGCCGGTGGGCCTTGCGTCCTTCAGTGGTGAGTTTACGTCGGAATGGGAAATGATCATGACCGGCGCCGCAGTCGCGACCATACCCACATTAATTGTCTTTCTCGCATTACAGCGCTACATCATCCGCGGGGTTATTTTAGGGGGATTAAAAGGTTAGATTATGAGTAAATTTGAAGACACATCAACATTCCCCAACGAGGTATATAAGGAAACGGTCCTCGCACCGCTTTTTGATGCCTCAAAAACCACATTTGCGGATTATCATTTTCGCGTCAACCTCGCTCACTGCATCATGCTCACGGAGCAGGGAATTTTAAGTGAAGACCAGGGCAGGGACATTCTCAATGCCCTGGTGGAAATTGAAAATGATCTGGATTTGAGTGCCCTCGAATATACCGGGGAGGTGGAGGATTATTTCTTCTATGTGGAGGGGGAACTTATTAAGAAACTTGGCCCCGACCTCGCCGGGCGGCTCCATACCGGGCGGTCGCGAAACGACATTGACCACACCATTTTCAAGATGCATCTCCTTGATTTATCAGCGGTTTTACTGACGGAACTTAATCAGCTAATTGCAACCTTACTCCGGATTGCGGAGGAAGGAAAATCAACCATCATCCTCGCTTACACCCACGGACAGCCCGCTCAGCCGACCACCTGGGGCCACTATCTGGGTGCCTTTATTGAAAATCTGCAGCGGGATGTGGATCGGATCACCTTGGGTGTGAGTACTGCGGATCTTTCCTCCATGGGGGCGGCGGCGATCACCACCACCGGCTTCCCGCTGAGCCGGGAACGCATGGCAGAATTGCTTGGCTTTTCTGCGCCGCTGGAAAATTCATATGGTTGTATCTCCAGCGTTGATTATGTCACCGGGCTTTATAGCGCGCTTAAGGTGATGTTTGTGGGTATCGGTCGCTTCATTCAGGATCTTGCGCAAAGGACGTCCTTTGAAGCGGGGCATATCTATGTTCCCAATGAATTTGTCCAGATAAGTTCCATTATGCCACAAAAAAGAAACCCTGTTCCCATCGAACATATGCGACTACTCAGTAGTCTTTCAATCGGACATTGTGATACTATCGTCAATACCATGCACAACACACCGTTTACAGATATGAATGACAGTGAGACCGAAGTTCAAGCGGCGGGACATAAAGTATTCGAGACAGGATCAAGATTATTACGACTTCTTAATGAATTTATGGCTGCCGTCAGGATCGATGAAGATAAGATCGCAGCAGACATCGGTAAAACCTGCGCAACAGTAACGGAAGTAGCAGACAGTATTTCCCGTATTGAGGGTATTTCTTTTCGCGAAGCCCATGAAGTAGCGGCGCAAATGGCGAAGCTTGTCGCCCAGGAAAATATCAGCCTTGAGACCATAAATCATAGCCAATTTTCGCTGATTTATAAGGATTGTACTGGATCCGAAACGACCATTGACGCGGCAAAACTCGCTGAAATTGGCAGTCCAGGTCATTTCGTATCCGTAAGGACTTTAACCGGTGGCCCGGCAATCCCGGCTTTTGAGGAAAGTTTAAAGAAATATACCGCCACCGCGATCAACCAAAGCAATCAGAATGTCGCCTTTTTTGAGCGGCTTCTGGGCGCGCGGGAACTGCTTGGTACTGAGGTCCAGAAACGCACCGGTGCGCCGCTGAAGCGTGGGGGAGGATCAGATGGCTGATTTAAAAATATCAAATATTTCAAAATCTTATGATGAAAATACAATCATTGAGGATCTGAGCCTTGATATCAACGATAAAGAACTGCTCGTCCTCGTGGGGCCGTCGGGATGCGGCAAATCAACTCTGCTGCGGATGATTGCGGGGCTGGAGGACATCACCAGGGGTGACATCGACATCGGCGGCACGCGGGTCAATGATCTGGAACCCGGCAAGCGCAACATCGCCATGGTGTTTCAGAATTATGCCCTTTACCCCCACATGAGCGTTTATCAGAATATCGCCTTCGGGCTTCGCGCCATGAAGCTATCAAAACGCGAAATTGAATATCGCGTCCAGCAGGTGGCAGCGGTGCTTGATATTGAAGAACTGATATTCAGAAAACCGCATGAACTTTCCGGTGGCCAGCGCCAGCGGGTCGCCATCGGCCGCGCCATGGTCCGGGAGCCGAGCGTGTTTCTCTTTGATGAACCCTTATCAAACCTGGACGCAAAACTACGCGGCAACATGCGCGCAGAAATTAAGAAACTCCATAAAACCGTAAATACAACAATCATTTACGTCACCCACGATCAAACCGAAGCCATGACCCTGGCTGACCGGATTGTGGTGCTGGACCAGGGAAAAATCCAACAAATTGGTTCGCCTTTGGAGCTTTATGAAAACCCGGCGAACCAGTTCGTCGCCGGTTTCATCGGAAGCCCGGAAATGAATTTCATCCGCGCGCCTAAAGGCATCGCCATGGGCGCCATCACACTCGGGATCAGACCGGAACATATCACGATCGCGGGCGACGATACCCCACCCGGCCATAAAAAAATCAAGGGCACGGTCACCGTCACCGAACCCCTCGGCGCCGAAACGCTCCTCACCGTCAACTACGCCGAAAACGAACTCGTCGCCAAAGTCCCCGGCATCTTCACCGCCAATGTCGGCGACGAAGTAAGGCTACTTCTGAATATGCAAAAGGCGTATCTTTTTAATGAAAAGGGGGAGAGGGTTTAGGAGGGCTTAAATTGAGGATATACTTCTTTCGTAATATTCGTAATGAGGATGTGAATCGTCAAACTTGAACCGAAAAGCAAGCATTACTGCTCCATAAATAAAATCTTTGGAAATCATGGTCGTTTTTCTAATGCGATTAACCGTGGTGTTTACGTATCTCAAAACAGCAGAAAAAAGAAAATGGCCTCTAATAAAATCTTTTAGTATTCTTCCAAATTTCGTGAAATCGTCAATTATTTCATCAATATCTGATTGCGACACAGAAAATGGCAACTTATCGATAAAGTTTTCTATTTTGTTTTCGCACAAATCATGCGACGTTGAAGTCTTAAGAAACCTAGCACAGTTGTTTCCTAGCACTAGTTCACCAAGGTCATTTTTCTTATTGTAAACGTCGTGAATAAGAAGTGGCTCCAATGTGTCATATAGTAAATCAAACCAATCCCTACATTCATTTTCGGAAAAATCTGAATAGGGAATTTTTCCAACATTGTGTACAACTTCTCTTATTATGGAACTTGTTAGTATCGAATTTTCAATAGAATAACCATAGGTAGTTAATATTCGATCGTGTTTAAACTGTTCTTCATAACAAATATAGTCCGCATCTATTGCTACTAAACAATCAATATCATCTGATTGTAGTTTTCTCGCATACTTTTTTACTTCATCCTTTCCACCAACTTCTTCCACGCGAACTGTTTTATCGGAAAAAAGAGTTATCAAATGATCCCAGAAAAGGACATCCTCTTCACCTTCTACGTACATGATTTTATCCACTTGATGGAACTTTGATAGTACATTTAATGCATCATTTGAATAAGAGATACTAGCCATCAGTTATGTCTTCCATATCTATAATCGAGTCAGCAAATTTGCCAGCCACTTCAGGAGAATGAGTGGCAACGATCACTTGTGCGTTAGGGTTGAGGTCTCTAACTGCTGGTATAATCATTTTTTGCCAAGCTATATGAAGTGATAGTTCAGGTTCGTCTGCTAAGAAGACGTGAGGCTCTTTCTTTTGAAGCAATGCTTCAGTTAATAATATTAGTAATTGTTTTTCGCCTGACGATAGTTTTTGATAATTTATGGGCCCGCTTTTGGCCACAATATTCAGATTTCCAGCATCTTCCAGTTCAAACTCTTTATCGCGTATGAATAACTTAATTGTGTCATGGTAAAGTTGCACTTGACTATAAATATCATCGATAAGTTCTTCTGCAATAAGTGACATCTCGATAATTGAACTTGTCTGATTTAGCGCTACCAACGATTTCATAATATTAAGTGTGTCACTTGGCTTAATATCGTCGTCATCTGAAATAGATTTTTTCAAATTTTTGATAGACTTATCAATCGCGTTTACGTGATAATTAATTTTCTTATTTACTTGGGTATCCCAAACATTAAGCTGCTTGTACGCGCTTTTTAGGCGAAGTTTTTCCGCTTCCATGTCAAAAGACAGTTCTATGTCATTTGTCATGTCCTCCTTACTAAACAGTATTGAAGTAAGAACGTCTTTTTGAAGTCCTGTAGCAACAGATCGGGCTTCTTGTGAAAGTTCTAGCTGATAACTAGTTAATTCTTCGAGAATTTTCGAAAGTCGATAATCGACAGAAGATAGAATTTTTTCTCCCCGGCGTGTTCTTACTTCGTATTCATCGTCGCTTTTCGATCTATAAACTGATAGTGAAGATACTGAAACTATTTTATCTAGTTCCGTTTTTACTTCAATCATATCATTTAAAGATCTATTTCTGTAAACGGCTCTGCTTTCTGAAGGTACAATTCGAAACTTGTAATTTTTCCTCGAAATTTTGTATTCCATGTATACAAATGGTAAATCTGGGTCGTCTACCTTGACAGCAGTTATCTTTTTTCGTTTTTTGCCTGACGACAAATAAATTTCAATAGAGTCAAAATCGTTTTCTATGATTTTATCCATATCCACGACAAGTATTGCGTGAAGTATGTTCATAAATGTCGTTTTGCCAGTCCCATTTCTACCGATAATTACATTTACATCGTCATTAAAGTCGCACTCAGCAGTAAGTCTGTGCCAAAATCCATTGACTTTAAATTTTTGTATCTTGAACAAAGATAATTCCCCCTTTCCAACAATTGCTGCAGTTTTATAATAGAACCTTATACTCTGTAGTAAAGTGCAATCTCTACTTGTTGTACAAAAAAAGTACGATCTGTTGATTGTGTTTTTGTAATCAAGTACTTTTTGGCAATTGGCCAATTGTTAGAGCAACAGGAGAAACACATGAAAAAACTGGCGGTAATTTTACTCGGCTTTGCACTTACGCTAACAGCGCCATCCCATGCGCAGGAGTACGGCGTCACTGCCATTGATCCTCCGTCGCTCGGGCGGCCGGAGATTTATGCCATGGGGACGTTTGCGCCGGCGGGGGCGCAGGTGCTTGTCACTGCCGGGCAGGTAGGGGCCGATAAAAATGGTGTCTATGCCGAAGGGATAGAGGCGCAGGCCGATCTTGCCTTTAAAAACCTTTATGACGTGATAACGGCCGCGGGCATGGGCCCGGAAAATGTCATGAAGATCACCATGTACTACCTGGATATGGAAGATTTCTTCACCATCATTGACGCGCGGGATAAATATTTCGGTGAGGACTTCCGCCCTGCGCTCACCGCGATTGTGGTAAAATCACTGGCCAATGAGCAGATCCTCGTGGAAGTGGAGGCAATCGCAGCAAAGTAAGAACAATGCATCATCTTGGCCTTCGCCAGTATGATGGCGTGAGGATGACGCTTTTGTATTTCTGTGATACCTTTCCCCCAAATAGATAATTGGGAGAATATCATGAAGAAAGTAGCATACATTCTAATCTGCTGGGCGTTTATGCTCACCGCGCCAACCTCCGCGCAAGAAAGCGGCATCGTTACCCTTGATCCGCCGACCATTGCGACGCCGAACCGCTATGCGATGGGGAAGCTTGCTCCTGCGGGGATGGAGGTGCTGATCACTGCCGGGCAGGTGGGGTCCGATAAGGACGGGAATTATGGTGAGGGGATTGAGGAACAGGCGGACATCGCCTTTAGAAACCTTTATGAAGTGGTGAAGGCTGCGGGGATGGGGCCGGAGCATATTATGAAAATCAATCTGTTCTATACCGAAGTGGAATATATCGGCACCATCATGGAAGCAAGGAACCGCTACTTCGGCCAGGATTTTAGACCGGCGCAGACGGCGCTGGTGGTCAAGTCGCTTGCGGGTCCACAGATCTTGGTGGAAGTTGAGGCGATAGCGGCGAAGTAGCAATGTCGTCATCCTGGCATAGTAGGTGTTCAGAGTGACAATCAGGGGCAGGGCAAAGCAGAACGGGCGGCGGCGTACTTGAACATTCTTTTACTTTCCACTCAGGCTGGTGTAATATTAGTGCTTACTGAACTTATTCAATGGGGAGAATTCACATGCCATTTCCAACTGCTGACGACTTTGAAAGAAACACTGACCAGAAACTGCTGATTATGTATGTGGATGGTGTGGAAGAGTTATTTAGAGATATTCGGGAAGCGCCCGTCGATAAAGACGGCAATCTCATGTTCATCGAAGAATTGATAAATCCGATGATGGCTGCATTAGAAGTAATATGGTCATATTTCGATCAAATGCGAAACAGAATAAGGCGATTGACCGAGTTTGAGGTGTTCCAACATGGTTTGAGCGGCCCTCAACTTCACTATAAACTGCTGTCGGTGAGGCACTATAAAGATCTTTATGATCAAGTGAAGAATGCCAAAAATCTTAAAAAACTGCTGAATATCATTAAAAGCCTGTGGCAAAGCTTGCTGGAATTCAAAGGAATTGGGTGGGCGGTGAAAGAGATATTGGATATCACCAAGGATATTACAAGCAGTCCTGAGCCAGAAGCCGCATAATACTAGGATACCTGAAGCGTGTAAATAAAGGGACGCAAAACGTTACTTTATACCCCCTTGTCATGTTCGCTTAAATCCGTTTTAATTGTGATCACGTCTTGTGAGAGGGAACGGAAAAATGAGTGGATGGCAAAAAACGCCTTTTATGATTGAGGTAAAGGCCGGGCAAAGCAAAGCATTTTGCATGTGCGGGCTCTCCAAAACGGGACCGTTTTGTGACGGGTCCCATAAACTTACCGATAAAATGCCGGAAGTGGTGAAGTTCGAACAGGATCGAAAGATATTCGCTTGCGGCTGTCAACAATCAGGAAAAAGGCCATACTGCGACGGCAGTCATAATAACCTTTAAATAATGGCCTCAGACGCCGGCGCTTTTTGAATTGGTTCCGGTATGCTGCGCATCCCATGGTTCCGCAGGAGACGGAGCTTGTCGACGACAACCGAGCTCAAGGCTGTGGCTTTTTGGCTTGCCCGGCACAGGACCGCTTGTGCCACTTATACACGGTTCCGACTTACAATATTTATCCATTTCAATAGGCGAGTACGCGCCTTGGTTAAACCCAAATTTGCAAAATCTGTTTAAGAATTTTCACCGACCATGCGGGGGAAAGTAAGGGACACGGTGGTGCCATGATGTTTTTTGCTTGTGACGCTCATATTACCGCCAAGCACCTGCATGAATTTCGTGACCAGCGATAACCCAAGGCCAGTTCCTTCATGATCGCGGTTGTAAGCGGTTTCCACCTGACCAAACACAGTGAGTGCGGTTTCAATTTCTTCTTCGGTCATGCCGATGCCAGTATCGGTGATGGAAATTTCAACGCTATCCTGTTTGAAGAAGTTTGAAATATAAATGCGGCCGCCCGCCGGGGTAAATTTAATGGCATTTGAAAGAACATTATCAATGATCTGTTTAAAGAGCTTCGCGTCGGTCTTAATTTCCACGTCTGCGATGTTGCTGGTGATCACCAGATCATTTTCATCGATTTTAGGTTCCAAAATTGTAAGGCTGTCATCAATGAGGTCTCGCACCCGGTAAATATCCTGATGAACATCCATTTTGCCGGCTTCTACCTTCGAAAGATCAAGAATATCATTGATTACCCGAAGAAGGTGACTGCCACTGTCCAGGATATAGCCTACATATTCCTTGTTTTTATCGCCTTCAAGCTTGCCGTAACTTTCCGATTTGATCAGCTCCGCAAAGCCGATAATGGCGTTTAGCGGTGTGCGCATTTCGTGGCTCATATTGGCGACGAAATTAGATTTCATTTTATCCAGATCCCGCAGTATGTCAAAAAGTGACGCGGCCTTGCGATAAAAATAGGAAAGCGCCAGCAGCACCAGCAAAGTCACCGCAATCAGTGGCAGGATCATCTTATTCATCAGATCCGCGCCAGGGCGTTTCGCTTCCCAGCCAAAGGTGACAAGGGGGCTCTGGATAAACAGATTTTCGGTAACATTGGGGCCAATTTCGATATGACTGGCGGGATCCATCGCCTCACTATGCATATGTAGCCCATCAATAGCGCTATTTTGCCCAAGTTTAAGCAGGCTTTCTTCGGTCAGCTCGCGAAGGAACACAACCGCCGGGCGACGTTCCGGGCTGATACTGGTAGGAGCACTGTCATCATACTTTTGCAGCAGACTGGAACCAAAAAGAAAAAAGCGACCATCTACTTCAAGCATTCCGGATGATGTAACGGGCGTAACATAATCTTCGGCTAACATGGTTTGTAAATGAGTGGCAAGTCCCGATGCCAGGATCTGATCCGGGTCTGGCTGATCCGGGTCTGATGATGAAAAAAGCACCTGATCATTAATGCCATAAAGTATGAATGAGTTAACATCTGCAAGGAAAGTAACATTGTTATCAAAGTTATCAATGAGCCATTGGTAATTAAGATTCTCATGGACGTTCTCATAAGCTGCCGTCCAGACCGAGTTGTCTTCGGCCATCAGTTCAAGATTTTGCTCAGCTTGTTTAACCTGCGCCAAAAGCACACCAACTTCCGATTCAAACATGGCCTGATCCGCATCATCCGCCATCACATTGAGCATGATAAACAAGCTACAAAAAGTGACAAAAATAATGCCAAGCACCGGAAGTA
Source organism: Emcibacteraceae bacterium (assembly GCA_028281625.1). Lineage (GTDB taxonomy): Bacteria > Pseudomonadota > Alphaproteobacteria > Sphingomonadales > Emcibacteraceae > Pseudemcibacter. Next base: position 19,539 of record JANQJN010000147.1, on the reverse strand, counting down.
ATATGTACTGTAATTTGTGCACTGTAATACTGTCTCTTTCCTTACCAACTTCCCACTGGTAAACCAAAAACAGTAAAGCTTATTTATTTATAATGTCTTAACGCGTAAATTATTGTTAACCATCACCAAACATCGCGAAGATTTCCGCTTCGGTGTAATCTTTGGTTTTTTCCTTGAAATTATAGCCATCCGGCTTACGGTCAATGAAGACCTGAGAGACCAGTTTTGGATCCGCGCTGTCCGCAAATAGCCCGATGGAAACATGATAATGGTTTTGCTCCTTTAAACGGTAGTAAAGATGACTGCCGCATTGTTTACAAAAGCCACGCTCGGCCCAGTCGGAGGAACTAAAGGTGCCGATATGGTCACTTCCTTTGAACTCAACTTTATCTTCGAGGGGGAATTCAAAATAGGGACCACCGGCCCAGCGACGACACATTTCGCAGTGGCAGACACCAAATTCTTCGGTAGGGGCGGTGGTTTTTACGGTGACGCTGCCGCACAGGCAGCGCCCGGTTTTCTCTTCTGACATTATAACTTCTCCATTTTTTAGCGATCAGTATTCACCAGGTGAAGCTTAATATCAATAGGTTAGGCGTATCTTTTGACACAATTTCCAAGATGATAAGACCAGCCTTGAGTATGGTCTTTCGCGATGCCTTCTGAGGGATTGTCGCGGTGATGAATTGTCACTCGACAGCCATCAATACCGTTTTCGCTCCCAGGTTCGATTTTGAACTCAACCAGTGTTGAACCTGCAGGAAAATCTTTGACCGTGATGCCATCTCCCCATGTAAAAGAAAAAAACTTATTTGGGATCATTTTGACAATTTCACCAATTGCGTAGCAGGGCGGGCCATGGGTTACACCATTGTGATCCGTATATGAGACGTTAAAGATAAACTTAATTGGGTTGCCCACTTTAATCTCATGCTCCAGTTCACATTCCATGAAATGGGCGAAGCTTTCCCTGTTTGTGAGGATCTCATAGATGGTTTCTGCGCTTGCTTTGATGAATGCTGAAACTTCAATATCGAAAGTGCCATCTTCATTTTTGATTAAGTCAGCAATATTAACAACATTATTCATGATTTATTCCTCTAGTTTGTCCAGCTTACGGTGTTTTTTTCAAGAAACATGGTCCAGCCTCCAGTGTGGTTGTGTGCTTCTTCTTCGCTGGGCAGGTCATAATGAATGATGGTGACCCGGCTACCGTTTCTTTCGGCTTCAATTTTGAATTCAACCAATGTTGATCCCCAGGGAAGGCCGCGTGCCGGATTTTCATCGCCCCAGGTAAAGCTGAGCAATGTACCCGGGATCATGTTTACGATATGCCCGCCGTTAATACCGGAACATTTATCCTTATCCCCTTCAAATTCGCGCCAGATGAATTTAATGGCCGCACCAATTTCAAGATCACCTTCAATTTCACATTCCATAAATTCTGCAAGTGTCGCTTTATTGCTGAATATCTGCCAGATGGTCGTAGGGGATGCTTCAATGAAACGGGACATTTCAATGGTGAAGGTGCCCTTTTCAGTTTTTTGAAACTCTTTTATTGAAACGATTTTATTCATCTTTTTTCTCCATTTTTTTCTTCTTCTCGAGCTTTTCGGCCTGCTCCTTAAGGCGATCAAGCTTACGATCCCAGAAGGCAGTTAAGTATGCTTCCAGCGGGCCCATTTCGCCGCGGTTTGCCCGATAAATGCGGCTGCGCCCTTCGCGGCGTACGGAAATAAGACCGCCTTCAACGAGTATGCCTAAATGCTGTGATACCGCCCCGAAGGATATATCGGATAGATCATTTGCGATCTCACCTGCGGACAGTTCACGGTCCCAGACCAGATTTAAAATCCGTTGTCGTCGAGGTTCACCCATTATGGTCAATTCGTTCATCATGCGAATCATTTTAGTTTAAACTAAAATAAAAGTAAAGCTGATTTTTGGACCCACCGCTTGCGGGCGGGGGGCAAAACTGGCAATATCATTTAAAATTAAATGCTTAAGAGAATTCACTTTGACTGACCAGCCTAATTATTTCTGGCATTATCAGATCGGCTTCTGGCTTGTGCTGGGGGCTTGTTTGTTTGTGGGCGGGCTTACACATCTTGATTTTATGGTCGCGCTTGTGCGCAACATTTACTATCCCGTCGCGGGCTTCATCAGCAGTTTTGTGGTGATTATCCTGATGCGTAAATACAAATCATACGCCATTAAGATCCGCTGGGTGCTGATTATCCTGACCTGTCTGCTGGCTGCGCTACTGTGTTCTGCGGTGGTCAATCCGATTACTTTTATGCAAAGTGGAATCCCGTTTTCTGACCTTACCACGCGTCATTTTGTTTCCGGCACTTTCAATTACTGGCTGATCTACCTGGTGTGGGGACTTGGATATCTGCATCTGGATAAATCGGTCCTAGCAGTGGAACGTGAGGCTCCGAAGGCAAAGCGCTTGATGCTTGAAAAAAGCGGAGAAATTGTCCCGGTAAGCCTTTCCGATATTACCCATGTCAAAGCGGCCGGCGATTATGTGGAAGTTTACGCGGGCGATGACTGCTTCCTTAACCGTACTACGTTGACAGCATTTGCATCGCATCTGGATCACCCGGACTTCATCCGGAGCCACCGGTCAATCATAGTGAACCTTCATCATGTGAAGGCCTTAAGTCCGGAATCCAAGGGCGAATATCAGATTATTTTAAAGAACAATACCACCGTTAAAGCCAGTCGCACTCATGCGCAATCGGTGCGTGAACGGCTCGCGGATTTATAGGCTTCCAACTCGACGTCCAATTCACCCATTTCGTCGCACGATCTTCCATTTCATCGCATCGCTATTGATAGTCAACTGTAAATAAAGGAAAATTCGAACTTGGGAAATTACAGACAAGGATTTGATAATGCTAAAAAAAGCTCTGATATGTATGCTGATGTTGTTTCCCGTATGCGCGTGTGCGAAAAGCGAAATGACCCTGGAACGGCTTTTGGACCTTAACGCGGACGCCATGGGCGGGAAGGAACGGCTGGAGAACCTCAATTCTGTTGAAAGCCGTATTACCTTGACCGAAGATGGCACCGCCATGGGCGGACATTACCGCGCCAATCGGGAAGGGCAGATGCGGGTGGATATTTATATCGATGGTGCGCGGGTCTTTACCGAAGCGCTGTCGTCGAGGAGCGATGGCTGGCAGCAAAATGGTGAAGGTGAAGCGGTGGAAGGCCTTAGCGAAAAGGGTATGGCTGCATTACAATATTCGATCATTTCCAATCTTTATGCCCTTCATGAACTTCCCGCACTGGGCTTCAAACTTGAATATGTTGGTCATCAGCCAATGCTTGGAAAAAATTACCATGCCATTGACATCACCCGCCCGTCAGGTATCCAGGAACGGCAGTTTTTTGACCCGGAAACCTTTCTTAAGGCTGGCAGCATGGATGAAACCGCGCTTCATGTGGATATTGATCCCACCGAAAAGCTTAAAGTGAACACAGACACCGATTATCGGATGGTGGATGGCATCATGCGCGCCCACGGCGGGGAAGTTATTGAAGTGGAAGATGGTAAAGTGGTGCAGGTCTTTGAGCTTCACGAAATAAAGTTTAATCAGCCAGTACCGGCAAGCGATTATCAGGGGCCGAATTAAGGTCTTTTTGGGTGGCGTTTCGCGCGCTTTTATCCTAACGTCTGGTAAGGATAAAATTAACCAAGGGGCGCCAACTCATGCCAAAAGATTCTTCATTAAAAGTCATCACCAAAACGGAAATCGAAGAAATCCTGAAAGACCTGGATCCGATCCCGGCCATTGAACAGGGCTTTGTGGAATATTCAGCGGGGAAATGTAATGTCCCTCCGGTGGGTGAACTGCTGATGGAAAAGGGTGAAGTCCACATCAAATATGGCTGCATAAATGGCGAAGATGTTTATGTGATTAAGATCGCATCCGGTTTTTACGGAAACCCCAAAATTGGTCTTCCCACCAGTAACGGCATGATGTGCGTCTTTTCACAAAATACCGGCGAAGTGATTGCGATCCTTCACGATGAATGTTTGCTTACTGATGTAAGAACCGCCATCGCCGGGACCATTTCCGCCAAATATCTCGCGCCAAAAAATGTCACCCGGATCGGTATCTTTGGTACCGGGGTTCAGGCGCGTATGCAGCTTGAATATCTCGCCCCCGTGACTGATTGTAAGGAAGTGATCGTCTGGGGCCGACGGGATGATGCGCTTAGCAAGTATAAAGCCGATATGGAAGCGGCGGGCTATATGGTCACCACCACCACGGATGCGGCCGAAGTTTGCGCGCATGCCAATTTGATCGTTACTACCACACCGGCCCATGAGCCACTGATCAGCGCCGATATGGTGCGCCCTGGCACCCATATCACCGCCATGGGCTCCGATACCCTGGAAAAGCAGGAACTGGACACAGATATCCTCGCTCAAGCCGATATGGTGGTGGTGGACAGCCTGCCGCAATCGGAAACACGTGGTGAAGTATGCAAATCCCGGGATGCGGGCGCGATCACAGACGAAGATGTGGTTGAACTGGGCAAGCTTATTGCTGATGGCGGCGGTCGTGCAAATGATGATCAGATTACGGTCGCGGACCTGACCGGTGTGGCGGTACAGGACATTAAAATCGCCGAAGCGGTTTATCTGGCCCAGAAGTAATAAAAAGGGAAAGAATGACCATAACGATCCGACATGCGACCCTTGATGACCTGGACGCCATGGTGGCAGCGGGGGAGGCGCTGTTTGATAACCCGGTAATACCTGAACGCACCATCGAATTTCTGGCTGATCCGCGTCATCATTTGCTGCTCGCTTTTGACGGGGACGCTGTGGTCGGCATGGCCAGTGCCCTTCATTATGTCCACCCCGACAAGGACCCGGCGCTTTTCATCAATGAAGTGGGGGTGCTTGAAAGCCATCAAAACCGGAAAATCGGCCGTAATCTGGTCACCAAAATGATTGAGTACGGTAAAACACTTGGCTGCACCGAAAGCTGGCTTGCCACGGAAACCACCAACTTACCCGCACGCGCTTGCTACATCGCTGCCGGCGGCAAGGAAGACGACGACCTCGCGGTGGTTTATGGCTGGGAAAATAAGCTAAATAATTGACCCTGATCAATATATTTGCCCTCAATACTTAATAGATTTAAGATAAACCTAATGGAGTTTGACGCATGCTTGATCAGGTCACTGACGAAAACATCGTTTTTAAGACCGATGCCATAACCAAACAGTATGGAGTGGGGGAGCTCACGGTCCATGCCCTGCGCGGTGTGACCATGGAAATCCCCAAGGGGGAGCTTATTGTCCTGCTGGGGCCGTCCGGCTCCGGTAAATCCACGTTCCTCAACATCATTGGCGGGCTTGATCAGCCCACATCGGGAAATGTGCATTTTGAAGGGGCGGCGCTTGCCGATATGACCGACCGGGAGCTCACATATTTTCGCCGCGAAAATGTGGGTTTTGTTTTTCAAAGCTATAATCTGGTGCCGTCTTTGACAGCCCTTGAAAATGTTGAACTGATCACCGACATCGCAGCAGACCCCATGTCCGCCAAGGAAGCGCTGGCCGCGGTGAACCTGACTGAACGACTTAATCATTTCCCGTCGCAACTATCAGGCGGGGAGCAGCAACGGGTCGCCATCGCCCGTGCCATAGCAAAAAGACCCGAAGTAATGCTATGCGATGAACCCACCGGCGCGCTGGATAGTGAAACAGGGATATTGGTGCTGGAAGCGCTGCAAAATGTCAATAAGACGTATGGCACCACCACGATCATCATCACCCATAACGTATCGATCGCTGATGTAGCCGACCGGGTGATTTATTTTGCGGATGGCAATGTGTCTGACGTTCAGATAAACGAAAACCCCAAACCGATCCGCGACATAAGGTGGTGATGATGCGTCGCGTTGTCTCAGCCCTAAACCGAAAACTGCTTCGTGACCTTTGGAATATCAAAGGCCAGCTGGTGGCGATCATCTTCGTTATGGCGTCGGGGATTATGACATTTGTGCTCAGCTTCGGTGTCATTGACAGCCTTGAGCTTGGCCAGGAAATTTATTATGACCGCGCGGAATTTGCCGATGTGTGGGCAAGCGCAAAACGTGTACCGCAGGATGTGGACGAGCAAATCAAACAAATCGATGGCGTCTCCAAGGTTGAGACGCGGGTAACTTTCGGCGGCACCATTCAGGTGGAAGGAATGGATGAACCCGCCACAGGGCGGATCATTTCACTACCTGATAACCGGGAGCCGCTTTTAAACAAATTATACCTGGAGCGGGGCCGGCTTCTGCGCCCGGACGAGGAAGACGCGGTGCTTGCCAGTGAAGCATTTGTGCTGGCCCATGATTTTATCCTTGGGGATACGGTTGATATGATCATTAACGGTAAAAAACGCACGCTTAAGATTGTTGGCGTCGTACTTTCCCCTGAATATGTATATTCCCTTGGTGCCGGGGCAATGATTCCTGACAACAAACGATTTGGTGTCTTCTGGATGAGCCACCGTGCGCTTGAAGCGGCGGTTGATATGGACGGTGCCTTTAACGATGTGGCGCTTAGCTTAAACCGCGGTGCCAATGTTGATGATGTAAAAGCGGAACTTGACCGTATTTTAAAGCCTTACGGCGGCCTGATCAGCTACGATCGCAGCGAACAGATGTCAAACTGGTTTGTGGAAAACGAACTCGCGCAAAATAGAACCACCGGAACGGTAACGCCGATGATATTCCTCGCGGTTGCGGCGTTCCTCGTCAATGTGGTCATGACCCGGCAGGTCGCCACCCAGCGGGTCCAGATCGGTATGCTCAAGGCGGTCGGCTATAACGAATCCGAAATTGCCTTTCATTATCTTCGTATGGTGATGGTGGTTGTCGTGATCGGCAGCATTATCGGCCTGATCGGCGGCGCGTGGCTTGGCAAGGGATTACTGAACTTATATGCGGAATATTTCCGTTTTCCCTATTTAAGATATACCTATTCCATTGATGTGATGATCCTTTCGGTGGCCTTCTGCGCTGCGTCAGCAACAGCGGGCACATGGATCGCCATGAAGCAGGCGGCATCGCTCCCGCCCGCAGAAGCCATGCGCCCAGAAACCCCCACAGAATTCAAGGAAACCATCCTGGAACGGCTGGGTATCGACCGCTTCTTTTCGTTTCTGTCGCGCATTGTCCTGCGGCAGGTGGAAAGGCGGCCCATTCGCGCGCTACTTTCTTCAATCGGTGTTGGCTTTGCGTTATCGATCCTTGTGTTTGCAAACGCCCTGACCGACAGCATGGATCACATGATGAATGTCCAGTATGACATCGGCAGCCGCGAAGACCTGATGCTTTCCTTCGTCGAGCCGCGCCATGTTTCCGCACTGGAAGAAATCCGCCTGATGCCCGGCGTGTTAAAGGTTGAACCCCTTCGCGATGTCCCGGTGAACTTAAGGCACGGCCATTTAAGCAAACGAACCGGTATTTCCGGCATCATTCCAAACCCGGATCTCCACCGTGTGCTGGGCGCAGACCTTAAGCCCATTGATATTTCCAGCGGTTTCGTCATGTCCAAAATGCTATCCGAAATTTTAGATGTCAAAGTCGGCGATACCATCAAGGCAGAAGTGCTTGAAGAAAGACGGCCCGAGCTTGATTTAACCGTCAGCGCCATTTACGACGAATTTGTCGGCATGGGTGCCTTTATCGATATTGAACGGATCAACAGCCTGCTCAATGAAGGGCCGGTGGTCACCGGGGCGGCGCTGATGATTGATCCAAACTGGAACGGGCCGCTTTATGAAAATATAAAGGAAATACCGTCCATCGTCGGCACCGCCATGATGACCAAAATGCGTGAGCTTTTTGAAGAAATTATGGATGAAAACATGATGCGGATGATGGCGATTTACGTTGTCTTCGCCGCCTTCATCGCCTGCGGCGTGATTTATAATACCGCGCGGATCGCCTTTTCCGAGCGTGCACGGGAACTGGCCTCCCTCCGTGTCCTCGGATTAACCAAAGGCGAGGTTGCCTATATTTTATTTGGCGAACTGGCGCTTGTGGTGCTGCTCGCCATTCCGCTGGGTATTTTTATCGGCTACGGGCTTGTTGCCGGCCTGGTCGCGAGCTTTGAAACCGAACTCTTTCGAATACCCCTTTATATCAAAAGCGATACATATGCCTATGCGGTTTGCGTGGTGATCGCAAGCGCGCTGATTTCTTTTTACCTTGTCTGGCGGCAGGTGGATAATATTAACCTTGTTGAAGCACAAAAAGGTGTGGAGTAACACAATGAAAAAAATAAAACTTTACATAAAAATCGCCCTCGGGGTTGTTGCTGTTGGCCTACTGGTCTTCGCCTTTATGCCAAACCCCGTGCTTGTGGATATGGCGACTGTGAGCCGCGGTGATGTGCTTGTGACCCTGGACGGCGAAGGCAAGACAAAAATCCATGATATTTATGTGGTCTACTCCCCCATTGAGGGCCGCGTGACACGCATCGAAGCGGAGCAGGGCGATACCGTCACCGCTGGCGATACCGTCATTGCCAATATGCTGCCCGCCGACCCAAGGTTCGTTGATAGTCGCAGTGAAATTCAAGCCCAGGCCGACATTGATGGCGCCGAAGCGGCGCTGGGTTTTGAAGTGGCGCAGCTTGAACGCGCGGAAGCGGAGCTCGCCTTTGCCAATTCTGAACTGGAGCGCGCGCAGACCCTTTATAACAATGGCAATGTCTCCATCGCGAGACTGGAGCAGGCGGAACTTATAGTACGCTTAAGGGAAACAGAGCTTAACACCGCCCAGTCAGGGATGGAGGTCGCGCAGAGCAATCTCGCCTCCGCCCGTGCGCGGCTGGTCCAGCCCGGCAGCACCAGTTCGGAAGATTCAAGCTCCCTCATGGTGCGCGCCACTGTGTCCGGTAAAGTCTTAAGAATTTTACATAAGAGCGAAGGCGTGATCCCCGCTGGCACCCCGCTCGTTGAGGTCGGGAATCCCGAAGAACTTGAAATCGTCATCGAAATGCTGTCCCGCGACGCCGTGAAGGTGGAACCGGGCGACATGGCCCTGATCAAACGCTGGGGCGGTGACGAGGATGTGAGCGCACAAGTCCGTGTGGTCTCCCCCTCGGGCTTCACCAAAATCTCCGCCCTTGGGGTCGAAGAACAGCGGGTCAATATCTATCTCGACTTCGTGGATGGCCGCGATAAATGGCGCGGACTGGGTGATGCCTTCCGCGTTGAAGCATCGATCATTGTTGATCAGGCCGGTAACGCCCTAAACGTGCCCATCAGTGCGCTTTTCCGGTACGAGGGCAACTGGTCCGTCTTCGCGGTCGAAGATGACACCGCCGTGCGCAGAGAGGTCCAGATCGGACGCATGAACGACCAAATCGCTGAAGTCCTCGGCGGGCTCGACGAAGGAGCACGGATAATTCTGCACCCGGGTGCAGAAGTTGAAGATGGTATCGGGGTTGCGGAGCGGTAATAGAAAATTGTAAACTACATTTGTATATGTCATTTAACTTAATGTAGGCATAGTCTTTGCAAGGGGGATTTTGATGGTAAATTGCAATTTAGATGACCTAGGGTTGCTTGCAAACAATTTCAAATGCTTCGGTATGGTACCTCAGGGTTTTGTCGAATTTCGTCCTTTTAATATTATTATTGGCAAAAACAATACAGGCAAATCTGCCTTGATTGAAATTGTGGAATCAGTAACTCCAAATAGTAATAGGGATAAGTTAAATACCCAAAGGCAAGGTGCAGAAGATACTCAAAATATCTTCATTCGGACTAAATTGGGCCGCCCAGAAATCAAGGATCAAGCACTTGGTTTAAAAAACAATGGGAACAACAATTTTGGGCCGCAATCAGTTATGATTAACAATCGACCAAGCCCAAATCCTATTTACGAAAAAATGTTGGAGTATTGGGTTGTTGGTAGAAGTAGAGGTGACGCAAATCACACAAATTTCGAAGCGGTTTCAAATGCAAATGATTTAGGACACCAAGAAATATTGTTTACGCCAGAGATTACAACATTTACCAGAGCTCATACCGTATTGTTTAGCAATTATAGATCCCCATTTAGTAGATTGTACTTGTATAGAGTTCTCGCAGAGCGAGACATCACAACCACGGGAAATGTTGGAGACGTGGATTTGATGCCATCAGGAGACGGGGCCACTAGCATGATTTGGGCGTTTACAAACCAGAGCAAATGGAACGATGGTTTAGTGCATCACGAATTATTGAATGCGTTAAACGAGATATATAAGGGAGACAATTTCTTTTCTAGAATAAGAGTTGCTCAACATGCCGACGCCGCTTACGAAATTCAACTAGAGGAAAAAAATAAGGGATTAATCAATCTTTCTGCGTCTGGCAGCAGTTTGAAAACTGTAATTCTTGTACTGCTGAACTTAATACTCATTCCTTCGGCAAAAAATGTAGGAAAAGAGCAATTAGTCTTTGCATTCGAAGAGCTGGAGAATAATTTGCATCCGGCACTATTGAGAAGATTGTTTTTGTATCTGGAGAAGTACCAAGTAAAAAACAAGTGTACGTTTATTTTGTCAACTCATTCAAACGTTGCAATTGATTGGTTTGCAAAAAAGGATTATGCGCAGATACTGCATGTGACACATGATGGATCAGAGGCGCAAGTTTCACCGGCTATTTCACATAAAGATACAAGTAAGATACTGGACGACCTTGAGATTAAGGCTTCCGACCTACTACAAGCCAATTGTGTAATCTGGGTCGAAGGACCTTCGGATAGGATATATTTAAATCGCTGGATCAAAATATGGTCTAAAGGGATTTTGGTAGAGGGAGCACATTATCAAATTGCTTTGTACGGAGGAGCTTTGATTAAGCACATAACTGCAAATCCCAACTATAGCACTCCTGAACGAGTTTCGTTGCTCAGAATCAATAGAAATTCAGCGATAATTATTGATAGTGACCGGCGCTCGGCTAGCGGAGCGTTGAAAAAGGAGGTTTCTCGAATAAAAAAGGAAGCTGAAGAAGCTGAAGTAAGCATGATTTGGATCAGTAAAGGCAAAGAAGTTGAGAACTATATTCCTGCGTCTATCTGGAAATCATATTGTTATCCTAAAACTTGGAAAGGCGTGGGGCCATTTGAAAATGTTTTTGAACATCCGGGCATTAAACAATTTAAAGATCGCAAAGTAGATCTAGCGAACAAGTTAAAGCCACTTATGAAGGCCAAGGAGGAATTTTCGAAACACTTAGATTTAGATAAAAAAATGACAGAGTTGTGCAATAATATCAAAAAATGGAATTATATGAATTGAAGCGGATTACCTTAAAACTAAGTTCAATAAAAACTTCACAAGGAATAAACCATGACAAACAGGGATCTGGCGGGGAAGACGCTTGAATATACTTACGAAAATGGCGCGCAGATTGTGCTGGAAGTGGGCGAAGAGACGCTCGGTTTTGAATGGTCGGGCGGGGATCTGGACGGTATCAAAATCGGCGGGCTACGTTACAAATGCCAATCCATGCGCGACGGGCAATATATGGTGAGTTGGCATAACACCGACGCCAAGTCCTTCGCCACCATTGTCATTGACCTTTTGGATAAAAAAGTCCACGGCTCCGCGCTGATCTTCTACGGCGCGCCGGAAGAGCAGGAACTGTTCGAAGAGGCGGTGATTACGGGGGTGACTTAACCGCTGTCATCCTGAACTTGTTTGACGTTTATGGTTGGGGAAAAACACACATGAGCATTGATTTTAAAAACTTGTCCTTTTGCCGGGTGGTTTTCACTGCGACCTTTCGTATGTACGCGCCGGAGGATGCCGAGAAGGACGATAAAGTCTCGAAAAATGACAACTGGCTTAATAAGCCGGAGAGAGCAGAAATCATTGTCGAGTTGGAGCTTAGGGATGGTTACCCCAAATTCTTTGGCCATATAAGTGATATGACGCCAGAATGCGTTGTCGGTGGGGATACGTTCAAATGCACTGTGGATGTGGCTGGTGTTTCGTTAAAGCCAGAGTATGTCAAAGAAGGCCGGACCCTCTATCTCGTTGGGGCTGGTCGAATAGCCGCTGGTGTGGTTGATAGGATTGAGGAGGTTGAAGAGGGATAGACTACATATATTTCGCCCATTTGGGCGCGTAGTAGCCGACAACAAAACTCACACCGACGGTTACGATCTTCCAGTTCGCGGCCATTTCCCGATCGCTGAGCAATAGAAAGACTCCAAGCCCCGCAAGAAAAGCGCAGGTCCACGGCATGGGCTTATATTTCTTATCGAAAAAAGGCAAAGCGGCAAAGCCAAGATAGGCGCCAAGAAGCCCGCCAAGGAAAAAGGTGCCGGGGGTAGCCGTATCCGCATAGCCAAAGCTAAAAATCACTGAAAATATAACCGCCAGCGAACCAATAATCGCAAGCGCTTCGATCAGTTTTGATTTTTGTTTTTTTGTGAATTTCATAGGAGGGTGGCCAGATATCACGTTAAGGGACTAAGCAATTCAGTAACAGCGAAGTAGAGAAAGTTCGAACACATAAACCCATATAGAAAGATCATCAGCCAATAGATAATTGGCTGTTTTTCCCGGTAACATGGTTTGGTGCGCCTGCCAAAATAGCCTTGCGGTATATGTACATAACCCCGCGTAAGACCCAAATACAGCGACACAAAACAAAAGCCAATGAAAAATAACATCAACAACGCAACAAAAAGTACTGTGAAAAGTGAGGTAGTATCGTCCATCGGTCCCCCGTTTGAAATGCTGTGCTTATAGTGGAAAAATCGGGCAGGGGTGTCAATGGTTATGCGCATGTGTTCCATCCTTCACAAAATGCGCAGTTTTTGATCCCGGTCAAGGGATGGCTTGCGCATCTGTCCTACTATCCCAATGATCGGGAGACTAGGGACCAGGATGATCAGGCAATATACCATATCAGCACGGGATAAGCGGGCAGGGCAGCCCATCCAGCAGTTTATCAGGGAGCATTTCAGCCATATCCCGCTTGAGGAAATCGACAGCTTCTTCGGCTTTACCACCTATAATCCGCTTTATGGCGGGCGGATGTGGAATATCCGCGTGCCCAACGGCGCAGAGTTCAGCGATTTTGACGTGCGCAGCATGTATAAAATGGGTATCAATCTGCGCCTGCCCATGACCAATCATCATGCAAGCCTGGATGAATATAAGGAAAGCATCCCGTTTCTGGATAAATACCATAGACCAGGAAATGCCATCATCACCACCAACGAAGATCTGGCAAAATGGATCCGTGCCGATTTTCCCGACTATCACCTGGAAGCGAGCGTGATTAAAAACATAAGCAGCCTTGATGAGATTGAACATGCGGCCGGTATCTACGATACGGTGGTGCTTCCCATGTATGCCAACCAGGATGAAGATTTTTTAAAATCCATTGAAGATAAATCGATCATCCGCCTCTTTGCCAATGCGGGCTGCGCGCTTACCTGCCCCTCGAAGATGTGTTATCCGAGCATATCAAAAGCCAACAAGGTGAGGGACCCTTCGCTTTTTCAATGTTCACAGGATTATAAGGAGCGGGAGCTGCTCGGGATGATTGATTTTGATCTCGATTATCTGGAGGATCTGGGGTTTCACCGCTTTAAACTCCTGCGCGGTAAAAAAAGCGGCATGACCGGGCACTAAATAAAGGCCTCAAACGCCGGCGCTCACGCTTGGCTTCCCGGCACAGGACCGTCTGCCGCGCTGATATTCGGAACCGACCTAATTACTTACGCGTTGTTTCAGGAGTTAGAGTATGAGCCTCGGTAAGTACTCTTTTGTCATCCTGAACTTGGTTCAGGATCTCTTTGCGGTAGCCAATAGGATGAGATTCTGGAACCGTAGGTGACGGGACGTCAAATAAATTCAAAATGACGCTTTTGGTACGGCAATATTACCCACTAAAGGTGAAGAGCAATAAAAATATAACCCCCGCATAGGCGGCGATGAAGGCTTGCGCGCCGATCAGTGCCCAGAAGTGAAGCGGTTTTTCATCACGGGAAAAGCTGCTGAGATATTTTATCTCTGCCCGTCCTGACTTAAGGCCGGAAAAGGCAAGAATGCCAAACAACAGCATGATGCCAAGCCAAATCAGCGGTTCGTTGGGTCTTATAATTTCCATTTGTCAAATCCTCAATTGCAGCTAGTTACTTTTAGCAGGGCCGTTAACGCGGATCAAGAGGGTGGCTTTTTTTGACAATAATCCTTATTTGTCATATACTTGTAACAGATGGTTGCTACATTCTTTATACAGACAATAATCCAACTGAAGAGGAATTATATGCGGATTATAAAAAGAGGTGCCTCAGAGCCGCACCTTACATATAAAGAATGGCGGGCACGCGTCCTGCGCAGTCAGACCATCTTTCCCGAAATTCGGTACATACCCGAAATTTCAAAAACTTCGAAAGTCAAAAACCCTCTGAGCCCCGCTCGAGGGTCTTTTTTTATCAGAAAGGAAGCAATTGGGCAAGAAAGGTTCGATGAAGAGACGTCCGGCAATAACGCGGCGTAGCTTACATATTACCATGATCCCTAAAGCGATCATGAAAGGCAGTTAATAGAAGTGCAAACCAGTAATGTCATGCTGAAATAGTCTCAGCAGAAATAAAACCGGTTTACTTCTCTTTACGAACGCCTTTAAAAGGCGTCTTATCGGTCGTTTTGACATCCATAAAACGTCCGGTTTCCGTGTCCCGTTTTACATAATGTCCGGATGGTGTTTTGGTTTGTGACCGTTTTCTAACGGCACCATTTCTGTGACCGTCACCGGCAGGTGGATTGGTTGCCATGATTTTGTCTCCTGTTCTGTTTAACAAGTGCAATTATAGCAAAACCACCCCCGGGTCACCTTGAGGGTGGTCAATAAATTTCAGTTATTCGCACGGCATAAGGTCCGCCCAAGGTATATTGGGCGCATCGAAAACAATTCAAAAATGCTTAATGAGAAGCGAGGATCGGGTTACAGCCGACGACAACCTGTTCAGGGTCGGTTGAGAAGGATGTAAAGTGAGGCTTTACCAGCTCAACATCAAGACGTTCAACCGGTGCGCCGGCCACTTCATACGCAAGCTTTTCAACCACCACCTGGGTCAGGCTGCTATCATTCAAGGATAGCTCAAGCTTACCAAGGTGGATGAAGTCGTCTTGCTTAACATTGAAGGCGAGGGCACCATTTTCAAAGCGGGTCACGGTTCTACGCTTTTCACTTTCGAACGTTGTGCCTTCAATCACCCAAAGACCGGTTTCAAAATTTTCGATCACATGGGTATCACCGGAAATGCCGCGCGGATAATTACGGTCATCAAAAGAGATACTTTTTTCAACGTGACACGTCATCGGGTCGATCTTTGCGAAGTTCAGTGTCGCAAATCCTTCTGCACTTTCAACCGCAACCGCGACCATGCCTGTGGCGGCTGGAATTTCGGGTGTCAGGGGTTCATCGGCAGGTTTGTGCGTATAGCCGGCTATCGCCAGCGCGAACACAGGGATCAGATATTTATTCATAGCAAGTGTAACACTCATTATTCAAAATTCGCGGCATCATACAGATATAGTTAATAAAATCCAGCGAAATTTTAACTTTTTCAATTTGGCGTGCTTTTAGTAGGGAATCTAGGCCGAAATAAGGCCAATTTATCCCATTCACCGAAGTGGTAAATATCAAGCTATGTTTTTGATTGGTACGCATGGTTTACTCAAATACTTTACTACTAAAACAACAACTAATAGCGCCATGATACGCTTCTACCGGGCGTTTTCTACAAAATCTGAAAAAATCTTGGATTGGATATAAATTTCAGTATTTTACGGCGTTTTCTTAACAAGAATTACTCATGAAAACGATGGAAAATGTGACTTTTTTGTCACTCTTCGATGATCATTTGACTGTCACTTTCTTCTTTCGCAGCTTCTTTTATGGAAATGATCCTATCTCCAATTTGCAGCTTATTCCAGGTTGGTAAAATCAAATTATATTCTGAATTTTCAAGCAAGTTGACATGATCCGAAGTAAGGTCTTTAAAGTCTCTATTGATATCAAATGAGAGCCAACCCATTTGCGAATTCTTATACAATTGACCGTAACTGGAGCCAAGAATAAGATATTCATTCTGTTCGTCATTATCAAAATCAGCTACAATCAGGTACATATTGGTGTTATTACTGAATTTATATCTAGTATAAAAACCATAAATCTCATCACCCAGTCCATCGGGCAATATTGTATTTTTCGGCGTGATGTTCAATGATGAGAGAAAATCTTCCTTTTCTAGTGGTTCGTATTTGTATATTGGAGAATTTTGTAATCGGTCAATTCTTTCGGCTAATGTGGGATTCTTATCCTTCAACTCTTCTTTTAGTTTTTCGAGCGCCAGATATCCCGGTTTTCCCAGCTCGCGCTGAATATAAAAAATATCCATTTGTTCCAATTGAGTGAAATCCGGTCCTAACCTTGCCATCAGGCTAGCGGTGGAGATTTTCCGAAAATCAAGCAATGGTGAATTGACGACAAGCAGCGCGAGCATCAGGATAATGCCCATTCGCACATTGATCCAGGCAAATGCACTAGTCCATTGGTCGCGCTTCATTATGATGCCGACAAGGTAGCCTAGCGAAAATAGCGCAAACATTGTCCAGATGAACATGCCCAAGGCACGATCAACGCTCCAGCCATACTGGCCAATGCGCAAACTAAGGCCATAAAAACTGATTGCACTGTAGACCGGAAGCAGCGCGATACCAGTATATACAAATCGGTGGATGTATTTGGGGTAAGGCTCACCATGTTGATCGCCCTGATATACCGCATTCACAAAAAAGAGCGCCAACGCCTGTAGCCACAGGATGATCGTACTGCCTGAGCGAGTATCCCACAGTGTTTGCAATCCTGTAAACGGGAAGGTAAGTACAAAAATAATCAAGACCAATATCAGCACCAGCAGCAGATATTTCATAAGCAGCTGCTGGATATTTCTTATGGTGTCGACTATTTTGGTCTGACTTCTCACCAGCCAAATGGCAAAGCCAAAGGCGACTGACAAAACCGGATAACGAAACCAATCCTCATCAAATAGTTCGTCAAAGAAATCAATCTGAATAAGTTTAAACAGCTCTGCCCAGAGCATTAATATGCCAAAGAATATAAGCGTAAACAGCGCCGCCAGCGCCCCAGTCAGGAAATTCCGCCAGGAATATTTGACCAGACTTGTGTAAGAAAAATTCCCCTCCGCCTGATATTGCTGCAGATAAATCAGGAAAAGAAAAGTTGCGATTACCATGTTCCATCCATACATCCAGTAAATCGCGCCTGATCTAATTAAATCGAATGGAATTAGTTGTGTGCCAATATAATAGCCAATTGGAAACAGTACCGCCGAGAAAACAGCCACATATTTCAGCGTTTTTAAACCATTTTTCGAATTAAGCCCCAGAAGCACGAGAAGCGGCCCGGCGACCGCCACGGTATAAAGTGGCGTAAGCCATTGCGGATCTAGCGCAGGCCAGAATTCATGTTTGATGGATAAGCGCAGGTAAAGTAGCGCCAGTCCCTGTAGCAGAGAGGTTAAAAGTAGTTTGTTTCTAAGTTTTGTGTCGATGGCCAATAAACCCCCAATGACTAAATCGTAGTTGGAGGATTATATATTATCTGGCGTTATTTTTCAATTCCACTACTCGTCATAACTATCGTTTCTACGGACCCAGGCCATGGTAAAATCAAGATACTCCTATGGGGGTAAGGTTCAGAAGACTCTGAGTGCTAGTAAGCATATCAAGTCCCCGAGCGTAGGTGGACTAATTATGCGGGCAGCGGCACCGCGCTTTTTTGCCAGGCTGGCAGGGTATCAAGGCGCTCATACCAGGCCATTATAGCCGGATATTCGTCCACAGGAACTTTGCCGGGCTTATTTACCGTTGCTGTATTTGCCATGGAAAAGTCGGCTATTGTTACATTTTGCCCCATTATGAAATCATTATCTGATAGACGCGATTCCAATATTGCAGCGTGTTTGTGAAAGCGTGCCAGCCCATCGGCAACCAGCACCGGGTCCGCATCACCCAGCCCGAATATTGGTTTTGCGAAATTCTCCCATGCAATCGTACTAATCGCCGCGCCGAAATGGGCGGTTTGCCAGTAAAGCCACTGAATAATTTCTCCGCGAATTTTTGGATCACGTGGAAAGACTTCGGTATCACCATGTTTATCCGCAAGATACTGAAGGATCGCATTTGATTCCCAGAGGCTAAAACCCTCATCTTCGAGAATAGGGACGGAACCATTTGGATTAAGACCAAGTATTTCCGGGCTTTTATGCTGACCCGTGGTGAGGTTTAACTCGATAAGCTCGACCTCCATATCAAGGTGATTAAGCAAAGCGGTAATTTTGCGGCAATTAGGCGAAGCCGCGAAAATATATAGTTTCATTTTGATTTCCTTATTGTTTTATTCGTTGTAGCTGTCGTTGCGTCTGATCCAGGCCATGGTAAAATCAAGGTCATCCTCGTCGCGGCCCATGGGGGTAAGGTCCAGGAAATTATAGGTGCCAATAAGCATATCAAGTCCCCGGGCGTAGGTGGAGTAAGTATGGGCCACACCGCCGTCATTGAGCTTTACAAAAACGCTTAGGCCCGGCATTTCTTCACCGTAGACATTGTCGGTGTAGTTATAGCCCTTGCCATTTGCCTTTTCACCGCCTTCAAATGTGACACCAAAATCAGCACCGAAACTGTTGCCATCGGTGGAGGCCCAGTTGAAATTCCAGCCAAGCCGCTTTTGATAGGCATTGAGTTTTTCCAAAGGGCCATTGGATATTGCCCAGAAGCTTACGTCCCGGGCATTAAGATGCATATCCATACCGTTGAAGTTGTCGGCAAGGTAAGAACAGCTCGGGCAGCCTTCTTCCCAGTCTTTTCCAAACATAAAGTGGTAGACGATCAGTTGGGTGTTATCACCAAAGAGCTCCGCGAGGGACTTGCGTCCGTCATTGGTATCAAACTCATAGTCTTCCATAACCCGCACCATGGGAAGCTCGCGCCGTGCGGCGCTGAGCGCGTCACGCTCACGGTTAAATGCTTTTTCTTTTTCCAAAAGGGCGAGGCGGGTTTCAAGCCATTCTTCGCGGGATGCCATACGCTGTGCCATAATATTCTCTCCTCAAATTTTCGCTATAATAGCGGCAAAATTGTTAAATGTACCTTCCCATCCGCTGCCAACACTGAGCAGGCCGTCGCGGTTATTGATATTTTCGTGGGTCAGTGTGATTTTTGTACCGTCACCATCTTCTTCAAACAGGATTGTGACAATTGATTGCTCTGTGACTTCCTCTCGTCCGTCGCTGTAACGTTCCCGAAACAGCCAGTCGAAGACCAGTTTTTCGTTCGGGGTGATTTCCAGATACTTTCCTTCGAGCGTTCCGGTTTTTTCTGGCGTGTCAATGAACAGGAATGCCCAGGCGCCCCCGACTTTAGCGTCGATTTCTGCGCTGATCATGGTATTCGGGCTTTCAC
>JANQJN010000145.1 GCA_028281625.1 Emcibacteraceae bacterium | reverse complement strand
TACGGTTTTAAGACCCACATAGCGGCCGATGCCATGATCCAGATGGATTACAAGATCACCGGGAGTGAGGGCCGAGGCTTCAGAAATGAAGTTTTCCGCCTTTCGTGTGCGACGCACTTTACGGATCAGGCGGTCACCCAAAACATCCTGTTCAGAAATGATCGCGAAACGCTCAGTCTCAAATCCGTGCTCGATAGGCAGTATGATCAGGCCAATGGTATCTTTTGGAAGCCTTTTGGCCGCTTTCCAGCTTTCCAGAAGCTTGTGGCCAGCCATGCCATGATCTTTGAGCACTGCGCTTAAACGGTCCCGCGCGCCAGTGCTATAGCTGGCGAGGAATATTTTCTTGCCCGTTTGCTGAAGCGCGGCGACATGCTTTCTAAGCGCATCATAGATGTTGATTTCTTTATCATTTCGTTCTGGCGCGAAGTTTCGCCCTGTAGTCGCTCTAAAAGTCTTCACGTTGTCCCCAGGCGGAACATCGAACGGATGAAACTGATGAAAATCCATTCTATCTGCAATTGTCTGCCATTCTGCCGCCCCAACGAAAAGAAGTTCTGATGGTACGGGCTTATATGGTGCAACCGTATCTGATTTCACTGGCGTTTCCGCAAGCGCCGTTTTTCGTGCCAGATAGTAGTCGGATATGGCGCTTAGCCTTGTCTCCAGTGCCTCCAGGGTCAGGTTATCCATGGTGACATGGGCATCCGGAACATAATCGAACAAAGTTTCCAGTTTTTCATGAAAATATGGAAGCCAGTGTTCCATGCCAGCGTGTTTGCGACCTTCCGACACCGCTTCATAAAGTGGATCATTGTTTCTGGCAGGTCCGAATTCACTTACGTAAGCGCGCTTAAAATTGCGGATGGCAGTTTCGTCCAGGAAAATTTCCCCCATGGGGACCAGATTGATACTGTTTGTTTTATCTTCGGTACGCTGGCTCACCGGGTCAAAAATTTTGATGCTGTCGACTTCGTCACCCCATAAGTCAATCCGCACAGGTTTTTTAAGTCCTGGTGGGAAAATATCAATGATGCTGCCGCGAATGGCATAATCGCCATGGTCAACGACAGTGCTCGCGCGCGAATATCCGTTATGGCTTAGGTAACCTGTGAGCGCTTCCATATCCAGCTGGTCACCGACAGCCGTGCTAAAACTGGCTGTTTTGATGGTTTCTTTTGCCGGAATACGTTGAGTTGCGGCATTAATGGTCGTGATTATGACCTGTGTTTTTTTTGGATTTGAAATTTTGACAAGGCTTGTCATTCGCCGCGCCAATATATCCGGATTTGGTGAGACCCGGTCATAGGGAAGGCAGTCCCACGCCGGGAAAGTGATAACTTCTATCGTGGGCAGGAAGTAAGAAACGAGCTCAGCGATGTTTTCCATACGGATATCGTCGCGGGCTATATGAAGGATTTGCCCACTTTCTAGCTCTGCTGCTTCCTGTGCGAGCACCAGTGCGTCCATGCCTTCGGGCACGTTCGAAAGAGTTAAGGGTTGTTCGGCGAAAACTAGCTGGGTCACTTCATTATCTTGATATAGTCAATGGACTTAAGCATATCCATGACGTCATTGTCATATTGCTCTGGCGCAGGTTTATCCCCTGTAATCCAGGCCACAAGGTCAGAATCCGGTTCCCGCAACATGGTTTCATAAGCATTCAATTGTTCGGGGGTTAGTTCATCCAGGAATTTATCAGCAAAAGAGCCAAGCAGAATATCAGCTTCCTTTATCCCTCGATGCCAGCTTCTGAATTTCAGCCGTTTTCGGCGAACTTCAATGCTCTCATCTTTATCGATTTTGCCCTCGATAAATCCAGGTGTGTTAAATAGCGCCACTTAACTTCTCATCCGACTGTTGGTAAGGTATGTTAGTTGTATATAAAACTATTTCGAAAAATTAAACCAATAAAAACCAATATTCTTGCGAGTGTAAATGCGGCCAGAGATTTTATTTCCCTTTTTTTCGGATACCACCAGTCTGCCGGGCGTTGGTGGGCGAATTGCCGCTAGTCTGGAAAAGGTCGCGGGCACGCGAATACTTGATCTGCTCTGGCACTTGCCGGTGGATCTAATTGACCGCCGCGCGTCACCTAAACTTTCGGATATAAAGTTTGATCAGGTTGCGACCCTTGAAGTGACCGTGGGTAAGCATGATATTGCTCCTGCAAAAAGCAGAAAGCCTTACCGCGTTTGGTGTCATGATGACAGTAGCACCATCCAACTTATATTTTTCCATCCCAGACACGATTATCTGGCGAAACAGCTGCCGGAGGGAGAGAAACGGCTCGTGAGCGGGAAGGTCGAAATTTACAACGGTCAGCTCCAGATGAGCCATCCCGATTATATCTTGCCGTCAGAAAAAAGAGATGAAATTCCGAAAGTTGAACCAGTATATCCGCTAACCGCAGGAATCAGCGGCAAGGTTATGGCGCGCATCATTGGTGATGCAAACAAAAAAGCGATAGAGCTTCCGGAATGGCTTGATCGCACCCTTCTTGAGAGAGAGGGTTGGCAGAGTTGGCATGCGTCGCTGGCCTCTGTCCACAAACCGGAAAAATTATCAGATTTGGAACCTTCTACAAAAGCTCGAACACGTCTGGCTTACGATGAACTTCTCGCCAATCAGCTTGCGCTCGAGATTATGCGCCGCCAAACGAAAAAGAAAAAGGGAAGAGTGATGAAGTCTTCCGGTGCTCTGGTGAACAAGGCGATTGATGCCCTGCCATACGATCTTACAGGGGCGCAATCTAGAACTGTCGAAGAATTAAAAGTGGATATGGGGCAGCCTTCTGCAATGATGCGTTTACTGCAAGGGGATGTAGGAAGCGGAAAGACGGTTGTAGCACTTCTAAGTATGCTGATTGCGGTTGAAAACGGCGCGCAGGCGGCGCTTCTTGCACCCACAGAAATACTTGCGCGACAACATTATGCAGGCCTGAGTGATGTTGCGGAAAAGATCGGTGTAAATATTGCAATCCTTACCGGGCGAGACAAAGGTAAGGCGCGCGATAAACTGCTGACTGACCTGGAAAATGGAAAGATTGACATTCTAATCGGAACACATGCCATATTCCAAAAAGATGTCATTTATCATGATCTTGCAATGTCGGTTGTAGATGAACAGCATCGCTTTGGCGTTGAACAACGCATGGCTCTTTCGGCGAAAGGCAAAGCGGGTATTGGTATGGATATTCTTGCCATGACAGCAACCCCAATACCACGCACTTTAACGCTGACTGTGTACGGTGATATGGATGTTTCCAGGCTTGATGAAAAACCACCTGGGCGGACACCAATTGATACCCGCGTGATGACGCTTAGCCGCATTGATGAGATTGTTGTGGCGGCGAAGCGCGCCATTGAAAGTGGTGCGCGTCTTTACTGGGTTTGCCCATTGGTAGAAGAATCCGAAGTGATGGATCTTGCAGCGGCTGAAGAACGGTACCGGCACCTGATGCAGGTTTTTGGCGAACGTGTCGGACTTGTTCACGGCAAAATGAAAGCAAAGGAAAAAGACACGGTTATGGAAAAATTCGCTTCCGGGGAAATTGATATCCTTGTTGCAACCACAGTGATTGAAGTTGGTGTCGATGTGCCAGAAGCAACCGTGATGATCATTGAACATGCCGAACGCTTTGGTCTTTCGCAACTTCACCAGCTCCGGGGACGTGTTGGCCGCGGCGCGGATAAATCAACATGCCTGCTACTCTATGGTAGTGCCCTTGGTGCAACCGCGAAAGCAAGGCTTAAAATAATGCGTGAGACTGAGGATGGTTTCCTTATTGCAGAAGAGGATTTAAAACTGCGCGGTGCCGGTGAAGTGCTTGGAACCCGGCAAAGTGGCCTGCCTAAATTCAAGGTCGCGAGCATCGAAGATCATCAAAAACTTATTCCCATGGCCCGGGATGATGCACGTCTGGTGCTTGAAAATGATCCAGACCTGTCTTCAGAGCGTGGTAAGAATCTGCGAATACTGCTTTATCTTTTCGAACGGGATGAGGGGGTCAAGTATCTCAAGTCCGGATGAACACATCGTAACGCGTTGATTTTCCAACTATTTTATGGGAAGGTATTGGAATTCCTTCCATCGGGTCAGCCCGCTGTGGCCATTTAAGTACGACCCGTTTTGTCGCTGTTTTTAGTGCTACATCCATCAATTCTTTTGCATCCGGGTCAGTACCGACGATATTGCGGATGATGCGCATTTCCTTTTTTACCAAAGCGGATTTTGTCCGCGGAGGATGCATGGGATCGATTAATATTATTTCCGGGTTCATTGTAGGTAAAAGATTGATCGCGTCGCCTTGGATAAGTGTCATGCGATTTATAACGTCTTGATACCTTTCATTTTCTCCGCGTGCGCGTTCCATAGCATCCCAAAGCAGCGCATGCATCTGCTCGTTGCGTTCAATCATAGTGACATGTGCGCCAAGAGAAGCGAGGAGGAAAGCATCGCGGCCCAGACCGGCGGTCGCATCAACGACATTAACCTCATTTTTTCCTTTTAGACCAATGGCTTTTGCTAGTGCTTGTGACTTGCCACCACCTTGGCGAAAACGGTGCCCAACAGGGCCGCCGACGAAATCGCAAATTAAGTCTTGATCGTCACTCTGCATCTTTGCGCGGAAGATCTTCAGGATTTACCAGGCCGGCACTAATGACATATTTGGCACCTTGATCTGGTGTCATATCCAAATATATAAGATCTTTTTTCGGCACAAAAAGCAAAAAACCGGATGTGGGGTTTGGGGTCGTTGGCAGGAACAGGTTTACAACATGGTCTGCCATTTTATCTTGAATTTCACTGGTGTTTTCTGCAGATACAAAGGCGATCGCCCATATGCCCTTTCGGGGATACTCCACCAGCACAACATCGCTGAAACTCTTGGTATCCTGCTCGACAACAGTTTCGAAAATCTGTTTAAGTGTACCATATACGCTGCGTACCACTGGCATGCGGTCAACAATCCGTTCACCAAAACGAATGAGGGCACGACCGAATAAGTTTGCCGTAAGAGCACCAAGTATAACCAGGAAAATGAATACCGCGACAAGACCCAGGCCAGGAATTGAGAAGGGTAGGTAATTTTCTGGATTATAAATCGCTGGAATGAGCGGTTTTACATTATCGTCAACAAAGGTAATGAACCACCAGCCGATATAGATGGTAATACCAATCGGCGCAGCGACCACCAAGCCGGTAAGAAAATAGCGTCTTACACGGTGAAAGAAACTTAGCTTTGGAGCAGGTTCAAAGAGAACTGGTTCCGGATTTTGTTGTTCGTCGTTATCGTCCATTACAAATCTTTATGAAATAATCTGTATGTTTTGTATTTTACGCAACCAATAGTTTCGAGCAGTTTTGAAAGCCTGGTGTTTTCTTCAAGTACCCATGAAAGTTCAGCGGTATGACAGCCCACTTTTATTGCACTTTGACGGCATGCTTCAAATAGCCCAAATGACATAATACCACTTAATCGACTGTTTTGATATTCTTTACGAACACCCATAAGCGGGACGCGAACAGTGCCGAAGCTGGGACTTAATTTCAATCGCCAAAGTAGCTTGAAAATCCCGAACGGGAACAGCTTACCATTTAGATCCGCAATAATTTCGTTAAGGTTTGGAAGGGTCACCATCATGGCTTGGGGTACACCGTCAATTTCCGCGATATAGGTGAAATCTTCCCGGATGATCATTTTAAGTTCTTTTACTGCGTGGTCCAGCTCCGCTTCGGTGAAAGGAATGTATTTCCAATTTTCGATCCAGGCGTCATTAAATATATCAAGGATGATTTTGAGTTCTTCCTCATATTTATCCATATTGATCGGGCGGAAGGTGACCTGTCCTTTATCAACGGCGCGGTTCACCAGTTTCTGAATGGTTGGTTGTAGGATCGGCTTGCTGATGTCCAGGGTATAGGCCCAAGTGTCTTTCACTTTACCAAGACCTGCTCCAAGGACCAATTTTTCAAAATATGGTCTGCTATGGCCCATCATTAGCCTTGGTGGCGTGTCGTGTCCCTCAACGAGCATGCCGGTTTCCTCGTTGATCGACAGGCAAAATGGTCCAATCATTTCCACCATGCCATTTTCGGATAACCAATTTGATGCTGTTTCAAAAAGCGCGTTTGCAACATCCTGATCATCGATACAATCGAAAAAACCATAATGTCCGGTGTTTATACCATGGTGTTTGGGCACAAGCTCGTCAATCTGTGCGCTTATACGACCCACTGGCTTGCCGTCTTTATAGGCAATCCAGAAACGAACTTCAGCGTGCTCGAAATAGGGATTTTTATTTTCGTCAATGGCGTCCATCCGCTCCATCATAAGAGGGGGGGTCCAGTTTGGCTCATCTTTGTAGATATCCCAAAGAAGTTCTACGAAAATTTTTCTGTCGGCTTTGGTCAGCGCAGGCTTGATCTCAATGTTGGATGGCGTCACCAGATGTCCTTTTTTATTTTTATTCTTCAGTAACCAATAAGAAACTTATGCCTGTTAATCCAAACAAGGCAAATGGGAGCCAGGCACCAACGAGTGGTGGTACAGCACCATATTGTCCAAGTGCAATAAACAGATTGTTTACGACAAAGAAACCAAATCCCATTGATAATGTCAGCATGATCCGAGCAAGCAGGTTTCCACCCCGATGAAGCCCAAATGCCGCAAGTCCAGCCAGCAGTGGCATCAATAAAGTACTTAGTGGTGAAACATATTTTTGCTGCAGCATTGTATCCAGATTGTCCGTATCATGACCTTCCGACTGCAATTGATTTATAGCCCGTCGCAGGCGCGGCAAATTTACTTGATCCGCAACAATTGCAAGGGAGATAAAGCGTTCAGGGGGTATTGTTGTCACCCAATCAAGATTTTCAAGTTGGGTAACTTCAAGGGTGTTTACATCAAAATCTTTTACCCCATAGAGCTTCCATCCCTCATCACGATAAACAGCAAAATCGGCTTTGATGATATTGGTGATATTTTTCTGCGGGTCTCGAATATATTGTGTCACCTGATCAAGTAGCAGGATGCTGCCATTGCGGCTGGCGCTTTCTGCTTTAACAAGATTTTCACCGTCCGTTACCCAGGTATCATAAACGGAATCCGGTGCTGGCGGAATATCCGCCGCAAAACCATTTGCTTCCCAGTTGCGAAGTTCTGCACGCGCGTGCACGGTTACTGTTTCTGAAAATACGAAATTTATTGCTCCTATCAGCACCGATACGGCCATGAGTGGTACAATAATACGAAAGGCGGACCATCCAGAAGCTTTCATAATCACGATTTCGCTGTTCACATTAAGAACGGAAAGGGTGAGTATTGACGCAAGCAACGCCACAAAAGGTGAGAAGAGCGAAATAAGGTGCGGGCTTCTAAGTGTTACATAACGCCATAGATCAGCATATACAGCGCCCTCACCAGCCAATATCTCTTCCGATTTTGCAAGTAAGTCGAGCATCTGTAACGTGGCAATAAGTCCAGCAAGAATAATGACATAGCGAATTGCAAAAATCTTGGCCAAATACACATCCATGCTGCCTGGATTGAATATTTTGCCGAAATGGCCGCCGTAACTGATAACCCGTTCTACCATATCAGTTTGCCGCCCTTAGTCTTCTAAACATTTTACTTATCGCTTCCACGATAATATCGGAAATTATCTCAAGGTTTCGAAGCGGTACGCCGCCCACCTGATAGGCGCCGACATAATATAATCGCGCTGTAACCGCAACGAATATGGCGGTGGGCAACCAAATAGACATGTAGGGGCTTAAACTGCCGTCTGCAGCGAAGTCATATCCGAATTCAAGAACTTTGTGATAAAGCAGCAGGATAAATACTCCCACCGATATTCCGAGCGCACGACCTGATCTTTTTGCAACTAGACCAAGTGGTACTGCAAGAAATGGTACAATCAATATGGAAAGCGCCCTTGCGGCGCGCGTATGAAGCATGGCGATAACCGCTGAATCGCCACTGTCCCGTTCCGCCCAAAGTTCCGCATAGGTCATTTCTTCTGCGTCATCGCCGCGATTGCGGAATTGTTCAAACATTGGCACTTCTAGAGGAAGGTCGTGCATATCGAAATTTAGGATACGTGGCCTGTTCTGGCTCGCATCAAAATCAATCAACGTGCCATCGAACAGCCTTAAGATGATATATTTCTGGTCAGGAGAGGCAAAAAAGCTTCCTTTTTTTGCGCTGACCGAAAAGATATGGCCGTCCGCATCTTCCTTCTGCGCAAAGATATCAAGTAGTTCCCGTCCTGAATTTTGGCTTTCTTCAATGCGAAGCGTCAATCCTTCACCTAAATCTGTAAATTCATTTGACTTAATCGCTGCACCAAGTGCACCGCTGCGGACGTCAAATATAAGCTCTTCGTAGGCATATTTGCTGTACGGTTGCACAAAACCAACCACCAGGATATTTACTATCAGCAACATCAGGGCGATGAGGATTGAAGGGACCAGAAGGCGATGTAAACTAAGGCCGCAGGATAGAAAGGCATCAAGTTCGCTACTAAGTGCGAACTTGCGGATCGCGAGTAAAACGCCCAAAAACATCGCAAGCGGAATCACCAACGTTAAATAGCCAGGCATCAGGTTACCCAGCATCTGCCAAACCACGTCAATAGGGCCGCCCTGATTGATTACGAAATCAAATAACGAAAGCATTTTTTCAAGTAGCAGCAAGAGGGCCGAAATCCCAAGTGTAGCGATCAAGGGAACGAGCGTATTGCGCAGGATATAAAAATCAATTTTATTTAACATAAAATGCTCAGCAGATTGATTAATGGCTTGTGTTATTACCTTTGCTCATTTATGGCTAAGTATATTAAATATTTTACTATTTAGTAGTGGCACCAAAGAATTTACTGGCAAAATAATACACGAACACCGCATATGCCAGAACTTTATGGTGAATATGGGGCAAAAATATTTAAATTATACATAATTTGGTATACAAGAATTAAGCAGCGAAAATTAACGCACGCCGGGATAAATGACAGATATGATCGCTATTTTGAGTAGTCCTGATTCATTTACAAATAAAAATGAAATGGAACGCATCAGGAATATCATCAAAGAAGAAGGGTCAGGCATTATCCATTACGAAGTAAAGAACTTCATGGATATTGGGGAAGCACTGGCCCGGTTTAAGCAGTGCAATGTGTCCGCAATTGTCATTGTTGGGGGGCAAGCACTTTCTTCTGCGACTTTCGAATATCTGATTGATAAAAAGCCATTTGGCAAAGAACAGATTCCAATTTCGGTGCTGTCCGGCGATGACGAGCGCTTTATATCTCAAAGTTTTGGTGCGATGTCAGCGCAGCCCCATCAGGACTTGCAAATTATTCTTCGAAAACACAGTACCGGCAGGTTGCTTGACCATGTTGTTAAAACACCACTCATCAAAATTGAAGGTGTGATGCATGTGGGTAAGCTTTACGGCCTTTATTTCTGCACTGGTGAAATTATGAGCCGTAAATCGCTTTTTCAAAGAAGGCTTCACCAATCTGGCATCAAGCAGTTTATGCAGAATTATCTGACAATTATTTCGCTGCTTTATAAAGCTTACATTGGTTCCCGTCGTTCAGATGATATCAATGACATGATCCGTATAAACCGTAATCAACGCGGTGCGGTGGTTGGTAGATATTTTATGGTACTGCTCAGCAGTCTGGACTGGATTTTTTTGGGTACCAAGTTTCCCGTTAAGAAAAACTCAGATACGCTTAATTTCTTAAGCGTTGAAAACACCAAAGATGCTATTCTCAACACGGGCAAACGAATGCTCAAAGGATCCTATAGCGAGCATATGTTGCCGGGTCATGTGATTACCGAAATAGAACACGCGAGACTTGTGTTTAACAAGCAGTTTGTTGTTGATGGATGCTTTTATGAAACCGACTTAAGTGGCGAGCTTTTAATTTCAGTCGCGGAAGATCTTACTTTCATCAGATTGGACTAGGAAAGTACCCCTAAGTCCTTGCCGACTTTGATAAATCTTTCAAGCATATAATCAATTTGTTCGAATGAATGTGCCGCCGAAAGGCTGCAGCGCATCAGGTTTAGACCGTTTGGTGTGGCCGGTGGTACCGCCAGATTTACATATACCCCTTCCAGCATCATATTCTGCCAGTAGGCGACAGCCGTATCCTTGTCATCAATAATAATTGCGGCAATTGGACTTTCACCTGTTGTTCCCATGTTAAAGCCCGCGTTGGCGAGGCCCTTATTCAGTTTCATTGAATTTTCAAGCAATTTCACACGAAGATTACTGTCTTTGATAAGCTCCAGCGCTTTATTGGCTGACGCGACAACAGATGGTGGCAGTGAAGCGGTAAACACATAAGGACGGCACACAAGGCGTAGTGCTTCAAACTTCGGATGGTTTGATACGCAGTATCCGCCAACTGTGCCAACACTTTTACTGAAGGTACCAACCGTAAAGTCAACTAAGTTTTCAACACCTTGTTCCTGGGCGACACCGCGGCCGGTTTTGCCAAAAACACCAATGGAATGGGCTTCGTCGACCAGTACATAAGCGTTATGATTTTTTGCCGCAGTGGCAAGTTCTTTGATTGGGGCTTGGTCACCAAGCATGCTGTAAACCCCTTCAATCACAACTAAAATACCAGCATCTGGATCTTTCTTCCGAATTCTTGCAAGGCGTTTTTCCAAATTTTCCGGATCATTATGAGCAAAACGCACAACTGTAGCATTGCCCATGGCGCAGCCATCATAAATACTGGCATGACTGTCTGCATCAATTACCACATAGTCCTTGGGACCGGCAATTGTCGCGATAACACCTAAATTTGCTTGATAGCCCGTTGAAAAAACAATGGCATGTTTTGCCTCATAAAAATCCTTAAGTGTTTCTTCAAGCTTTTTGTGACCGTTATATGTACCATTAAGAACTCGAGAACCTGTAGTGCCAGTTCCAAAGTTTTTTAATGCATCTTCCGCGGCTTGCAGGCATTCTGCATTATAAGTCATGCCCATATAATTGTTGGTGCCAGCAAGGATTGTCTTGCGGCCATTGATGATGGCTTCTGTCGGGGAAATCACAGAATCCATACTTACCGTAAAGGGATTGAGTTCACCTTCAGGAAGTTTGTTGTATTCATCTAGGGTACTATCGAATTTTTCAAAAAGATCTACGGTCATTTAGGGCAATCTAACCTTGTTGCAGAAATTATTCGTCAAGAATGTCTTTGACGGCTTCGGCAACCTGGCCGACGGTTTCAAGATCTGGCAGAATGTTTAGCGGAACTGTGATGTCAAAGTGATCTTCAATCGCAGCCAGCATATCCATAACTGATAGGCTGTCCAGTTCAAGGTCGGTAGCGAATGTAGTATCGGTTTTAATATCGATTGATTTTTGATTAAAGGGAGCCATTAGCTCGCAAATCTGATCAAATATTTCCG
This sequence comes from Emcibacteraceae bacterium, assembly GCA_028281625.1. Lineage (GTDB taxonomy): Bacteria > Pseudomonadota > Alphaproteobacteria > Sphingomonadales > Emcibacteraceae > Pseudemcibacter. The sequence goes on along the minus strand of JANQJN010000145.1, from coordinate 35,917 downwards.
TTGTTGTTTGTGTCATTTTTTATACCTTTAAAATAGGTTGGCTAACTTACAGAAATTAGTTCTTAAAATCTATTATAAAATAAGGTTTAAATATATTCGTTATTTTTGTACCAGTCGAGAGTTTCTTTAAGCCCTGAATTTAAAGGGATTTTCGGTTCCCAGCCAGTTTTTTGTAAATCCAATTCTTTGTTCAGAACCCAGTCTTCGTGGCAGATTTCATTTACCTTTTTTGACGACACCATGGGTGCATAATTTAGTATAAAACCAAACAAATCGTTTAGACTGCCGATCACTTTTAAAATGAATTTCGATGCGGTTAGTTTTATTGGGTTTTTATCAATAAGCTTTGCGGCAATGGTGAAAAATTCCTCGTGAGAATAACCATTTTCAGCGCCATCATCGACCTCAAATGTTTTCTTGTTGATATCAGGCGCTTCAATAAGATTGGCGATTGCCTTACTTAAATCGGAAACATGGATCCATGAAACGCGGTTGTCCTTGTTTGCTGGAAAAAGGGAAAGACCATGATTTATAATCTTGAATATTTTTAGGGTTTCAACATCGCCTGGCCCATATACAGCAGGGGGTCTTAAGATTGTCCAATTAATTTGATCACCAATTTTAAGCATCTCCTCGCCCTGGTATTTGCTAAAGGCGTAATCCGATAATTGTGGCTCCCGCGCAGCATAAGATGAAATCTGAATAAATAGTGGTGATTTTGGACTTTCCTTAAGGATTGTTTTTAATCGTGTTACCGCATGGGCGTTAGCGTCCATGAATTCGTCCGCTGATTTTGCCTTAATGAGCCCGGCAACATTTATCAGAGCATCGCAATCCTGAAGGAGTGCCTTCAGAGCAACTTCATTCTGAAGGTCACCTGAGATCCAATTTACCCCTTGCTCAGGAGATTGTTCTTTCCGTGTAAGTGCATTTACCTGATAACCCTGGGAAAGCAGCTCTTTGAGTAAATTGCGACCAACAAAGCCTGTAGCACCCGTCAGGGCTATTTGTTTTGTCATTAAACTTCCCAAGAATACGAAAACGCTAATCTAAATGTTTGGCTAGATTAACGTTTTGAACTGATGCTCGTCAATTGAGTTATTGGTCTTATTGAAGTTGGCCTTCCAGATACTGGCGGCGGGCCTTAACGCGGCTTAATTTACCGGACGATGTCCTTGGCAGTGAGCGTGGTGGAACCAAAATCACTTTTGGGGCTTTACCGATCACCGCCTGAACTTCACTTTTAATCCTGTTTTCAAGATCAATTCGTTCTTCTTCGTCCCGTTTACGGCATTGTACAAGAATTGCTGGGACTTCTTCATCGTTTTCGCCGGGGATTGATATCGCGGCGCTATCACCTGATCTAAGTTCTGGCAGTTTTTCAACGGCCCATTCAATATCGTGAGGCCAGTGGTTTTTACCGTTTATAATAATAAGATCTTTGATACGGCCGATAATATAAAGGGAGCCTTTTGCCATATATCCGATGTCGCCGGTATCCAGCCATCCATCATCGGACAGACACTGTCTCGTCGCATCTTCATCCATATAGTATCCGACCATGACGCTCGGGCCTTTAACGCAAACACGACCAATTTCGCGCTCGCCAAGTGCGGTGTCATTTTCATCGCGGATTTCAAGCTCATAATCCGGTAACGGCTTGCCGCAATTAACAACTTCGCGGTAGTTGGCGCCATTTCCGTTAATTGTGTGTTCTTTGACAGATTTAACATCACCGCTTAGCACTTCCTCGCTAACCAGATCAACTTCATAACCGGTGAATTTTTCACCAAAACTCACCGCAAGTGTGCATTCGGCAAGGCCGTAGCTTGGCATAAAGGCGCGCTTATCAAATCCGCAGTCCTTAAAAGTATCAGCAAAAATTTCAAGAACATTTGGCCTGATCATATCAGCACCAATACCGGCAACACGCCAGCTTGACAGATCAAGACCTTCAAGATCGGTTGAATTGGCGCGCCTTGCGCAAATTTCATAACCAAACGTTGGGCCGGAACACATTGTTCCCCTATTTTTAGAAATCAGCTTAAGCCATTGAATTGGACGTCTTGCAAATGCTTCAGTAGTCAGATAGTCAATGGAAACCTGACAAGCGATCGGTGAAATCAGCATACCGACAAGGCCCATGTCGTGATAAAATGGAAGCCAGGAAACGGCACGGTCATCATCACGCACTTCCATACCTATTTTACCAATTCCAGAACAATTTGCCATTAGTGCTTTATGTGTAACCGCCACACCATGGGGGAAACGCGTACTTCCTGAGGAATATTGAAGATAAGCCAAATCTTCAGGATTGACTTCCGGCAACGGTACGTTTTTAAGATCAACTTTTCTTGCTTGCGCTTCAAAAGTGTCGGGCGTGCCGACAAATTTCATTTTTAGGCCGTGTGTAGCTTCATCAAGCAGAGGAAGCATATAAGCGGCGGATAGTGCTACTGTTGCACCGCAACTTTTCATTTGTTGGTGAAGTTGCTCCGTATAACCGTCACGCCCCCCAAATGATGTTGGCAGCGGCAGTGGAACAGGAAGTAGACCTGCATACTGACAGCCAAGAAAATAACACACGAAATCTTCGTTAGTTTCAGCTATCAGGGCTACGCGTGAATGACGTTCAATACCAAAATGAACTAGTCTTCGGCCAATTTCATGAGCGCGTTCCCGGATTTGCTTGTAAGTGATACTGGTCTCAAGTTCACCGCGCGGCGAATAAAAATTAAGTCCGCGCACGCCTTCTGCAGCGTAATCAAGGGCTTCAGGCAGTGTTTTGAAATCTGCGTATCTCCGCGGAAGATCGGGATCTAATGTAGGTGTAGGTTCAAGCATATATGAATTATGTCACTCAGCTGTTTTCTCTAATTTTTTGTAGAAAAATTCCAAAAACAAACTATTGGATATTTCCCCTCTAACAAATTGACCTATTAAAAAAATATCTCAAATATCGTTGAATCGTTTTAAATAACCCACCTTCGATACATGCCTTATCATATAATCGCAAGTAATTTTTTCAAATATCGTCGCGTATTTTACAGTGGTATTTGATTTTTGCCAACAAATAAAAAACTTCAGCAAAATGGTTAAAATTTTATGTTTTAATGGATTTTGCGGTTTTTTTCTGTTTTTGTGCGACGAAAATTCCAATGGCGATGAAGAAAATGGACAAAAGCGTCGCTTGTTTTAAGGCTTCATCCAGGAATATATAGCCCGCAAGAACACCAACTACCGGAATTAAGTAGGTATTATAGGATACAAAAGTTGACCCAGCTTTTTGTGTAGCTATTACAGCTACCATCGTCGTAATACCTGTCGGAAGAACGCCAAGGTAAACAATTGACCAAATTTCTATGTTGCCGTAGTCAACACTTAGGGGTGCTTCATAAATAAAGGCGAGAGGCCAGATTAATAACGCGGAGGTGGTAAGCATCACAAAAGACGTGCTGATCGGGTCCGTTTTTACGTATTTTTTGACCATAATATTTGCCATTGCGTATCCAAGCGACGCAAGCAACATCCCCGATAGCGCATAAATCACCATATTATCGGACCCACTTACGCTTAAGCTGTCATAAAATAGAACCAATATTCCCAGGATACCGCTGATGATTCCGATTAGGCCTTTCCAGCTCATTTTTTCGTCCGGATGGACAAAATGAGCCATCACAAAAACCATAAGCGGAATAACGGACATACAAATGGCACCTGTACCACTATTTATATAAAGCATCGCCCAACTGATCAGAGTAAAGGGTATCCCCGTTCCTGTTAGACCAATGATGGTGCCTTTAATCCATATCGATTTATGGGTAGGAAGTTTCCCGCCAATCATGAGTAGATAGATCAGGATGATTACGGCACCTATTGATATGCGGGATGCGGCAATGGTCATTGGTGGCACAGTGGGCGCTATAATTTTTAAAAACAAAAACGAACATCCCCAGACAGAGGACAGAAACAATAAATATAAATAATGCGATAAGGGTCTGTTCTCGGTCATGGGAAACGGCTAATCTCTCAACATGAAAAAATACAAAAATAATAAAAAAATTACTTATCAGTATATTCAAGGCGCAGCCTATCGTTACCTTGAAAGATATGCAACCACAGAAGCGAATTTAAAATTCATCTTAAGGCGTAAAATTGAACGTATCCTGTCAAGTCAGGAGGATACGGAAGAAATACGCAGCCAAGCCGAGGGCTGGATCAATGACGTGGTGGAGAAGTGTGTGAAAATAGGGCTTGTTGACGACCAGCTATATGCAACAAGCAAAATGAATAGCTATATAACCAGCGGTAACTCGATTGCGAATATCAAAAACAAACTGCGAGCAAAAGGGGTGCCGGCGGATATTGTAACTGTCGTAATTGAGACAGCCAGAGAAGAAGAACCAGATCTTAATCTAAAAAGTGCAATTAAATACGCGAAGCGTCGCAGATTTGGTCCTTTTCGAATTCGTGAGGAGCAGGAAAATACGGTCGATAAAGAAAATGCCGCCATGGCCCGAGCGGGTTATTCATTTGATGAAGTAAAACGCGTCCTCAAAGGCAGCCGAGACGAATTGGAAGATATTCTTTATGGAAACTAGCCAGTCCGTTTTTGCAAAACTCGCAGCAAATTACACCAGTGTTTATGTCTATCTTGGTATAATGACGCCATTTTGGGCGATTTGGTTAAAATACAAGGGATTAAGCCCAAGTGAAATCGGTATCATCATTGCTATACCATATCTTTTGAAACTGATTGTCTCTCCCCTGATAAGCCAGACTTCTGATAAACGGCAGGAATATCGAAGACCGCTTATTTTATGTGTGACTTCGAGCGTCGTGTTTACGGCGCTTTACTATTTTGCGGAAGGGTTCTGGCAATTACTCATCGTGACCATGCTTGTTAATCTGACATTGCCTGCTGTAATGCCGCTGATGGAAACCATTGCTGTCGCCCAAAGCGGAAAACACAGGCTAAGCTACGGTCAGATCCGATCATTCGGCTCCGTATCTTTTATAGTCGCCGCTATCGTCGTGGGTTGGATCATAAAAACTTCGGAAGTCAGTATTGTATTGATTTTTGTTTTATTGAGTTTGGTTTTACTCTTGATATCTGCCCTACTGCTTCCACGGGGAAACAAGACAACGACCACCATCGGACCGGCTACCAACAGTTCCCCAATAAAAAATCTGCTTGCAAACAAAGATTTTGTCTGGTTTTTGATAGTGGTTGGGCTCTTGCAGGCGAGCCACGGCGTTTACTACTCCATGGGAAGTATTTATTGGCAGGAAGGTGGCATCGGCGAAGATGTCATCGGAATGCTTTGGGCTGTGGGTGTAATTGCTGAGGTTTCGTTTTTTGTCTTCTGCGGCAGCTTCATTCAAAAATATCCCTTATCATTGATCTTCGCTATCATAGGTTTCTTTGGCACGCTTCGCTGGGTAGTTCTTTCCGTCAGTATGTCTCTACCGATCATATTTGTCGCTCAAATTCTGCATGCTCTTACTTTTGGCGCAAGCCATCTTGTTGCGATCCAGTATCTTGGCAGTCGTATTACCAAAGAAACTGCTGGTACAGCCCAAAGCCTTTACTCCTCCTTACCGCTGGGATTGATCATGGGGCTGTCCACTTATGTCGGCGGGATCATATATGAGTATGAGGCAGGTGGCTCATATCTTGCAATGGCAGTCATGTGTTTTACCGCCTTTATCATGGCCATATTTCGCTTTTATCGCAAAAAATAGTCTTTTTATCCGAAAGCAAAAATAATTTGTCAGGTTTTGTCTTGCTGCTTCGTACTATGACTGTGTGATTTGTGGGAATGGGATCGAAATTGGAGATCGTAATGACAAAATCTATATATGTTTTAACAGGTGTAATCGCTTTAACAATCAGTGGTGTTGCAAATTCTCAAGAGCGGGATGACTGGCTTGCTGAAGTCGATACTGATGGCAATGGTACCGTCGAAAAATCAGAATTCGCCGCGATGTATGAAAAGCGCTTTGCTGAAACTGACACTGACGGCGGTGGCATTTCATTGGAAGAATATACCGCAAGAATTGCTGCAGACCGTGCAGAACGTGAGGCCCGCAGGGAAGCGCGCCGCGCTGAACGCGAAGCAGAAAAAGAAGCTAACCGTGAAGAACGTGAAGCAAGACGTGCCGAGCGAGATGCTGAGCGAACAAAGTCTCGTTTTGAGCGTTTGGACGAAAATGGCGATGGAACAGTGAGCGCTGAAGAGTATAGCGCTGCCGGAGAAAAAATGTTTGACCGTATGGACCGTAATGACGATGGCATTTTAAATGATCGTCGTGATCGCCGTGGTCGTGGTGAAAGACGTGGTAGAGGCCACAGAGACAGAACCTAATTTCATATCTAATGTCCCGTGCGTTTAAGAACTACCCCATAGATTTTTAAACGTATGCACTGAAGGCGGGAATTTAATTCCCGCCTTTTTTTTTGCTCTAATTTCCAATTAATTACTTAAGCACTTGCAGTGATGCAAGTAGCACCCTATTTTGCAGATAATTTTTACTATTGGAGCGACTAAAATGTTCGGCGGATCAATCCCAGCCCTAATTACCCCTTTTGCCAACCGGGAATTTGATGAAGCTGCATTTCGAAAACTAGTAAGCTGGCAAATAGAACAGGGATCATCGGGCCTTGTTCCGTGCGGTACGACTGGTGAATCACCAACACTGAGCCACGATGAGCATCGTAGGGTTACGGAATCCTGTATTGATGAAGTGGCGGGCAGGGTTCCTGTGATCGCTGGGTGTGGATCCAATTCAACTCGTGAAGCTATCGGTTTGACCGAACATGCAGAAGAAGCAGGGGCGGACGCCGCACTGATCGTGACGCCTTACTACAACAAACCTTCACAGGAAGGAATGTACCAGCATTTTAAAGCCATTAACGATGCGACGAATATCCCGATTATTATTTATAATATTCCCGGTCGCAGCGTCGTCGACATGTCCGTAGAGACCATGGCCCGATGTTACCGCAATCTTGAGAATGTGGTCGGTATTAAGGATGCAACAGGAAATCTTGCGAGAGTGCCTCTGCAGCGCGCCGCATGCGGCAAGAATTTTGTCCAGCTTTCCGGTGAAGACCAAACGGCGCTGGCATTTAACGCCCATGGCGGCGTAGGCTGTATTTCAGTAACGGCCAATATTGCGCCGAAGTTGGTGTCAGATTTTCAAGCGGCAACTCTTGCTGGTGACATGACGGGGGCTCTAGCCATTCAGGACAAATTATGCGACCTTCATGACGTTATGTTTATTGAACCAAGTCCGGGTCCGGTGAAATATGCAGGGTCACTGTTGGGGCTTTGCACGCCCGATATGCGCTTGCCGCTGGTGCCAATATCCGATATGACAAAGGAAAAAGTAAAAGCCGCAATGAAGAAAGCGGGCCTGTTGGACTAAATCAATGTCAAATGACACTAAGAAAAGCGCTTACAAGGTGATCGCTCAAAACCGCAAAGCGCGGCATAACTATCATATAGAAGAAGAGTTTGAAGCCGGGATCGTTCTTACCGGCTCCGAAGTTAAATCCTTGCGGGCCGGTGAAAGTAATATCAATGACAGTTACGCTGAAGTGAAGGACGGCGAAATGTTCCTGATCAATAGCTATATCAAGGAATATGAGCAGGCCAATCGCTTCAATCACAGCGCAAGACGTGTGCGCAAGCTACTGCTTCACCGTAAGGAAATAAACAAGATGATGGCGGCTGTGCAGCGTAAAGGCATGACCATCGTGACACTAAAGCTCTATTTTAATGATCAAAACAGGTGCAAAGTATTGCTTGGCCTTGCACGCGGTAAGAAACTTCACGATAAACGCGCATCCGATAAGGAAAAAGACTGGAAGCGCCAGCAGCAGAGACTACTAAAGAATAGTGTCAGTTGATTTCTGTGTGGACATTGTTATCCACTTTCTACATGATCGCTTTCAGATGAATCAAATGGAAGAAATCAATGCATCTTTTAGAAAATCCCATCCGTTCTGATGAACTTCTTGTTGAAACTATCGATATTGAACATCGCTTTTATGCGTCGTCGTCCGAGCCGCTTGACCATAAGGAGCTGATTGAGTTCGCGCGGGCTCGGGGCGACAATCATTTGATTGAACTATATAATGATCATTCGCTCGGGTACGCAGAAAATGGTGGTAGCCATGATCTGCGCGAAGTGATTGCCACCCTTTATGATGACAAGATTACAGCAGATAACATTGTCGTGTTTCCAGGGGCACAGACCGGCATGACCATTACAACGCTGGCTATGCTGCATAAAGGTGATCATGCAGTGATTGTGACCCCTAGTTATCAGTCCCTTGAAGAAGGGGTAAGGCTCGCTGGCGGCAATGTCACCCGTGTGGCACTTTCACCCGATGATGACTGGCAAGTAGATGTGGATGCGGTGAGCGCTGCCATTCAGGAAGATACCCGTTATCTGGTTTTTAATGATCCCCATAACCCGTCGGGGTCACTAATGACGCTTGAGATAAAAAATGAACTAGTCGAACTCGCGGAAGCGCATGATTTGCTTATTTTATCTGACGAAGTTTACCGGCTGTTGGAGCTCAACCCCGATGACAGGTCCTCGTCAGTCGCTGAGCTTTCAGCAAATGGACTTGCACTTGGTACCATGGCTAAACCCTGGGGAGCAGGGGGAGCATGTATTGGTTGGATTGCTTGCCAGGATCCAGATATCATCGATAAGCTTCAAAAAGCGCAGCATTTGTTTGGGGTATGCTTTTCACGCGCCGGTGAAATTCAGGCGATGATGACCATCCGGGCAAGTGATGAGATTATCGGCAAGAATATGCAAATTATTCGGGATAATCTTGATCTGCTGGATCAGTTCTTTGACGATTATAAAGAGTGGTTTGAATGGATGAAACCCCAGGCCAGTGGAACGGGGTTCGTGAAGTTCAAAGGCCCAATTACGTCCGATGCACTCGCCAAAGAACTGCTCGACGAGGGGATACTTGTCTTTCCGTCCTACATTTTTGATTGTGACGATAATTTAAAGCAATATTTTCGTATTGGATTTAGCCGCCGTACAATGCCGGCGGCATTAGACGCTTTTAAGAAATTCGTTGATGAGAAAATCCCCCAGTGGCAACGCGTTTAAACCAAGTTAAATAAAATCGCTTGTGATCACCACACATACTGGTCCAATATGGTTTCATAATTAGGGAACGATAAAGGGGAAGTTATGAGTGATAGTGAAAGCAATTCCGACGAAGGTCTGATCAGGACCATTGGACCCAAGGCACTGGGTACTAATATTTTTAATATGGTCGTTGGCGCCGGGATATTTGTACTCCCCGGCTATGTAGCGGCGCAACTTGGTTCCGCTGCACTGGTTGCTTATTTTATCTGCGCTGCTGCTGTCGCGCTTATATTTTTATGTTATGCAGAAATCGGCAGCCGAATTACGCGCAGTGGTGGATCCTACGCCTATATCGAAGATGCATTTGGCAAATTCCCCGGTTTTATCGCATCGACCTTACTTTGGTTTGGTTGGGCAGTGTTTTCGGATGCCGCGATAACAATCGCCATGGTAGAAACAATCGCGATTGCCGTGCCGCTTTTAAACGACCCGGTCTGGCGGGTTGTATTTATTGTCGCACTGTTTTCCTTTATGGCCTACACCAATGTTGTTGGAGTTAAGTCAGGCATTCGCTTCGCAATGTTTAATACTGCGGCCAAATTTGTGCCACTTGCGCTGTTGTTGATTGTGGGCCTGACCATGATCAATTTTGACAATCTGGCGATTACCGAAATGCCATCACTTGAAAATATTGGTGCGGGTACTCTCCTTTTGATATTCGCGTTCTCTGGTGCTGAAACAGCGCTGAACACCAGCGGCGAATTTAAGAACCCGGCTAGGACAGTGCCACTAGGGCTGTTGCTTGGAATGGGCAGCATATTCATTGTTTACCTTGGGCTTCAAACGGTCGCGCAAGGTGTACTTGGGGATGGTCTTGCGCAAAATACCGAAGCGCCGCTTGCCGCCGCAGCGGAGATTGTCTTCGGTGAATGGGGCGCGACTTTGTTGCTTGCTGGGGCGGCTATTTCCATATTTGGCACTTTAAGTGGTGACATTTTGGCGACGCCCCGTGTGATATTTGCGGCGGCGCGTGATGGAAATCTGCCAGGCGTATTAGGTAAAGTACATCCAAAGTATAAAACGCCACATATGGCGATCATGCTTTATGCATTTGCGATTGGTGCGATCGCGCTGAGTGGTTCCTTCCAGACGTTGGCGGTACTCGCGTCTGGATCCATCCTTCTTGTGTATGCAGGGGTCAGTGCAGCAGCCCTGAAAGTAAGATTGCGAGACGGGGACCCAAAAGAAGGTGAGTTTAAAATGCCTGGAAAATTTATCATTCCTGTTTTGAGTTGCGCTCTTATTTCATGGATGCTTTATCAAATGACAGGTGAGGAATGGCTAGGACTTATAATTTTCTTGGCAGTGTCAACCGTACTTTATGTCGTACAAAATATTGTACGTAAGTAACCCAAAAAAAACCCGCTACAAGCAGCGGGTTTTAATCATCATTTAATTTAATCTTAGAATTCCGGTTCCCGGATAGGGTCACCAAATTTCCAGCTGCCATCTGGCATCAGGCAGGCTTGGCCATAGGCGGGGACCGTTTCACCACCAATTTCGATTGTGGTTGTATATTCACGTACCTGGAGGCAGTTTTCTTCCTGAATCTGTTCAGGCTGATACTGATATGCGGATTGATCATCTGCATATTGGTACTCACCCGGTGGTATTTGTTCATATACTGTTTGGACAGGCTGGTTTACATACACAATTCTTGTCGGTGCGCGGTAGCGATATCTGGGACTGTAATAATAGCTGGCACCGTAATAGCTTGGCCCCCAATAGTCCGCCGCGCCGTAATATCCCATCCGATAAAAACTGGTTCCATAATGGTAAGGGTAACCGTAACCAAATCCGAAGCTGTAGCTCATGCCGCCATAATAGTCGTCATAATAGCTATAGCTGTTATAAGCGGAATATAGAAGCGCGCCACCGATGAAGCCGGTGAGGAAAGCACCGGTGTGGCCACCATCTCTGTAGCCATGGCGGTAGCCGCGATAATAAGCTCTGCGATATCCACGGTGGCCACCGACTACGCCGCTGTAATGACGGTTATTCACCACAGTGTTTATTGGGCCACCGACATTATTGTTAATCACTGTCGTGTTGCCGCCGCCACCCCGGTTGCGAACAACTGTTCGATTGCCGCCACGACCTGTATTTCTTATCACAGTTCTGTCGCCACGATCCCGAACGATGGTACGGTTGTTGCCCCGATTATTGTTGGTAACCACTGTGTTATTGGCCGCATCACGGACAATTGTTCTATTGCTGCCGCGACCTGTGTTTCTTACGACAGTCGTATTGCCCCGATTACGGGTGACTTCCCGATTACCGCGACCATTGTTGTTTACAACAGTCCTACCTACACGGGTGCGATCGACAACCCTTCTTGGGCTGTTATTGGTGTTTGCAACAGTGGTGTTTGAGCGACTGCGTGTCACAGTGCGATTGCCGCGATTGCTACTTGTTGTAACCGATCTGTTAATGCGGCTACGATCAATAACTCGGGTAGGCCTGTTATTACTGTTCACAACAGTGGTACTTGTAGAGCGGCTACGGGTTACCGTTCTGTTGTTGCGCGTATTTATTGCCGCTGCAGTGCTGCCGCGGCTTCTAACGGCATTACGCGTCGTGTTTCTGGTGTTTGTTACACTGCGGTTGGTGCTTACTCTCGGGGCAATGCGCGTTGAATTATTTGATCTTGTTGAAATCGTGGGACGGCTGCGTGATGATGTTGATATGCTGCTGCTACGTCGTGGCGCGGTTGCACGAGGTGCACTGCGTCTCGGAGCCGTAACTTTCGGTGTTGAAGATGGCTTGGTAACTCTCGTTTTTTGCTTGTTTCTTTGCTGTGCAGACGCATCGTAAACTGGAATCGTAATCAAGCTCGCTGCAACGAAGGCTGTAACAACGGCTGTCGTATTTAGGAACTTACTAAAGATACTCATCCTATATTCCTTTTTTAATACATATATCCCAATCACCTATTTAACACTATAACAAATGAACCTTAACCCAAACTGAATGAAAAATCCAGATTTTTTACATACTTTCGGTTGTGTTATTACCTATAAGGTTGTAAAAATATGTACATATTATATAAATGCGTGTAAATAGAGGTTAGCATATTCTATTTCAGTGATTTTTTTTCTAGGCTGCTTTATTTCAGCTTAGCCACTATAGTTTCAAAGACTGCTTCAAACATTTCAGTGGTAAGGCGCCCTGTGTTGGTATTATAGCGTGAGCAATGATAGCTATCGATTAGCATCAGACCGTTGGAAAGTTCATGGGTTTTGTTATGCCCAAATTTGAAGGCCGATTTTTTTTCGCCATATGTAGATAGAACGGCATTGTGAGCAACCAATCCGAGTGCCAATATGAGGCGAATGGTAGGTAGTTTTTCAATCTGCTCAATTAAATAAGGTCGACAGTTGCGTTCTTCTTCACCAATGGTTTTGTTTTGTGGTGGTACGCACCTGACGGCATTGGTGATGATCGCCCGGTCCAGGGTCAGGCCATCATCAATGGATGATCCATAGGTTCCTTTGGCAAACCCGAACTTAATAAGTGTAGGATAAAGCAGATCGCCGGCGTAATCGCCGGTAAAGGGTCGGCCGGTTCTGTTTGCACCCTTAAGCCCCGGCGCAAGCCCAACAATCAGTAATTCAGCATTTGATGCACCAAAGGCGGGCACTGGGCCATTAAAAAAATCAGGGAACTTCTCAATATTTTGGTTTCTAAAATCGACTAGTCGGGGACAGAGCACGCAGTTAAGCGGCGCGTTGCCGGGCAAGGCATCAGCGTGCCTTTTAATAAGGTCAATGTTAGTCATGCTTTAAGGGTGTCCGATCGCATCAGAGGATTCAACCCGTCCGAATTCTTCGTGCATGTTGGAAATTTCAATGAAGCTGTCCGCTTGTCGCCTTAGTTCGTCCGCCACCATTGAAGGATGGGTTTTTGTGCTGCTTACCACAGTAACCCGGACGCCCTTCCGCTGTACGGATTCCACGAGGCGCCGGAAATCGCCATCACCGGAAAAGAGTACTATATGATCCGCATGCTCTGCCATTCCCATCATGTCGATGGCCAGTTCCATATCCATGTTACCTTTGATTTTCTTTTCACCGCGATCATCAGTGAATTCCTTGGTAGGCTTCGTGATCATGGTATAACCATTGTAGTCAAGCCAATCCACAAGTGGGCGCAGGGGCGAATATTCAGCATCTTCGATCAGCGCGGTATAATAATTTGCCCTTAGCAGTCGGCTTCTGTCCGCGAAATAGCGACGCAGTCTACTATAATCGATATCGAAATTCAGGGATTTTGCAGTAGCAAAAAGGTTGGAACCATCAATAAAAATGGCCAATTTTTCATCGGGGTAAAATAACATAATAAATTCCTAAAATATAAATAAAATATAACTACTTATACCATATTTAGCGGTGTTTTAAAACTGTTTTAGGGATTGCTTATATTTATGGATAGGCGATTTTTCTGGTGAGTGTCTCCACATTCAGCTAATTTCTGGAATTTATTTGGAAAATCAATATTATGATCTTCATTGGACTAGGCAGTAATTTAACAAGCAAGCAATATCCAACCTCAATTGCCGTCGTGAAAGCAGCAATTGAAGCGATTGAGGTTTCGGGTATTAAAATCGCGGCATGCTCAAACTTTTATGAAACAGAACCTGTTCCAAAATCAGATCAACCCTGGTTCATTAATGCGGTAGCACAAATAGAGACGACACTGAGTGCGGATCAGCTGCTAAAGACGCTGCATAAAATAGAGGAACAGCTAGGTCGAACCAGAAGGGATCGATGGGAAGCGCGGATCATTGATATTGATCTTTTGTGTTATGATGATGTGGTGGTGCCGGAACGGGAAACGTGGCTTTTACAAAGTAAAAACCTTGAAAATAATGAGATGGTTATCCCCCACAGCAGAATGCATGAACGTGATTTCGTGCTGATTCCTTTTAAGGAACTCGCCCCCGGCTGGGTGCATCCAGTTTTGTCTAAAAGCGTAGTAGAATTACTTGAAGAGCAGGAATCGGCGGGAATCGTTAGACAAATACCCCAAAAATCCGCTAATTTGGCCACTTAGCGGCTTTACAGAACAGGTGAGGAATTGTATAAGCCCTTTTTTATTTATTTACATGGAGAGTGTGCAAAATGGCACGTGTTACCGTAGAAGATTGCGAAGACAAAGTAGATAACCGATTTGACCTGGTGTTGCTGGCTGCTCGCCGTGCGCGTCAGATTTCCGCAGGTGCCCCTATTACTGTTGAGCGCGACAACGACAAAAACCCTGTTGTTGCCCTCCGTGAAATCGCTGATGAAACCATTCAGGCGGAAGATCTTCAAGAAGCCGTTCTTTATGGTCTTCAAAAGCATGTTGAAGTGGATGAGCCGGAAGAAGACGATATTTCACTTCTGCTTGCTGAACAAAAGCTCAGTGAAAACAACCAGGATATTTCCGCTGATAATCTTGCAAAGGTAGCCATGGAAGTTAAGGCTGATGTAGCAAAAGCAGAAACAGAAGGTGAAGAAGGCGAAGCGGCTGAAGGTGAAGTTGCACCAGAGTAAGCTAGCTTCTGAAATATTTTAGCTAAAAAGACTTGTTTGAGTTGTTCTCGGCAGGTCTTTTTTTTACAGTGAGTATGAACAAAGAACTCAATCAGGAACTGTCACGTGATACGCCAATTTGAACTTGTTGATATGGTTAAAGCTTATGATCCAGATTTGGACGAAATGCGTCTGAATCGGGCCTATGTTTTTTCTATGAAGGCGCATGGTACACAAACACGCGCCAGTGGCGATCCGTATTTTTCTCATCCGCTCGAAGTTGCGGGCATTCTCACAGGGATGCAGCTTGACTGCGATACAATCGTAACGGCACTTCTTCACGATACGATTGAAGACACTGTCGCGACTTATGAGCAAATTGAAGAATTGTTCGGTGTTGATATTGCCAAAATGGTTGACGGGGTGACCAAGCTTTCTGAGCTTGAGTATACGTCGGAGACATCCAAGCAGGCGGAAAACTTCAGAAAATTTCTGCTTGCTATGTCTAACGATATTCGGGTGTTGCTTGTCAAGCTCGCGGATCGGCTTCATAACATGCGCACACTTCATTTTATTAAAAAGCCGGAAAAACGCGCCCGCATTTCCCGGGAAACTCTGGATATATATGCCCCTCTTGCGGAGCGGATCGGAATGCAGGAGCTGATGAACGAGCTTGAAGACCTGGCATTTCCTCACGTTTATCCGGAAGCGCACGAATCTATTATGAAGCGCCTGGATTATCTTTATGCCAATACGGAAAATGTCCGCGATGAGGTGATCAAGGAACTTGAAAAGATATTTGCTGAAAACTTCCTTGATGCGGAGGTGATTGGTCGACGCAAACAGCCTTATTCCATCTGGAAAAAGATCACTTACCGCAATGTAAGTCTTGAAAATCAGGCCGACTTGTTCGCGTTTCGGGTGATCGTGGACGATGTGGAAGATTGCTATAAAGCGCTTGGTGTTATTCATAAAACCTGGCAGGCAGTGCCCGGGCTTCTTAAAGATTATATTTCGATGCCAAAGCCCAATGGGTATCAGTCTATTCACACGGTTGTGATCGGCCCACAGCGAAAGCGTATCGAAGTACAGATCAGATCCACGGAAATGGATATTATCGCTGAAAAAGGGGTTGCGGCTCACTGGCGTTATAAAAACGATGCCTCCAAAAAAGATAGTGTTCATTACCGCTGGCTCCAGGACTTGCTGGAAATACTTGAGCATGCGGCTGATCCAGAGGAATTTCTAGAGCATACTAAAATCGCCATGTATCAAAATCAGGTCTTCTGTTTTACGCCAAAAGGGGAACTGATTAATCTGCCGGCCGGATCAACTGTGGTGGATTTTGCTTATGCGGTTCATACAATGGTCGGTGATACCTGCGTCGGCGGTAAGGTAAACGGGGAACCGGCGCAGCTTAAACGTCGTCTCGCCAACGGTGACCAGGTTGAAATCCTGACCTCGAAAGCGCAGCGACCGCACGAAAGCTGGGCGGATTTTGTTGTGACAGGAAAAGCAAAAGCAGCCATTCGTAAGCACACAAGACAGCGACAAAAAGAAGAATATATTGATCTTGGTGAGGAAATTCTCAAACATTCCTTTGAGCAGGAAAAAAGGGAATACACCAAAAAAGCCATTGCTTCAGCAGCGAAAAAGCTGAACTTGAAAGGAGGTTCACCCACTGTTTTTGAAAAAGTAGGTAGTGGTGAAATTTCTGATAGATCTGTGCTTGAGTTGGTGTTTCCAAGTCTCAAGAATAAAAAAGATGCCAAAAAGGGCGGAGCCATTGTGGTGGATACCAAACGAGCTCACAAAGGTGGTGACAATCAACTGCCGATTAAGGGGCTTATGCCAGGACTTCCCGTTCATATTTCAAAGTGCTGCCACCCGCTTCCCGGGGACCGAATTGTTGGAATTGTATCTGAAGGAAAAGGTATTATGGTCCACACCATCGATTGTGAGGCGCTTGATGTATACACCGAAGCACCGGAAGCGTGGCTTGATCTTTCCTGGCATCCACCGGAAAATAGCGCTGAAATTTACATCGGGCGCGTGGATATGGCATTGAAACATGTCTCCGGTGCGCTTGCATCTGTGCTTTCCATTATTGCACAGGACGATGGTAATGTGAGCAATATCAAGTTCAGCGAAAGATCAGCCGATGTGTTTCGGATTGAGCTTGATCTTGAGGTCAGGGATGTTAAACATTTGACCGATGTTATCTCCGCACTAAGAGCCAGCAACTATGTTAACTCCGCTGAGCGGGCGTTTACCGATTAAAAAGGACAATTATGGATAAGAATGAAGTTTTAAAAGAATTTAGAGACGCTGAAGCCTTGCTCGAGGGACATTTCCTGCTTTCTTCCGGCTTACACAGCGAAAAATATCTTCAGTGTGCACGTGTTCTAATGAATCCAGAGCGCGCAGCCCGTATATGTTCGGCGCTGGCGGAAAAAATCAAACTTACCATTGATAAAAAGATTGATATTGTTGTCTCCCCAGCGATGGGCGGTGTTATTGTTGGTTATGAAATGGGGCGGCAACTCGGCGTTGATGCTATTTTTACAGAGCGCGTAGATGGTGAATTTGAATTAAGGCGTGGCTTTGAAATTCCTGATGGCGCGAATGTGTTGATGGCAGAAGATATTGTAACCACGGGGCTTTCTTCAAAAGAATGTATAGAAACCATTAAGAACTACGGTGGTAATGTGGTCGCAGCGAGTTGCCTGATTGACCGCAGTAATGGAAAAGTAGACGTCGGCGTTCCACTTGTCTCTCTTATGGGCCTGGAAATTCCGGCATATGCTCCGGACAATCTTCCGGCGCATCTAAAAGGGACTGAGGCGATAAAACCAGGAAGCAGGGATTTAAAAAAATAACCCCCTTTAGCATGAGGTCAAACACTGTTTAAACGCCGTAAAAAACAATCGATTTTTGAAAGGATCCGTGAATTTATGTGGCCTTCGGCGGGATGGCGCCGTGCGTCCAGCTATTTGAAGCACCGCATTGCTCGAATTGATGGCACGCCTTATGCCATAGCTGCGGGATTTGCGACAGGAGCATCGGTATCTTTTACACCGTTTGTTGGTTTTCATTTTATTCTTGCTGGCATCGTTGCCTGGATTGTCCGCGGTAATATTCTCACTTCCGCTATAGGCACAGCCGTGGGTAATCCTTGGACATTTCCATTTATCTGGGCGGTCACTTTTCAACTTGGTACTAGTATATTGGGTTGGGAAGCAAGCGGTGATATTATGCCGCGTATGAACGAAATGTTCAGCAGTTTTACAATTGTCGACCTTGTAAACGATCCGGTTGCCGCACTTGGTCCATTTCTTGAGACAATATTTTTGCCAATGCTTTTAGGCGGAATTATCATTGGAAGTTTATTATGGATTGTATTTTATTGGCCAATCTTTAAATTGGTTTCCAAATACAAAATAAACAGGCTGAAACGGCGGCAGTCCAAATTCGGAGCGAATAACGATGGTGAGCAATAAAATACGACTTGGCGTCAATATCGATCATGTGGCGACAGTTAGAAATGCTCGCGGCGGATTTCATCCAGACCCTGTGCGGGCGGCACTGCTTGCCGAAAAGGCGGGTGCCGACGGAATTACAGCACACCTTCGCGAAGATCGGCGCCATATCCGGGATGAGGATATGGAACGGCTGATGAAGGAGATTAAAACGCCGCTCAATTTTGAAATGGCGGCCACTGATGAAATGTTGGACATTGTTACGCGTTTAAAGCCAGCCTCTTCGTGCCTGGTCCCTGAAAAACGGGAGGAGCTTACGACGGAAGGCGGTCTGGATGTGGTGGGGAATTTTGACCACCTTGCGGTATATATTCCAAAATTAAAGGAAGCAGGTATCAGCGTCAGCTTGTTTATCGATGCAGATGTGGATCAAATAAGGGCGTCCAAACAGTTGGGTGCTAATAAGGTGGAGCTGCACACGGGGGCTTATTGCGATGCCACGGGAAAAGACAGATTTATTGAACTTGGACGCCTTCGTGCTGGCGCGAAATACTGTGGTGATATAAATCTGGAAGTACACGCCGGTCACGGGCTCAACTATGAAACCGTCAGGGATGTTGCCGCAATACCGGAGTTCACAGAATTTAATATTGGTCATTTTTTAATTGGTGAAGCCATATTCGTTGGTCTGGAGTGTTCAATAGCCAGGATGCGAGAGCTGATGGATGAAGGCCGTGGTATCTAATGCAAATCGCCATACTTAAGCCATAAAAGGATCATTTTATGAGAATTCTCGGTCTTGGTAATGACCTGGTTGATATAAGGCGTATTGAAAAATCGCTTGGTCGCTTTAATGATCGTTTTATGAAGCGCGTTTTTTCGGATCAGGAAATTGAGTATTGTAACTCTAAAGGAAATAGTTCCGCGAATTTTGCCAAAAGATTTGCCGCAAAGGAAGCCTGCGCAAAAGCACTTGGCACCGGGATCGCCAAAGGAGTATTTTGGAAGGATATGTGTGTGGTTAATGATGAGTTGGGTCGGCCGACTTTGAAACTAAGTGGTGGGGCCCTTAAGAAATTGGAAGAAATGGTTCCAAGTGGTATGACTGCACAAGTGGATTTAAGTTTAACCGATGAACCACCAATGGCACAGGCAATTGTGATTTTGACTGCACTGCGTGATGATGAATAAAAACAATAATAAAGTGAAGTAGATTAATGAGCGAGAATCAAACCAAAGAAAGAACGAAAAGCACAGCGAAGTCCCTGCTGCTTGAAGAAGACGAAAGCTGGTTTGATTTTGCAAAGACGGTGTTGTTTATCGTCATTTTGATAAGTCTTTTTAATTCCTTTGCATTTAAAACATTTCGAATTCCATCAGAATCAATGCTCAAGAACCTGATGATTGGTGATTTTCTGGTTGTTTCAAAATACACCTATGGTTATTCAAAACATTCTCTTCCTTTCAGCATGCCACTTATTTCCGGGCGAATTTTTGCCTCAGAGGTTGAGCGTGGCGATGTGGTGGTATTCAGGTTGCCTAGTGATACAAGTAAATATTACATCAAAAGAATCGTTGGCATTCCTGGTGATCAGATCCAGATGATCGAGGGTGCGCTATTCTTAAACGGTGAAAAGGTTCCCACTCAGAAACTAGACGACTTTGTGCGATTTAATGGAACAGGCAAGAAAGAAACATTTGAACGACTTCAAGAAACCATGCCAAATGGCCGCAGTTATGAAATATTGGATCGGGGTTATTCAAAGGGAAGTACGGCTGACGACACTAAAGTTTACACGGTTCCTGAAGGTCACTATTTCGCAATGGGAGACCACCGTGATAACTCGCTCGATAGCCGCTGGAAAGCAACGGGGCCAGGTGAAGGGGGTGTGGGGTTTTTGCCTGCGGAAAATATCATCGGTGAAGCGAGATGGATATTGCTTTCGTTCAATAACTACGCTGAAAGTTTCAAATTCTGGCAGTGGTTCCCTGCTGAGCGAAGAGAGCGTTTCTTTTCAACAATCCAGTAATTCGGCAAATCAACATTTTCAACATTAAAATTATAAGTTGCTAATAGTGTTTGAGCTTTTGGTCTTCATACGTTATTGCTATTTGCAATGCGAAGATAAAAAGAAATACTTGAACATAAAACATGAGCGACAACAAAAAAGAAAAATTAAAAAATATGTCAAAATCGGTTTTGCTTAAGGAAGACGAAAGCTGGGCTGATTTTTTTAAAACGCTGTTTTATGCGTTTTTGATCGCGATTTCATTTCGGACATTTGCGTTGCAGCCTTTTTCCATTCCCTCTGAATCGATGCTAAAAAACTTGCTTCATGGTGATTTTTTGTTGGTTTCAAAATCTTCCTATGGCTACTCGAAGCATTCGCTTCCCTGGAGCCTTCCGCTTATTCCTGGGCGCAT
This sequence comes from Emcibacteraceae bacterium, assembly GCA_028281625.1. Taxonomy (GTDB): domain Bacteria; phylum Pseudomonadota; class Alphaproteobacteria; order Sphingomonadales; family Emcibacteraceae; genus Pseudemcibacter. Next base: position 15,315 of record JANQJN010000145.1, on the reverse strand, counting down.
TTTTGCGTCTGATGTTGAAAGAGGGGATGTGGTTGTATTTCGTCTACCCAGTGATCCAAACATTTATTACATCAAACGTATCATTGGTATCCCCGGTGATAAAATCCAAATGATCAATGGAGAGCTCCATCTTAATGATGAGAAAATAAAGCGCACGCAGCTTGAAGATTACAACCATGAAATTACGGAAGGGGTCACTAAAGTATATGAGCGTTTTGAGGAAACTTTGCCAAGTGGCAAGTCTTATGAAACGCTCAATGATCCCGATGGTTTCAATTTAGCGGCGGACAACACAGCCGTGTATTCGGTGCCGCCAGGTCATTATTTTGCGATGGGGGATCATAGGGATATTTCACTTGATAGCCGCTGGCCGCCCACTGGGCCAGGAGAAGGCGGAGTAGGGTATCTGCCCGCTGAAAATATTATCGGCAAAGCCAAATGGATTACGCTTTCTTTTGATAATCACAGTAGATTATGGGAATTCTGGAAATGGTTCCCTGCTGAGCGTAGAGAGCGGTTTTTTACCAGCATTAACTAAACTATAAGAGGGTATAATTGACTGAAAATAATGGTCAATATTCAAAGCTATATGATATTCTTGGATATAAATTCAAGAATGAAGGCTTGCTGCGTGAAGCTCTTACCCACCCGAGTTTAGAGGGTAATGCCAACTATCAAAGAATGGAATTTATCGGTGATCGGGTTCTGGGGCTTACCATTGCAGTGTGGATGTATGAGCTTCATCCTGAAGCGGATGAAGGCGGCCTTGCCAGCAGGCATACAAACCTCGTTCGGCGCGAAGCCTGTGCAAAAGTCGCCGAGGAGCTTGATCTTGGAAGTTATCTTCATATGGCAAAAAGTAGTGAAGATACAGGTGGACGAAAAAGAAAAACCATTCTTGCGGATACATGCGAATCTATTATAGGAGCAATTTATCTGGATGCAGGATATGCTGCCGCAGAAAAATTCATCCGCAGAAAATGGGTAAATTTAGCAAATAATGTCAAAGTTGCAGAGCGTGATGCTAAAACCAAGCTTCAGGAACTTGTTCAGGCAAAAGGAAAGGCTACTCCTGTCTATACAACCATAGACAAGAAAGGTCCCGACCATGAACCAACCTTTACAATTGCTGTACGTGTTAAAGACGAAGGTGAAGAAATTGCCAAAGGTCATTCGAAACGCGGAGCGGAACAGCAGGCCGCGAACCTGATGCTTGAACGGCTAAAGAAAAGTTGGAAGTAAGCGTGATGCTCGGAATTAAAAATGTCCAATATTGATAACATACGTATGGGTCGTTGCGGCTTTGTTGCGCTGGTAGGCGCCCCCAATGCTGGTAAATCCACGCTTCTAAATTCGTTAGTTGGCAGCAAGATTGCTATCGTAACTCACAAAGTGCAAACAACGCGTGCTCGTCTTATTGGTGTGGCAGTACACGGCGATGCGCAAATGGTTTTTGTTGACACACCCGGTATTTTTACAGCCAAGAAACGACTTGAAAGGGCCATGGTTGCGGCCGCCTGGGAAGGGGCTAATGATGCAGATGTAGTGGTGCTCTTGGTTGATGCTTCGCGAAAAATTGAAGACAGCACCAGAAGCATTGCATCAGGACTTAGCGAAAGTGGCAAAAAGACCATACTTGCTCTGAATAAAATTGATCTTGTGAAACGTGACACGCTACTTGCGATTACAAAAGAACTAAATGATCTTTGTGCGTTCGAGAAAACATTGATGATTTCAGCAAAAACCGGAAGTGGCCTTGATGACCTTCGCGATGTCATTGCAGAATTTCTACCAAAAGGACCATGGCTGTATCCCGAAGATCATCTAACCGATATCACGGAACGGATGCTTGCTTCCGAAATTACCCGTGAGAAATTTTTCTTGCGCTTTCATGAGGAACTCCCCTATGCGACCACCATTGAAACGGAGCGCTGGAAAGACTTAAAGGATGGTAGTGTTCGTATCGAACAGGTGATTTATGTAGAGCGGGACAGTCAAAAGAAAATTATCATTGGCAAGGGTGGCCAGGGCCTTAAAACAATTGGTAAAATGGCAAGGGAAGAACTAGAGGAACTTCTTGATAGACGGGTTCACCTGTTCATTTTTGTTAAGGTACGTAAAGGCTGGTCGGATGATAAAGAGCGTTACCGCAATATGGGTCTGGATTTCGTGAAGTAAGTTGCCTTAATCCTTAAGGACTTCTTCAATTTGTTCAACCATCCAATCAATATTTTCTTTTTCGACGGTAAGGGGCGGAGCCAGTCTGATCACATAATCATGTGTTTCCTTGCAGAGCATTCCTTTTTCCATCAGCGCTTCGCAGTAGGGACGGGCGAGTCCCACTGATTTATGAAGCTCAATACCAATGAACAACCCTTTGCCGCGAATTTCGGCTATTTTATTGGTTTTGATGGCGTTTAGTTTTTTAATAAAGTAATCGCCGAGTAGGGCTGATCGTTCTACGAGTTTCTCGTCTTCAATTACTTCAAGTGCCGCTAGACCAACAGCCGCACCAAGGGGATTTCCACCATACGTACTGCCGTGAATGCCTGGTGTAAACACGCTCATAATTTCCTTTGAAGATACAATGGCGGATACGGGATAAACCCCTCCACTAAGTGCCTTACCGACAATAAGCATGTCGGGCTTAGCATCCTTTTCGTGTTCATAGGTAAACATTTTGCCGGTTCGGCCAAGGCCCGTTTGAATTTCATCCAAAACGAAGAGCACGTTGCTCGCCTTGCAGAGACTTTTTACTGCTGTCAGGTATCCTTCATCAGGTGTGATAATCCCAGCTTCTCCTTGTATCGGTTCCATAATCACAGCGACGGTATTATCGTTTATTGCGTTTTTGACAGCTTCAAGATCGTTATATTCAATCAGCACAAACCCAGGCAGGAAAGGGCCGAAATTTTTCCGATAAGCTGCTTCTGATGACATGCTGACGGTTGACATGGTGCGTCCATGGAAATTATCGCGAAAAACAATAATCTCGGCTTGATTTTCTGGTACACCTTTAACTTCATAGCCCCATTTGCGCACAGCCTTGATGGCGGTTTCAACAGCCTCGGCGCCTGTGTTCATGGGAAGTGCCACTTCCATCTGTGTCACTTCGCAAAGCTTCCTTAAAAATGCCCCCATCCGGTCATTGTGAAAGGCGCGCGATGTTAATGTCATTCTGTTTGCTTGTTCATTTAGCGCGCCGATGATTTTCGGATGACAATGCCCTTGGTTCACGGCTGAATAGGCGCTTAGGCAATCAATATATTTATTGCCGTCCGCATCCCACACCCATATGCCTTCCCCTTTCGATAAAACCAGAGGAAGTGGATGGTAATTATGCGCACTATGCTTATCGGTTTGCTGAATTATCTCTTCTTGAACGCTCATACTTACTCGCCCTGATAAAGTGAATGTGTTGGAAAAATTTGTCGTCCAAACAAACTTGCCGTTAAATCCACAGCTATTTTAGCAGTGCTGTTGTTTGTATCAAGAGCGGGGTTTATTTCTGCAATATCCAGTGAACCCATTAGACCAGAATCATGAATCATTTCCATGCAGAGTTGCGCTTCACGGTAAGTTAGGCCACCAGGTATTGTTGTCGCAACGCCCGGTGCGATTGACGGGTCCAGGCTATCCACATCGAAGCTGACGTGAAGATGTGCCCCTTTTTCTGACACATCGTGGAGTATTTCCTGCATCGTCTGGCGAATGCCGATCTCATCTATGCGGCGCATATCATAAACCGAAATGCCGCTGTCAATCACCAGCCGTTTCTCATTTTGGTCCACTGATCGAATGGCGATCTGATAAACATTTTCCGGATTAATCATTGGAACGGCATGCCCAACGGCGAGCAAATCCGGATGCCCTATACCTGTTGCAACCGCAACAGGCATGCCGTGAATATTGCCACTTGGGGAGGTTTCATTGGTATTATAGTCGGCGTGGGCATCGATCCAAAGCATGCAAATTGGCTTGTCCTTTTCTGCGCAATAGCGAGAAACGGCAGCGATAGATCCAATTGACATCGCGTGGTCACCGCCCATCATAATGGGGAAGTAACCATCACACATTTCGCGGTAAATGGCTGCCTGAATATTAGTGGCCCACTCAGTGTTTTCCGCCAGGTGACGATAACCATTGTCGGGCGGAAGTTCCGGATTATAGGGGCCTGTTACATTTCCTGCGTCTCTAACTTCGCAGCCCTGCTTTTCCAGTGTTTCCACAATGCCAGCCACGCGAAGCGCTTCCGGTCCCATAGAGGCACCCCGATCACTTGCACCAATATCACTTGGCACGCCTATCAACGATACACGATTATTCATCCTGCCGATCCTAGAGTTTTTGTTATGTCCCTTCTAATATGCAATCGGCTTTTGGCAAGCTCATATTGCAACTAAACTAATTCTGGCACAAATAGGCATAAATGAAATTTTTATTTTTATGGGAATACCAAATATTATTCGGTTAGGTTGTTTTTAACTGAATTTTGTTTTAATAATAATGTTTTCTAGTACTTAAGAAGTTTAACGTCTTGTCCAGTCAGGATTAATTGAATGAAGAAAAAGGCCATTGATCAGATAGATTTGAAGATTCTTTCGATTTTACAGTCTGATGCGCGAATCACAAATCATGATCTTTCGAACAAGGTAAACTTGTCACCGAGCAGCTGTTTGCAACGTGTGCGGCGTCTTGAAGATGAAAATTATATTTCCCGTTACATGGGGCACGTAGATCTTGATAAAATTTGCCGCACTGTAACGGTGATCCTGACAGTGAGTCTTCATGACCACTCAAACGAAAATTTTGAAACCTTCAATAACGCTGTTAAGGAATTTCCTGAAATTGTTGAATGCTATACCGTCAGCGGTAATTTTGATTATTTCCTACGTGCTGTTTGCCCGGATATGAAAAGCTATCTTGCCCTTAATGATGAGCTCATTGAAAAAATGGACGGTACCGCCAATGTTAGTGGCCATGTGGTTCTGGAAAACACCAAGCCGTTTGAGGGTTACGCAATCGAAGCGCTGGTTGAATGAATCCGATTTTTTCCGATTTTTCTTGAATTTGATTTCCAATTATAGCAACAATTAACGTTATATAGTAACAATAACGGATTGAATTTCAAAAATGGTTTATAGGGGCATCCTGGCGTCAATCATTGTCTTGGCGCCATATCAAACTTTATTTGCAGCACCGCAAGATAATGCAGAGGCAACGGACGCGGACATTGACGTAGACCGCGTAGTCGTGTTTGGCCGTGCACAGCAACAGATCGGTACCGCAACATCCGCATCAGACGGGCTTGTGGGCTATGATGATTTTACAACGCGGCCGATGCTGCGTGTAGGTGAGCTGGTTGAAGTCATCCCTGGCATGGTCGCCACCCAGCACAGCGGTACTGGCAAGGCCAACCAATATTTCCTGCGCGGATTTAACCTTGATCACGGCACCGATTTTCTGGCGACCATTGAAGGTATGCCCATAAATCTAACCACCCATGGTCACGGGCAGGGTTATCTTGATATGAATTTCATCATTCCGGAAGTGGTGCAAACCGTTGAATATAAAAAGGGGCCGTATCATACCGAAGTTGGCGATTTTTCATCTGCCGGTTCCACCAATTTCAATATTTATGACAGCCTCGAAGATAATTTCGCAGAAGTGAGCGTTGGCCGTTATGGCTACTACCGATTTGTCAGCGGCAACAGTTTTGAAGTTGATAGTGGAAATCTTCTTTTCGCTACCGAAGGGCAGTTGAATAACGGCCCGTGGGTACTGGATGATGATCTAAAAAAATATAATGCCATCGCAAAGTTCACCCGTGTTGGTGATACACGACTGCAGGTGATGGCAACGGCTTACCATTCCACCTGGAATGCCACTGACCAAATTCCGGCCCGTGCGGTCACTTCCGGTCTTATTGATGAATATGGCTTTATTGATGATGATCTGGGTGGGAATACAACACGGCTGTCACTGTCTACTACTTTTGAAACAGAAAATTTAAAACTCAGTGCTTACGGCCAATATTATGATTTCAATCTCTTTTCAAACTTCACTTATTTTGCCAATGATCCAGTAAATGGTGACGAATTTGAACAGATTGATAACCGCAGCATTTGGGGTGGTAGTGCCGAATATCACGAACATTTTGATTTGGATAATGTTAGTTTTACGTGGCTTGCCGGTGCGGCACTTCGTTATGATAATATCGGCGAAGTGGGCCTCTATAATACAGCGGACCGTATGCGCCTTTCCGCAGTCCGTCACGATGAAGCGGACGTTCTTTCGTTAAGCGGATATTCAAGACTACAGGCAACTTTTGGTGAAAACCTGCGCCTTACCGGTGGAGTTCGTATTGATCGCAATAGCTATGATGTGACAGCACTGCGTCCGGAAAACTCGGGCAAAGGTGATGACGCCATCGTCAGTCCTAAATTTGCGGCAGCATACAAATTTAGCAACCAGGCAGAAATTTATGCAAACTACGGTCAAGGCTTTCATTCAAATGACGTGCGCGGCGCCGCGATCTCCGTGGATCCGGTAACCGGTGATCCTGTTACGCCTGTGGGGCTATTTGCAAAAAGTGAAGGTGCTGAACTTGGCATCCGTGTTGAGCCAAACGAAGATGTGAATTTCACCGTCGCGGGCTTCTGGCTTGAACTGGATAGCGAGCTAGTGTTTGTTGGCGATGCTGGGAATACTGAAGTCAATGATGGTACCCGCCGCTACGGTGTTGAATTTTCAGGCTTTTGGCAGGCAAATGAATGGCTCGCATTTGATGTGACGGCGGCCACCACCGATGCCAAATTCAACCTTGCTCAGGATAATTATATTCCGGGCTCGGTTGGATCAGTCTTTGGTGCGGGCGCAACAGTGACCACGGATAGCGGCTTTACAGGAAGCCTGCGTGTTCGTCATTTTGGTAGCGCGCCACTGATTGAAGATGACAGTGTTCGTTCAGAACCGACAACGCTGGTAAATGCCGGAATTGCATACGAATTTGATCGCTATACCATTGATCTGGATGTGTTTAATCTGTTTGGAAGTAATGCTCGGGATATTACGTACTTTTACGAATCCCAGCTGGCGGGTGAAGCCGAAGCAATCGAAGACATCCACTATCATCCGGTGGAGCCTTTTACCGTGCGGGTAGGCTTAAGAATTAAATATTAATCTATATTAATTCATTTAATGAAAATTGGATTTGATTGGCGTTGAAGATTATACAGCGCCAATCACGCAGAATTGGAATCTTTAATCTCGGTCCATTTGAAACGTGACATATGCTCAGGATACTCCGTTGTACTTCCCACCAGTGAGCCGGAAATATACCTGACACCGCGTCGACGGGCGACGATAGCCGCTTCCAACTGATTTACACCATTTAGGGCGAGGTCAATTTTAGCTTTTCTTAATTTGCTACAGAATATGTTCAGCGTGTGCGACAGCTTTTCAATGGCCATGGTTTCCTGCCGTCGATCAATATCTACCGACACGACGTTTATATTTGCGTCTTTTGCAAGCTCATAAAACCTCAAGTCCTCCAGTGTTGTATTTAAAATGACATCATGACAATAGGGCGATATTGCCCTTACGGTTTTTATCAGCTTGGAAGATGGAAAACCAGCGGGGTATTCTATTAGTTCGATATTAAGTAAGTTTTGAATTTCGTGGTGCTGGTTCTTACATAACTCAATTATTTTTGCGAACTGGTGATTGTCGTTCGCCGTTGACATTGAAATAGGACAATTGCAAAGGAATACAAATTTATTTAAGCGCAGTTCATTAATGACTTCTAGTACTTCTTTTAAGGTTTCGATATCAATATTCTGTCTGTCTTCCTTGCATTTTTTTGTATCAAAATAGGGCAGTGGATAGCGACAATTATGCCCCTCTGGAATGGCTTTCAAATAGGGCTGGTAACCAACGATCACTTCAAATTTTGTATCCCAAAACGGCTGGTATTTTAACTTCAGTGCATCTGAGAAATTTGCGCCAGCGGATTTTAAATCCGCAATAAAGCTGCACCCATCCTGCGCTTTTTGTTTCTGGCCCATATTGGCTACCAAGTCTAAGTCTTTTAAAAAAATACTGGAATCAATAATTTGGCTAGAGGCTTTAATTGAAAAATTCTTGGTCACGGTTGAATTTTCGCCATAATCGCTGCCAAAATAATGGGTCATAATCTTGTCTCTGGCGATGTCGAGCTTTGTAAGCGCAGCTTGTAGATCAAGTGAATCGAAAGCAACCAAATAAAAATAATCAGACGTTCTTAAATAAACATCCTTGTCACTTAATATACTGTCTAATATTTCGTCTACTTTCTCGTAAATCGAAATCCTGAATCTATCCCACTGGTCGTCTAATGCGTCCTTAATAGCCGCAAAAGACATGAACTGAATGTGACCTTGTATGGTTGAGGTATTCTTTGCGGCAATTTCTTTGAACCTATTTAACTTATTACTTATTTTTAACTTTACGTGCTCAGGGAAAGGCCGAAAATCATCGCTTGATACCTGTGGGTTACTTGCCGTTGATTGATTATTTTCGTCGGTAGGAACAGCTTTGTAGGTGGGTGACAATTTTTTTTCAATTTCATCCAGTTGCTGCTTCACGAAATTATCATCTTTTCCCATGGTATGCTTTCCCAAAAAAAGAAAATTGATAAGTGTATTTTTTATACACTATATTCGTACAAATATATACACTATATTCGTACAAAATGCTACCTATAATTAGTTATTGTACGCATGATTCAATGATATGTTGAATCGTAATATCGCGCAATAATCGAGAATTTTCAATCACATAGATAAGTATAATATAATGAACGGTCACGCATAACTATGACAGCTCATTATATTATTGGATAGGTTAATAGAGATAGCTTTTGTTACTTGCGGGTGCCGATCACGTCGGCTGAATACATATCCCACGTGGCGGTACCTGTCATTTTATCACCGTCAATGGTTGCGTCCATATTAAGGGTTGATGTCATGCCCGCCTCTGGTACATACATTGGTCCTTCAAGGGTTAGCTTCCCATCTTTATAAGTTCCGGTAAGCTCATCGGTGCCCGCCATGGCTTTGGCGTCTTCACCGTCGACCGTGATGGTCATAGGAACTGTTGTCCCACCCTCAGCAGCGTTGAACATAACGCTCCACTCGCCGTCCACATCGGCGGCGAAGGCGCTGGTTACCAAGAACAAGCTTGTTATTACCGCAATAAAAAACCTTGTCATCAATTTACTCTCCGTCAAATTATATTGTATTGACTATTTAGTCATTCGCAGATTAGGCCAGTTTGATAACAATTGCAAATGGGATATTTGAGTGAATATTGTGACACTAATCGCTTGCGGTTCTGGAGCTTGAGTGTTAGTTTCCCGCCATTAAATTCGCACATAATAGATTAACGAGCATATTGCCATGTCAATTGATAAAGATACGGTCGCGAAGATCGCCAATTTGGCCCGCATTGAAGTTTCAGAATCCGAACTGGAATCCACTGTGGGAGAGCTTAACAATATTCTTGATTGGGTGGAGCAGCTGGGTGAAGTGAATACCGATGGCGTTGAAGCCATGACCAGTGTTGTTGAGACGCAGCTCCCTCGCCGACAGGACCAGGTTACCGATGGTGGTTATCGCGATCAGGTTCTCAAAAATGCACCACAATCTGAACACGGCTTCTTTGCTGTGCCTAAAGTTATTGAGTAGGGGGCGTGCTATGACCGAATTTACAAAACTTACTCTCGCCGATGCCCGCGATGGTCTTCACAAGGGTGATTTTACATCGCGCGAACTGACCGAGGCTCATCTGAATGCAATTGAGGATGCCAGCGAGCTTAACTGTTATGTGACAGTGACTGCTGATAAAGCTCTGGAGATGGCAGACCAGGCAGATGCCATGATTAAAGCTGGTGATGCTAAAGGCGTAACCGGAATTCCAATTGGCATCAAAGACCTTTACTGCACCAAAGGTGTGCATAGCCAGACCTGCAGTCATATCCTGGATGGTTTTAAGCCGGAATATGAAAGTACAGTGACGTCCAATCTTTGGGCTGATGGCGCAGTGATGTTGGGTAAAACCAATCAGGACGAGTTCGCTATGGGCTCATCCAACGAAAACAGCCATTATGGTCCGGTAAAAAATCCTTGGCGCGCGACCGGGTCTGATAAAGATACGGTACCCGGTGGTTCGTCGGGTGGTTCAGCGGCGTCTGTCGCTGCGGATATTTCGATCGCTGCAACGGGAACGGATACTGGTGGTTCAATCAGACAACCCGCGTCTTTCGCTGGACTTGTCGGCCTAAAACCAACCTACGGCCGGTGCTCGCGTTGGGGCATGATTGCTTTTGCGTCTTCACTGGATCAGGCGGGGCCGTTAACAAAGTCAGTTCGTGATGCGGCGATCATGATAGAAAGCATGGCCGGGTATGACCCGAAGGATTCGACGTCATACGATACACCGGTGCCAAATTACGAAGCAGCGCTGGGCGGTGATGTCAGGGGACTTAAGGTCGGCATTCCAAAAGAGTATCGCGTTGATGGCATGCCGGAAGAAATTGAAAAGCTCTGGCAGCAGGGAATTGACTGGCTTAAGGATGCAGGTGCTGAGATTGTTGATATCAGCCTGCCTCATACAAAATATGCTTTGCCGACTTACTATATCGTCGCGCCGGCGGAATGCTCTTCAAACCTTGCTCGTTATGATGGCGTTAAATACGGTCTGCGTGTTACTGGTGACAGCCTTGATGACATGTATAAGAAAACCCGTGCAGCCGGTTTCGGTGATGAAGTGAAGCGCCGTATTCTAATTGGAACTTACGTGCTTTCTGCGGGCTATTATGACGCCTATTATTTGAAAGCACAGAAGGTTCGCACACTGATTGCCAATGATTTCAAAGCAGCCTACTCAAAATGCGATGTAATCCTGACACCTACGGCGCCGAGCGCCGCCTTTAACCTTGGGGACAAGGTTGATGACCCGCTCGCGATGTACCTCAATGATGTGTTTACGGTACCGGCTTCACTGGCGGGACTTCCCGGTATTTCAATACCGGCGGGGCTTAGCGCGGAAGGGCTTCCCCTCGGGCTTCAGCTCCTCGGTCAGGCCTTTGGCGAAGAACAGCTTCTTAATGTGGCCGATGTTCTTGAAACAGCGGCGGATTTCAAAGCCAAACCAACCAAATGGTGGGGAGATGCATCATGAGTAAACTTTATCCGGGTGCAACAGGTGATTGGGAAGCCGTCATCGGCCTTGAAATTCACGCGCAAGTAATTTCCGAAGCAAAACTTTTTTCCGGCGCCGCCACGGCGTTTGGTGCTGAACCAAACTCGCAAGTCAGCTTTGTTTGTTCGGCCCAGCCGGGCATGCTGCCGGTGATCAACGAAGAATGCGTGCGTCAAGCGGTACGTACTGGTCTAGCCATGGGTTGTAAGATTAATCTGCGTAGTATTTTTGACCGCAAGAACTATTTCTATGCAGACCTGCCGCAAGGCTACCAGATTTCCCAGTATAAAGACCCGATCGTCGGCGAGGGGGTTGTCAACATTGATCTTGAAGATGGGCAGACCAAGGAAATCGGGGTGGAGCGGCTCCATCTTGAGCAGGACGCTGGTAAATCCATGCATGATCAGCATCCGACCATGACTTATGTAGATCTGAACCGTTCCGGTGTGGCGCTGATGGAAATTGTATCAAAGCCTGACATGCGCACCCCGGAGGAAGCAGCGGCCTACTTTAAAAAGATCCGCTCGATCGTGCGTTATGCAGGAACTTGCGACGGCAATATGGAGCAGGGTTCCATGCGTGCGGATGTAAACGTGTCTGTGCGCCGACCAGGCGAAGAATTTGGTACCCGCACCGAAACCAAGAACGTGAATTCCATTCGTTATGTAACCCAGGTGGTTGAAAGCGAAATCCGTCGTCAAATCGATCTGATTGAAGATGGCGGCACCGTGGATCAGGAAACGCGCCTGTTTGAAGTGGCGACGGGAACCACACGCCCGATGCGTTCCAAGGAAGAAGCACACGATTACCGTTATTTCCCTGATCCGGATCTTCTACCATTGGAATTTTCGCAAGAGTTTGTTGATAAGCTCGCTGAAGAAATGCCTGAACTCGAGGATGCCAAGAAAGAGCGTTTCATTGCCGATCTGCACATCACGCCATATAACGCAGGCGTGCTAACGGCCGAAAAAGAAAATGCCGATTATTTTGAAACGCTGCTCGCGGCGGCGGTTGAAAAAACCGGCAAGCCAGTGTCCGAGCTTGGCAAGCTGGTTTCCAACTGGATTACCAGTGATCTGTTTGGCGCGCTTAAGAAGCTTGGCAAGCCCATCAACGAAAGCCCGGTTTCCGTCCCGCACGCGGCAGAGCTACTGGGTCTTCAGCTTGAAGGGACCATCTCTGGCCGCATCGCAAGGGACGTGTTTGAGATTATGCTGGAAACCGGACAGGGCCCGGAAGAGATCGTTGAAGAAAAGGGACTTAAACAGGTTTCTGACACTGGCGAGATTGAGAAGATGATCGATGAGATCCTGGCTGCAAACGCTGACAAGGTGGAAGAATACCGCGGCGGTAAAGATAAGCTATTTGGCTTCTTCGTTGGCCAGGTGATGAAAGCGACCCAGGGTAAAGCCAACCCGCAGGTGGTCAACCAGTTGCTGCGGCCGAAGCTTGATGGTTAGCAAAACGCAGCTCTAAATTTTTGAGAAAAGCCGGTGAATGGAATTCACTGGCTTTTTTATTTTATCCTATATAAAATTAGCATGTTTAATAAGTGCGGTGTCTAAATCGTCATATTAGTTTTTGAAGTGATTCTTTCTTTTTCAAAGAATCCGCCAAAAAATTCCAAAAATGATAAAAATTAACTTTTGGCCGTTTTATTAACCTTTTAAGGTTAATCATAAATATTGTTTATTTTCAATATTTTATCAAAAAAATATTATCGTTAACCATTTATTTAAAATTCTAATACAACTTTATTAATCATAAGACGCGAAAAGAAGCGTTGGGTGCAAAATATAGTTAATAACTGGAGAATAGTTATGGGAATGGTAGATAAGAAATATCTCGAAAATCGTCTTCAAGCGGCAGAAAGCGGAAAAGCAGAAGCTCTATATGATCTTGGCCTTTTATATTCAATTGGTCACGGTGTAGAACAAGACAATGTGGAAGCACACAAGTGGTTTAATCTGGCAGCGATGCGTGGAATGCTGAGTGCACAGATCGACCGCGCGGAAGTAGCAGACGCAATGTCAACTGGTGAAATTTCCGAAGCGCAACGTAAAGCGCGCGAATGGATGGTCGCTCACTAAAATAAATTAGTATCTTTTATAAGATACGCGCTGAGTGGCTCGGCGCTGCTATTCCCATAGCATAGTATTTTTAACTGAAAAGGGTGTGGAAAAATATTCCGCACCCTCTTTTTTTATCCAATTGATTTTTTACGTAGAAATGTTTTGACAAGCGTCCCTAACACCACTAAAAACGGCGGCGGAGAGGTGCCAGAGTGGTCGAATGGGGCTCCCTGCTAAGGAGTTGTGCCCTTACGGGTACCGAGGGTTCGAATCCCTTCCTCTCCGCCATTAAAAAAGGGTCCTTTCCGGGACCCTTTTTTAATGTCAGATCGGAATTGATCGAACCCGAGCAGAGGGTTCGGTGAAGCGTTTCTTTCATTATTGAATCTACCGATGTTTACAACCGGGCCAGCAACAAGGCCTTCGTTTTCCTTTTTCCAGATCGTCGCGGCCCCAGTTAATGCGTTTGGTCCTCGTTTCAGATTTTTTCGCGGATTCAATCCAGCAGATCCATTCATTACGGGCAAGTGGAGTTATATCATTCCATGTCTCAAGCGCTTTTGAATTAGTGACCAACGCTTTCTTCAAATCAGCGGGTAAATCGTGAACAACACCTCCTGGAATTTCGTCAGACATCGACTTCCCCGATATATTTTCCCACTTCACCCTCAAGCCTTTCAAGAAAACCCTGATATGCCAACTGCTCCTCAGATGTTAGAAAATTATAAACAACGGCGAGATGCTCGTCTTCTTCACCGACGACACTGTCGATTTGTTCTTTGATTATGAGCACATGATCAAGGAAGGCGCGGGCGGTTTTAAGGTCGGTACGTTCGCGTTTTAATTTATCGTAAAGCGATCTGTCGCCGAAAATGTTGAAATCCAGCGGGGAGAGTTCATTAAAATGGTGATCAATTTTTTCACTTAACATAGATGATAGATTTGGTTATTGCTGATAAAGCTGAATCCAGTTCCCACAGGTATCATCAAAGGCTGCGACTTTTACGCCGCCCATTTCCTGCGGCTCACTTTTAAATTTTACACCAAGGGCGCTCATCCGCTCATATTCCGCGTCCAGATCGGTTGTCATAAGGGCGGTCCAGGGAATGCCTTTTTCATAAAGGTCAGCTTGCATCGCTTTTGCGGAAGGAAGCTGATTTGGCTCAAGGGTGACTTCCATGGGCTCATCCGGATGACCAACCGTTAGCCATCTAAACTCCCCCATGGGAATGTCATTTTTTACAACAAAACCCACTTTTTCCGTATAAAAATCATGAGCCCTTTGCTGATCCTCGACAACAACGCCGACAAGTCTGATGTGTATCATTCAAAAAATCCTCCGCCTTTTTTCCTGTTTCTTAATTTTAGGCGAAATCCTTTAAATGGCAAATTTTTTTATTTTCAATTAAGCACGAAAAACATTGCCCCGAGGGCAATAGTTTCATTGATCGGAGCAAATTTTTCAATCTATGCTTAATTGAAATTGGCAATAGAAAGGAATTTTTCATGCGGCATAAAAGTCAGGGAAATAGAAGACAGTTTATGAAAACAGTGGGGGCGACGGCGCTTCTTGCTGCATCAGCGGGTGGAGGTGGTCGTGCGTTTGCGCAGTCCTCCAGTGGTTCGTTTGATCAACATTATAATCGCATCGGTGTTAACAGCATTAAATGGGATTCGGCGATACGGCGGTATGGCCGCGATAAAATCAAGCAGCCCATGGGAATTGCTGATATGGACTTTAAGGTTCATCCGGCAATTACCGCGGCGATCAAGACCCGCGCTGACTATGAAATATACGGTTATGAAACAGTGGATGAGACTTACTATCAATCCATCATCGACTGGAACCGTCAACGCTACGGGCTGGAAATAAAACGGGAATGGATCAGAAACTCATCTGCGCTTAAACCGGGGATCGTTTCTGCACTTCGCGGGCTAAATCCAACCAAAGGAAAAGTCATTTTACAAACACCAACCTATAGCGGGTTCAGAGGTGCGATTA
>JANQJN010000142.1 GCA_028281625.1 Emcibacteraceae bacterium | reverse complement strand
TTCGACAAGTGGATGCAGCTAAAGCAATAAACCAAATAATTATTAATATTTAGCGCCCCATTTTTACCAAATTTTTACCTAATTGGAGCACCTTATCAGGACCAAAAGATAAGCGAGTCTTTTTGGTTCAGATAGTATAATTTTACCAAGGTGTGTTTTTATGGCGGGTCAGTCAAATTCTTCAGCTTTTTTGTTTAGAAACAAGAAACCAACGTTGACGTCCACGTCCCGCACCTTCGACATTTCAACTCCTGTAACAGATGGCATCGCCATAATGAATGTAGAAGGCGACAAAAGCTTTCGTCTTATTTCTGCCAACAAGGTTTTCATAAGCTATATTCACCAGGAGAACGGTGATCCAATTGGCCGCCATGTGGATAACTTGCTTTGGGGCGACAATATCCCGGATAACAAGCTACAAGAACATCTGGAAAAGTCATACAATTTGAAACAAGCCACGGCTTTTATCTGGCAAATTACTGTCGATAACTTCGAACGTAATTTACTGTGCAAAATCATCCCACTTCATGACAAGGAAGGAAATGTTGCACAGATAACTGTAAATACTTCAAATTATGATGAAGCCGAAAATTTGGAAATTGCCGTAAGTAAATATAATTACACCGATGGCTTAACGGGCTTACCTAATAGATATAAGTTCTTTGAAACACTGGAAGATAATTTTAGACGCCTTGCAAAAAAAGCCGGTGGATTTGGTGAACGCCAGGGACAAGAAGGCTCGGTCCTGTTTGTAAACATCAATCGCCTTCAGAGAATAAATGAAAGCTACGGATACGAATTCGGTGACCGCGTACTTCGTGCAGTGGCCGAAAACCTTAAAGACATTGTTCATGAAAATGCACAAATAGCCCGTTTCACCAATGACAAATTTGTCATTTATCTGTCTGACGAATATTTTGAAAATGTAAAATATGAAGCAAATACACTTGCTCAATCAATTCATCATACGTTTGATGCCAATCCCGTGTTAAGCGATAATGACCTGCGACTTTCTGTTTCCATCGGTATCGCATCAGGAAAAGTATCACCGAACAAAATTGAACAACTCATGCAAAATGCTCATCTAGCAATGAAGCAGAACCGAGATCTTGGTGCCAACAAAACCATAGTATTCAATCAGGATTTAAAGACCCAGGCCGCCACAAAACTGCGGATGGAAACTGAATTTCGGGAGGCATTGGAAACAGATTCTCTTGAACTTCATTATCAACCACTCATTAACCTTCAAAGCGGCTTAATCGCCGGGTTTGAAGCACTGGCAAGATGGGAAAATTCATCACGCGGTACGATTTCTCCGCTGGAATTCATCGCCCTTGCAGAAGAAGCTGGTCTTATTATTCCGTTGGGTGAATGGGCCTTAAACACCGCGTGTGAACAACTTCACAGTTGGATTGAAAATGACCCACTGGCCAGTTCGCTCTTTATGGCAGTGAATGTTTCAAGCAGCCACATCATGCTTGGAAATATCGCAGCACTTACCCGTGATGCGCTGGCAAAAAGCGGCTTAAATGGTAGCAATCTGAAGCTTGAGCTCACGGAAAGTACCATCATGGAAAATTCTGACATCGCAAGAAACATCCTGCTTGATCTAAAAACTCACGGTATTTCACTTGCTGTTGATGATTTTGGCACTGGATATTCATCACTTTCTTATTTAAGCCGGATCCCTGCTGATACCATAAAAATTGACCGCTCATTTGTGGGTAAAATAGATACCAGCGACGAGGGTTACAACATCATCAGAGTGATCATAAATCTCGCGAAATCCCTTGGTATGACCATTATTGCCGAAGGAATTGAATCAGATGCACAACTTAAAAAGCTGAAAGCCCTTGGCTGCCATTATGGTCAGGGTTTTTACTTCTCCCCTGCAATGGGCGCGCAAAAAATTCCAGATCTAATTCGAGAACAACCCTATAAGTCTCGCATCAAATAATTCACTCGATATTCGCTCATTTCTGCTGCATAATCGGACCTCTTCATCGATTATGAGGCATAGATATGGAAAAAATTTATAATCGCCAACCAACCATTCGCACCCTACCCAAGCATAGCAATATTAATTCGAACGGCCATATTTTTGGTGGATGGATCTTGTCGCAAATGGATAGCGCCGCGGGTGTTGAAGCAATACGTCGCGTGGGCGGTCCTGTTGCCACCGTGGCCATTGAAGCAATGAAATTCCATGCGCCCGTCAATGTCGGCGATTGGATGAGCGTCTATACAGACATCACAAAAGTTGGGCGTACATCGCTCACCATTCATATTGAGGTAACCGTGGTAAGCCGCGAAACGGAAGAAGAAACAATGGTAACCGAGGGTGATTTTATCTTTGTCGCTCTCGATGAAAATCACCGTCCGAAAGAAATTGACAAATAATTATTCGAACAAAAACTTTTTCATCACTGGATAAATATCAACCTGCTCGATAACACCTGTTAGTGGCTCTGGATCATCAAGGCCGTAGGTATAAATGGGAACATTGACTCCCGTGTGAGACTGTGCATCGGCATTATTGGTCCCATAATAAGTATAAAGCGGATTTCCGCCCTTAGTCAGGAGCACCTGCAGAAGACCTTTCGCGTTAACATATGTAGCGGGTGGATAATAAACTTCCGGTGTAAAAACAACCTGCGCTGCCTGCCCATGATCAGCAGTAACAATTACTGCGGTATCACCCAGTTCTTTCGCATAGTCCACAGCCATCCTTACGGTGCGGTCGAAAGCAAGAAGATCACTAATACTGCCACATGGGTGGGCCTCGTGTGCTTCCTTATCCGTCTGTGCACCTTCTATCATCAGAAAGAAGCCCTCCTCATCGTTTTTAAGGCTCTCTATAGCGAATTTAGACATTTCCTCAAGCGTGGGAATATCATTATGAACTGGATTTGGTTCGCAGCGCGCCGGATCATCAAAAACCGCTTCGGTGCCTGCTTGATTGAGCTTAATTTCCTGGGCGCCCTGACCATGTGGACCAACCCACTCTGGTGGTACATTGTCTTCACCGAACGCACCGTAAGTTTTTGTGCCTGGTTCTAGGTTCAGCAGTTCCGTTCGCGTTGTTATCACTTTGAACCCCTGATTAAATGCTTTTTCACCAATGGTTTTACCGCCCGTTTCCGGTGCATATAAATATCTGGTTCCTCCCGCCAGCATCACATCCAGATCACGGTCAATCATTTGCTCCAGAATTGGCGTATCATTAAAGAGCTTGCATTCTTCCTGGCCCATCACAAAACAGTATCTGATTTGCGCATGGGCTGTGAAAGACGCCTGCGTTGCATCGGGCATACGCGCGGTTGAAACAATACCGGTTTTAAATCCCCGCTCCTGCGCTTCTTCCAATATGGTTTTAAGGTGCGATCCATCGAACGCATCAATGGCCACACGCATTGCGGTGGTGCGCTTGCCTGTTGCGATTGTTGTCGCGCCACTGGAACTTTCGCCGGCAAATTGAATTTTTGTTGGATCTTCGTAAAGTAATTGATAGACAATCACCGACCCGCGGTTCTTCATCTGATCCATGAAAAGCATCGGCTTACCATCGAATTCATAAGCCCGCGCCATGGCGATTTGCGCTTCATCCATCCCATCGCCGATCAGAAGAATAATATTCTTGGGTGCCGCGAAACTTTGCATCGTCGCGGCACAGATTAGCGCTAAAGCAATAAATATGGAGCGCATTCTATTCCTCTAGTTAAACAGAAAATCTTTCATCACCGGATAAATTTCCGTTTGCTGAATGGTTCCACGCAGCGCGTCGGGATTATCAAGACCATATGTAAAAATTGGCACATTTACGCCGGTATGGGACTGTTCATCCAAATGGCTTGTACCGTAATATGCATTGATTGTATGCCCACCCTTGGATAGTAGCGCCTGATATAGTCCTGGGATATATTCGCGGCTCAGTGTTTGTCCATATGAATCAGGCCTATAAATCACCTGAGTTGATCCTCCATGATCCGCTGTCACGATGACCGCAGTGTCACCCTGCTCTTTTGCAAATTCCACTGCCATTCTAGCAGTGCGGTCAAAAGCAAGCATTTCACCAATTGTTCCACATGGCTTGGCTTCGTGGGCCTGCTTGTCGATCGAAGCGCCCTCAATCATCAGGAAAAAACCATTATCCGCGTCTTTTAAACTATCAATGGCAAATTGTGACATTTCCTCAATGGTTGGAATGCCTGCATGATCGGGATTAACTTCACATCTGGCAGATTGCGGGTAGTAGACCACCCTTCTATCGTCAGCCGGCACAAAATCCGCGCCTCTGCTACCAGGTCCAACCCATTCCACTGGTAAGTGTCCGGGTGAAAATAAACCATATGTTTTTGTTCCTGGCTCTAGATTTAGCAGTTCTTCCCGTGTCGTGATTACTGTATAGCCGTTATCTTCTGCTTTTTCGCGAATGGTTTCACCATCTGCTTCAACCGCGGCGAGAAATTCCTGACCACCACCGAGCATAACATCCACATTGTTACCGATCATTTGTGCCACAGAAGGTCGATCTGCCGGAAACTCTTTACATTCTTCCATCCCATAAACATAACAGTAGCGATTACGCGTATGCGCCGCGAAAGCAGCCGGTGTTGCGTCTGCAATCCGCGCTGTTGACACCAGGCCCGTTTTAAAGCCACGTTCCCTGGCTTCTTCCAAAATGGTTTTATAAGGGGTTCCATCAATAGCATTTACAGCAATACGGCCATCGCTTGTCCGGTAGCCCGTCGAAATCGTGCTTGCACCAGCGCCGCTGGAGCCGGCAAATTGGATCTTCGTGGGATCATCCGCCATATACTGCTTTACGATCACCGAACCCATATTTTTCATGGTATCCAGGAACATGCCGTCATCACCATCAAATTCATAGGCGCGAGCAATCGCAATTTCCGCTTCCCCCATTCCATCCCCAATCAAAAGAATAATGTTTTTCGGCGCAGCAATGGCCGTTGTAGCGATTGAGAAAATAAATGCACTGACAAAAATTGCTAGGCGTAACATGTGATAGGTCCTCCAACGATTCATTTTATAAGACTATCAATGCATTTTTGTGACAATATTACAAACAGAAAAACCCCAAAGCATTTCTGCTTCGGGGTTTTTTTGGTGAGCCCGACAGGGTTCGAACCTGTGACCTACTGATTAAAAGTCAGTTGCTCTACCGGCTGAGCTACGGGCCCTCAAATAGAGGTGAGCGGAACATAGTGCCAAGCTCTCAAATCGTCAATAGAAATTTGTCACTTTTATGTAAATTATTTAACCAATAGGATCAATATCGCCCATGGCGCGTTTTTCATGAAACGCTGTGACAAATTCACTGAGCTTCTTGGCAGCAATCGCCTCCCGAAGTCCGGACATTAAATCCTGATAATAAGTCAGATTATGTTCGGTTAGGAGCATGGGGCCTAATATCTCTCCTGCGCGGATCAAATGCGATATATAAGCGCGGCTGTAACTCTGGCACGCAGAACAAGTGCATTCCTCATCGATAGGGCGTGGATCATCCGTGTGGCGGGCATTTTTCATGTTTACCGTGCTCCGCCGCGTAAAGGCCTGCCCCGTTCGCCCTGACCGTGACGGCATCACACAGTCGAACATATCTATCCCGCGCTCAACAGCGCCAACAATATCATCTGGTTTGCCGACACCCATAAGGTACCTTGGTTTATCCTTTGGCATCACCGGCATGGTATAGTCCAGCACTTCAAACATCACGTCCTGGCCTTCACCGACAGCAAGGCCTCCAATGGCAAGTCCTTCAAAATCAATTTCCTTAAGCGCCGCCACCGAATGATGACGCAGATCTTCAAACACACCACCTTGAACAATACCAAACAGCGCATTTTCAGTTGCGTACTGGGAGCCATTGTGAAACGCATCATATGACCGTTTGGCCCAGCGCATGGAAAGCAGCATGCTTTCTTCAGTTTCCTTTTTCGTGGCCGGGTACGGCGTACATTCATCAAACGCCATGACAATGTTTGACCCCAGAAGCCTTTGAATTTCCATACTCCGTTCAGGGCTAAGCATATGTTTGCTGCCATCGATGTGGGACTGGAATGACACCCCTTCTTCGGTGATTTTTCTAAGTTTCGCCAGTGACATTACCTGAAATCCACCGGAATCAGTGAGGATTGGTCTTTCCCAGTTCATAAACTTATGAAGTCCGCCCAGACGTTCGATCCGTTCCGCAGTTGGCCGAAGCATCAGATGATAGGTGTTACCCAGCAATATATCAGCGCCAGTCTCACGCACTGTTTCCGGTTTCATGGCCTTAACTGTCGCTGCCGTTCCCACCGGCATAAAGGCTGGCGTGCGGATTTCGCCACGGATGGTTTTAATCACCCCTGTGCGTGCGCTTCCGTCGGTGGCCTCAATGTCCATGCTAAAGCTCATAACTGGTCCTCACGCGTCAGCAGACTGCTGTCTCCATAAGAATAAAAACGATATTTGGTTTCAATAGCATGTTTATAGGCTTTTTTCATATTTTCAAATCCCGCGAAGGCGCTAACCAGCATAAACAGCGTTGATTTTGGCAGATGGAAATTGGTCATGAGCATATCCACCGCTCTGAACTTATAACCGGGTGTAATGAATATGTCAGTTGCATCAGCAAACGGATGGGTTATCCCTTGCTCGTCCGTCGCCGCTTCAAGTAGTCGGAGTGACGTGGTGCCAACCGCAATAACTTTACCCCCCTTTTTATGGGTGTCATTGATTAGTGCTGCAACTTCTGCGCTGATCTCACCATATTCTTCGTGCATTTTATGATCATCAGTATCATCCACTTTGACCGGAAGGAAAGTCCCCGCACCCACATGAAGCGTCACGAAGGCGCTTCTAACGCCTTTTTTGGTTAGTTTATGTTGTAAATCTTCGGTAAAATGAAGACCCGCTGTCGGTGCTGCAACTGCGCCGTCATTTTTACTATAAATTGTTTGATAATCATCTCTGTCCTGTTCATCAACAGGACGCTGGGATGCAATATAGGGTGGAAGCGGCATTACGCCTGCTTCATTTAAAGCCTCACGTAGTTTTTTACCACTAAAATTAAATTGAACCGTGACTTCGCCCGCTTCGCCCTTTTCAAGGACGCAAGCTTCGAGACCACCTTCAAATTTGATGACATCGGTCGGTTTTAATTTCTTTGCAGGTTTTGCGAATGCTTTCCAGACACCACCGGTCATATTCATATGAAGGGTAAGTTCCATTTTCGCGTCGCGTCGCTTGCCACTCAGGCGGGCGGGGATCACCCTGGTGTCATTGAAGATCATAAGATCACCAGCAGAAACAAGGTCCGGCAGACCCGACACAGTATTGTCGAAAAGATTATCACCATTCACCACAAGCAAACGCGCCCCATCACGGGATGGGGCGGGTCTTAAGGCGATAAGCTCGTTTGGAAGCTCAAAGTCGAATTGGTCAACTTTCATTGCAACGGCTAAGCTGCGTCTGCAGCCACCTGCATTTTCACTATTTTGTCCGGATTACCATTCATGCAGAAATCCATACCTTCACCTCGTTTCAAGCCATCGACATGGTCCATACCATCCGTTACCTGGCCCCAAACGCTATACTGGCCATCAAGGAAAGTCGCATCATCAAAACAAATGAAAAACTGACTGTCGCCACTGTTTGGATCCTGTGCGCGCGCCATCGAACACGCACCCCTGTGATGAGGCTTATCAGAAAACTCTGCAGGCAGTTTGTGGCCTGATCCCCCCATACCTGTACCATCCGGATCACCGCCCTGCGCCATGAAGCCTTCAATAACACGGTGAAATGTTAACCCATCATAAAATCCTTCTCGCGCCAGCTGCTTGATGCGTCCTACATGTTTTGGTGCCACATCAGGCATCATTTCAATTGTTACGCGCCCCGCTTCAAGGTCAAGGTATAGTGTATTTTCAAGATCCATTGTTATTTCCTACTCTGTAGCGTCTGCAGCAACCTGCATTTTTATAATTTTTGTTGGGTCGGTCAAACCTTCCCTGACCAAGCCACGTTTAATTTGGTCTGCGTAACGCATACCAGATACCACTTCGCCCCAAATCGTATACTGCCCATCAAGGCCGCGGCGATAGCCAAACATAATGAAGAACTGGCTGTCAGCACTATTTGGATCATCGGCGCGCGCCATGGAAACCATACCTTTAAAATGGGACAGCTCCATGTGAAATTCTGCATCGATATTCTGGCCAGATCCACCAGAACCGGATACTGCCGGATCGTGTCCTTGCGGGTCACCGGTTTGCGCCATAAAACCGTCAATCACACGGTGAAACACCAAACCATCATAAAAGCCTTCGCGGGTAAGCTCCTTTATACGTGCCACATGATTGGGC
This sequence comes from Emcibacteraceae bacterium, assembly GCA_028281625.1. GTDB lineage: Bacteria > Pseudomonadota > Alphaproteobacteria > Sphingomonadales > Emcibacteraceae > Pseudemcibacter. Next base: position 19,315 of record JANQJN010000142.1, on the reverse strand, counting down.
GCATATTCTGGATACATTTTTATGACAACGCGACCAGCTTCAAGATCCATATAAAGTGTGTTTTCAAGATCCAATTCCGTGTCTTGCCCACTGGCATAATGTGGGGTAAGGGAAATAACGAGAATGGCCAGAAAAGCCTTATAAAAATTTTTCATCATATTTTCCTGTAATTGGTTTAATTTTTTCCAAGTTTGGCGAGTACATCGTCACGGACGGCTTCGGTGACAAACTTGTCAATTTTACCGTCATATATGGCAATTTCTTTGACAAGTCGAGAGGCAATTGCCTGCAATGATGGATCAGCCATCATAAATACGGTTTCAATTTCGGCGTTCAGCATATCATTCATCGCTGTCATCTGAAATTCATACTCGAAATCCGACGCCGCCCGAAGGCCACGAATAATAACCGTCGCATTGACCTGTTCTGCAAAATTCATAAGCAGGCTGTCAAAGCCCATCACTTCTACGGTCGCATTGGTTTTTTCGTTAAGGAAGTCAGTTTCTCGACGCACTATTTCGATGCGTTCTTCAAGGCTGAATAGAGCTTTCTTGGAGGGATTGGTCGAAACACCAACAATCAAATGATCCACCAATTTTGTACCACGCTCGATAATATCCAGGTGGCCAAGTGTAATGGGGTCGAATGTTCCCGGATAAAGACCTATTCTTTTACCTGCAGCCATATGTCACTCCTCGGGAGTTGTTTCCTCTTCAGAAGATGCGCTGTCTTCTGCTCCATCTTCTTCGCCCTCATCATCCTCTGTTTCGGAGATACGGTCAACAGAAACTATCTGTTCATCCTCACCCACCTTGAAGAGTGTTACACCCTGCGTGCTTCGTCCGGCAATACGAACATCATGAACCGGCACCCGGATCAGACGTCCCTGATCGGTCACCATCATCAGCTGGTCATTTTCATCAATCGGGAAAGCAGCGATCACTTCGCCATTTCTTTCCGATGTTTCGATATTGATGATACCGCTACCGCCGCGGCCTGTTACACGGTATTCATAAGACGAAGTGCGCTTACCGTAACCATTTACGGTAATGCTCAAAATGAACTCTTCGCGTTCTTCCAGCGCAGAAAGACGCTCGTCATCAATTTCCTCCGGTTTTTCAGGATCTTCACCTCGGCGCTTCGCATTTGCGTAACGAAGATAGGCGACTTTCTGCTCCTGATCCATATTAACATGATGCATAATGGACATGGACACCACTTCGTCCCCATCCGCAAGCTTGATACCGCGAACACCATCTGAATTACGTCCTTTAAACAGGCGAACCTTAGTTGCCGGGAAGCGAATACATTTACCGCCCCGTGCTGCCATCAAGACGTCATCCTCTTCGGAGCAGGCCGCAACACCGACGAGCTTATCACCCTCTGAAAGGCGGATGGCAATTTTACCGTTCGCACGCACGTTGGAAAAATCAGAAAGTAAGTTGCGCCTTACATTACCTTTAGCAGTCGCAAAGATCGCGTGAAGTTCGTTCCAGCTTTCTTCATCCTCCGGCAGCGGCAGAATGGTCGATATTGTTTCGCCCTGCTCAAGCGGCAGCAAATTAATTAGTGCCTTACCTTTCGAAGTCGGCGATCCCAGTGGCAGCTTCCAGACTTTAAGTTTGTATACCTGCCCGAATGTGCTGAAGAACAGGATTGGCACATGGGTATTGGCAACAAACACGTTTGAAAGCACATCTTCATCTTTCGTGGACATGCCGCTACGGCCTTTACCGCCACGGCGCTGCGCACGGTATGTATCAAGCGCCACGCGCTTGATATATCCGGTGTTGGTCACTGTAACCACCATGTCTTCCACCTGGATCAAATCTTCGTCTTCAAATCCGGCAGCATCAGCGGCAAATTCCGAACGACGTGGATTGGCAAACTCTTCTTTATACGCCACAAACTCATCACGCATGATACCGTAGAGACGCTCACGGGAACGGAGAATATCAATGTAATCTTCGATCTCAGCAGCCAGTGACTTAAGCTCATCACCGATATCATCGCGGCCAAGCGCCGTCAGGCGATGCAAGCGAAGTTCTAGAATTGCCCGAACCTGTTTTTCAGAAAGTTTGTATTTGCCATCAACAATGCCACGGCCCGGTTCATTGATCAGCTCAATATATCCGGCCACATCAACCGCGTCCCAATCTTCTGCAAGAAGCGCTTCACGCGCTGCGGCAGGGTTTGCCGCGCTTCGGATCATGGCAACCACCTTATCAAGATTGTTCACAGCAATCACCAGTCCCACCAACAGATGTGCACGGTCCCTCGCTTTCCCAAGTTTAAACTTGGTACGGCGGGTGATCACTTCTTCGCGGAAACGAACAAATTGCTCGATAATATTGTGAAGGTTTAAAACCTGAGGTCGACCAGCGCAAAGCGCCAGCATATTGGCACCAAAGCTGGTTTGCAGCGGGGTAAAACGGAAAAGCTGGTTCAGCACAACATCGGCCACCGCATCACGTTTGATTTCCACAACGACACGCACACCATCACGGTCACTTTCATCGCGAATATCCGAAATACCTTCGATTTTCTTACTGCGCACACAGTCGGCAATATTTTCAATCATGCGGGACTTGTTCACCTGATACGGCACTTCAGTAATAACGATTGCCTCGCGGTCTTTTTTGAATTCTTCAATATGGGTACGGCCGCGCATGACAATGGAGCCACGCCCTGTCATTTCGGCAGATCGCGCGCCAGCGCCACCCATGATCAGGCCACCCGTTGGAAAATCAGGGCCCGGCACAATCTCGACAAGCTCTTCAAGGCTTATTTCAGGATTATCAACATACGCGCAGCAGGCATCCAAGACCTCGCCAAGGTTATGCGGCGGAATGTTGGTTGCCATACCTACGGCGATACCACCTGCACCATTGACCAGAAGCGCCGGGAAACGCGCTGGTAGCACACTTGGTTCATGCTCGCTTTCATCATAGTTGGGCTGGAAGGTTACTGTGTCCTTATCAATATCCTCAAGAAGGCCGCTGGCCGCCTTGGCCATGCGCGCTTCGGTATAACGCATTGCCGCCGGTGGATCACCATCCATTGAACCAAAATTCCCCTGACCGTCAATCAGAGGCAGACGCAATGAAAAATCTTGAGCCATACGCACCATAGCGTCGTAAATGGCGCTATCACCATGTGGATGGTATTTACCCATCACATCCCCAACCACACGGGCCGACTTGCGGTACGGCTTGGTCCAGTCATAGTTATTTTCATACATGGAATAAAGGATACGGCGGTGAACAGGCTTAAGCCCGTCTCGTACATCCGGCAAGGCCCGGCTCACAATCACGCTCATCGCGTAATCGAGGTAAGAAGTCTTCATTTCCTCTTCAATAGTGATATTGGAGATGCTCTCGTCCGGCGCTTCGGAGGCAGTATTATCGGTCAATATATAGCCCTTTTGGAATACTTAATTTCATTATATTTACCGCCCGTTTTTTATGATAAATTTTACGGCAAATCTGACCTTAAATTTATACAAAATATATACATTCTTAGCAAGCTTTTGGACTGAGAATTTCGACCTTTTTTCTTCATTATATTTGAGTGAAATGTTTAATTTTTTATATTCCTATTTATCAATAGCTTATATTGCTTTTTTAACGTAAAAAATCACCTATTATTTTAGAAAAAAATTAAGCGAAAAGCCGCCGATAATTGCCATATTAAATATTACCGCAATAAATGCAGCAATGAGCGGCCATTTGAAGAGTCTTTTTAAAAGGATCAATTCAGGTAAACTCGCCCCGCCGCTGCCAATAACAAGGGCGATAATTGCCCCTACGCTTACTCCTTTTGCGACGAAAGAACTGACGAGTGGCAACAGCGCGGTCACGCGAATATAAAGCGGTATTCCGATTAGCGCTGCTGTAGGCACTGCCAGCGGGTTATCCGCGCCTGCGACATCGGCAAAGAAATCAGCGGGTACAAATCCATGAACAATAGCCCCTATGGCCATTGCAATGGTCATATAGGGCATCATTTGCTTAAACATACCCCATGCCTCATTCCAGGCCTTTTGGGCATTAGAGGACCCTGAAATCGCCACAGCAGCCCCAACGGCCTTCAATGTTCTACCCGCAGAGCAGGGTGATGGCTTTTCTGCTAGCATATCCATCTTTATAAAACGCTCAAATCCAAACTGCTCCAGTAAAATCCCGGCAAAAATTGATATGGTCAGAGCAAGGAGCGCATACCACAATGTAATCTCAAGGCCCAATACGGGAATAAACAGTGCAATAACAATCGGATTAAGCAGCGGTGATGTAAACAAAAACGTCATGACCGGACCAAATCCCGCACGCGCTTTTAAAAGCCCTACAAGCATGGGAATGGTTGAACAACTGCAAAAGGGTGTCACAGCCCCTAACCCCGCAGCTACGAAATAACCATGCCCCTTACGAGCGCCCAAGAGCGCCTGTATCTTCTCTGCTGGAAGTTTTTGATTGATAAGACCCACTACAAAGCTTATCGCTAAAAACAGCGCTGCCAATTCCACAAACAGTTGCAAGAACATTTTCCCGCTTTCAATCAACATCATCTGAAATTCCATAGTCATTTTCTTTTCCTTTCGATATTTCCACAATTTTCAAAATATTAGTGTTAAAAAAAGCGGATTAATCCGCGTAATTTACTATTTGTCCTGTCATCCCGAACTTGTTTCAGGATCTCATCCCTATTTCCTCAAATCACTACTTCATTCAATCTTCAACAGATTCTGAGACAAGTTCATAATGACATCTGTTACAACGTACAACACTCCGCATCAAGAAACGCCACCACATCCTTGAGTGCGTCCAGTTCAGCATAACAATAAAGCGTCCTGCCATCCCGCTCTTGCCGGATGAGCCCCGCACCGATAAGCCGGTGGATATGATGAGACAGCGTCGGCGCCGAGACTTTCAGGCGCTCCTGAATATCACCAACTGGCAATCCTTTGTTTCCAGCTTGCACCAGCAATCGAAATACCGACATCCGGGTATCATGTCCCAGTTCGGCCAATCTTTTTACCGCCAGTTGCTGCTTCAAGCCTTAATCCTTTCAATTGCAAAACGACTCAATCCTCAAGGATTATAGCTTACTTCAATTAATATTTCCATATTTTTCGAAATATAAAATTAATTGAAAATTGAACCAACTACCCACGATCCATTGCTGACATTTACAAATGCACTTTGTCACACATTCGACAAACTTTTCGCTTATCGCCTGATTTAACGTTGATTAGGAGATGACGTTGGATAGGCCAGTAATTTATATTTACATTGCTTGTTTTCTTGTTTTGATGATATGTCCATTTTCTTGTGGAGTTGCAGAAACTCATGAAAAACAAAATGAGTTTGTCCACACACCATTACTTCTCAATTCGCGGCAATCTGATATCGATGCGTATCAATCAATAAAATGGGAACTCAACCCACTGCAAAGGGAAAGACCCAAGTGGTCAGGCCGAGTTCATAACTATATGGCAAAAATGAAAAAACTACGCGGTTTCGGTTCTCTGCCTGACCAAACAATAACAAGAGAAAAATTCTCTGCATATGAAGAGATTAATATTAGAGAAAAATATTTTTTTTCAATTGGAAAAGACAAATTGTGTTTAGATAGTTACGCCAAGGCGTACTTTGACAGGCAAATAACGCAATGCCAACAACAAGGGTATGCGGAACATATTGCGGGCGGATGTTATCATGTCTTAAAACCTTTTCATACGGCCGTTTTCAAATATGCATTATTGAATTGTAACATTGAGTTCTAAATTCGAACAACCGCTTATGGCCAGTAGCAGAAACTTACTCCGCCCAAAACCCGTCGGGATCACCTGGGTATGTGCCAAGATACTGACCATGGGTCTGGTACCCAAGAAGGCGACGAACATCTTCAGGATAACTGTCTGCCACATTGCGAGGCACACATAAATACTGGTTATCTTCCTGCCGGAGCCAACCAAGACTATAGGTGCTGATCACGCCACTTCGTGGCGCGTCGCTGTTATTGGCGCCACCACCGTGAATGGTGGAACCAAGGTAAAAGAGTACCGAACCCTTAGGCATCACCGCCTGAACCACATCGTCTTCAATCACATCATCAACATCGCGCAGATCATGACTACCGGGAACCACCCGTGTCGCGCCATTTTCTTCTGTAAAATCATCCAGCGACCACATTGCGCTCATTTGAAATTCGACATTGGGAAACCTGATAGGATACATATCATCATCGCGGTGCAGCTCCTGGTCGGTTTCACCAGGATGAATCTCAATGGCTGTGCTGCTGCCAAGTTGGAAATTGTCGCAGTCTTTCCCGATGGTAAGGCCTACAACTTCCATCACACGAGGATGAGCAATCAAGTCAACAACCGGCCCTGGCAGGCGTATCGGCGCATGAATTCTGAGCGTGGTATATCCATTAAAATCGTCCTGGTGCTTGGTCCCTTGAGAATCGTATGTTGACCGTAATTGAGTGGATACAGAATCAACAAATTCATCGCTTACCAAGTTGGCAATAATCACCCCTCCATCTTTCTTAAGTGCTTGAACGACCTCATCATTTGATGCGCTTCTATCGAACGTTTTAATCATAATTATACCTCCAGAAAATTTCAGATAGTATAATGTGCGCCCCCTTAATAGTCTTCTTGGCGGGACCGACAGAAAAGAGCTTTTTGCCGGTCGTTTGGCCCGTCTTAAATACCGCCAGTGATCGCCTTGACCTCAAGATAGTCATGAAGCCCCCACACCCCGCTTTCGCGGCCGTTTCCTGACTGTTTAAAACCACCGAACGGTGTGTTATCGTTGCCGCCCGAATAATTGATCATCATTAGCCCCGCGCGAATTTGCTCCGCCACGCTTCTGGCATGAGAAACATTTTCAGAACTCACATAACCAGCCAGGCCATAAACCGTATCATTGGCAATATCAATTGCTTCTTCTTCGCTGTCATAGCCAATAATCGTCAGCACGGGGCCAAAAATTTCTTCACGGGCAATAGTCATGTCATTATTCGCACCAGCAAAAATGGTGGGCTTCACAAAATATCCTTTATCAAGATGATCTGGGAGGCCGGTACCACCAGTCACAAGAGTTGCACCTTCATCAATGCCTTTTTGAATGAGGCCCTGAATTTTATCAAAATGAATTGGACTTACCACCGGCCCAAGGTCGGAATTCTCATCCATAGGATCACCCACACTCAAACTTTCTGCCGCTTTGCGTGCGATCTCAACTGCTTCTTCCATCTGGTCATTTGAAACGAGCATGCGTGTCGGTGCGTCACAGGACTGACCGCTATTGGCCATACAATATTCCACACCGGTTGTAATCGCCTCTTCAAGGTTCGCATCCGGTAAAATAATATTGGCGGACTTGCCACCCAATTCCTGGGCCACACGCTTAACGGTATCCGCTGATGCTTTTGCGACCGAAATACCACCACGAGTGGATCCTGTGAATGACATCATTTCAATATCCGGATGTGAGGACATGGCCTTGCCAACGTCGGGTCCACTCCCGTTAATCAAGTTAAAAACGCCAGGTGGTGTTCCAGCTTCTTCCATTATTTCCGCAAGGATCATAGCATCCAGCGGTGCAATTTCACTGGGCTTAAGGACTACCGTGCAACCCGCTGCCAAGGCTGGAGCAACCTTCACCGCCACTTGGTTCATGGGCCAGTTCCACGGGGTAATAAGGCCGCAAACACCAATGGGTTCGTAGCGAAGGATCACGCCATCCTCTTCTTTTTCCATGGGAAAATTCTTGAGAGCGTTGGCTGTTGCCCTGAAATGGATGCCACCCATCGGGGTTTGTTCTTCTTTTGAAAAAGTGATCGTTGTTCCCATTTCACGAGTTATAACTTCAGCAATTTCGTCAAAACGCGCATCATAAAGGTCCGCTATGCGTTCCAGAAGCGCTACGCGATCATTAATCGACCATTTCGCAAATTTGGGAAATGCCGCTTTTGCTGCTGCTACCGCTTTATCCACATCAGCTTTGGACCCCATACTGATCTGTGCGATCGCTTCCTCAGTTGCGGGATTAATCACTTCGATGGTGTTTGGCGTAACCGGGTCAACCCACAGGCCATCAATATAAAACTTGGAATAATTTTCCATTATGCCGATTTCCTTTCAATCTTGTACATAAGCGCTTCTTTCACTTCCTTCGCGGCTCGAACTCCTGACCAATAGGCACCGTGAACGGTGCCATTGCATTTTGCGGTCGCTTCGCCAGCGAAAAACAATTTTTCGTCAATGGGAAGTGGCAACATTTTGCGCTTCCGGTAATGACCCGGTAGTGCAAATGCGTAGGACCCCAAAGTCCAAGGGTCCGTAACCCATGCTGTCACGATGGACCGACCCACCGCTTTTCGAATATCATTACCAAAAATATCAGCGATCCGATCAACCGCAAAGGCGTGGCAGGTGTCTTGCCCCTGTTTTTCCATCCATTTGCTAAAACGACCGCCCATGAATACAGATACCACATTTGAAGCCATTAGGTTTGCACTCACATAAGCGCCCTGGGCATCATCGGACCAGGTCTGATAATATCCACAATCGTCGACCCCAAACACATCTTTGGTAAAATGGACACCAATTTTATTCTCAGCACCCATGGGCATACCCTGTATCGCCTCCATTTTCCAGTCGGGTAGTTTTGGTTTAAATTCAATATGTTGCCCTGCAAGTATTCCATTTGATACCGTAGTGATCAATTTTTGTGCCTTTATGGTGCCTTTTGGTGTTTCAACAGTGACTCCAGGGCCCGACCAATTCACGCATTCTACTTTGGTATTTAGCGATACCGGGATTTCACTGCCCCAATGGGCGATGATATAACCGTATCCGCGCCGCGATACATAGTCCTCATGCTCGTCGACTTTGTTATGGAAATCCTGTGCGGACGCCTCATCCAGATCTGCGGGTGCTGTCACGGCCATCATGTCCATATAGGGGACAGCATAAGGGCTATCCAAATCGATGATATCGCTAATCGGCTGATCCGGACTATTTAGCGCAATATTGCGAATAGCATCGCTACAATCTTTGTAAAATGCTTCCCTTTGCTTATCTTCGGCTACTGATATTTGCTTGCCGTTATAAACAAAGTGGCCATCATAATCATATTTTTCGATTTCAAATTTTTGATTTCTCGCATACTGAATGAATGGGTTTGATTCTTCCCGGTCCGTTTGCGCGTTTGGACCATAAACCATGTACGCGCAGCCCAAATCCAGCCACGCATTTGGGCCGATTTTTTCCGTATATCCGCGACCGCCAATCCGGTGTGAGGCTTCCACCACAATATATGAAATTCCACGTTTCGTTAGCTCTTTGGCAGCCGCCAAGCCAGCAACACCGGCACCAATTATGATGACTTCAGTTTCCAATTGTTATTCTCCTGGCTCCACTTGTTCCGCCAACTTCTTAAGTGTTTCGTTATGTGCAGAACGGCTGATACGATAACGCCGGAGAGCAATAATCACGCCCATCCAGATCATGAATACCAGTGGTCCGTATATCAGTCCCAAATTGACAATTACATCCTCTGGCACATCCGCAACGTCGGTTTCAGTAGGAAAAGCAATGAGCGACAAAAGAAGACCGCCCAAAGCTGCCCCTACACCATCAGCGCATTTTGTAGCAAATGTAATACTGGATGCAATCACACCTTCGTTACGACGTCCGGTTTGAATTTCAATCTGCTCGGCAAGATCCACAATCATGGAACGCCAACATACGTCAAACACTAGGAAAAGCACCGTTTCAAAGAAACCCAGAACCGTCATCGTCCACATAAGTTCCACACTTCCCCCTTCAGGAAACAGACCCATCAGGTATAGGCAGATCGGCACCAAATTGATAAGCATGGCGCCCAACATCCCGATCATTGCTACAGTATTTTTATCTCGGCCCCTCATTAAGCCTTCCATAAGGGGTGGCAAAGTAACAGCAGCCACTGCCATCGGTATGACAATAAGCGCTATCTGATCAGTGGTGAATTCCCAGAAATAGGTATAGATATAGGTCCAAAGAACCACATAAACACCAACACCGATATAATACATTATCCCGCCGATCATAACGACCCGCGAAGAAGGAATTTTAAATATATCAAATACTTGAGTAAAAAACTGACCCAGGCTGGGGGCATGCTCAATTTTATATTCTTTTAGCCTTGGAATAAAACGCCGCAAACCGAAGCTAAACGCAAGCAGTGTTACCGCGATTAACACTGCTCCCAACACTCCAGCATCCTGATAACCCTGTGGATTAAGCACGCCATCTGTAATTTCGTCCGTGGGCACCAGATAGAACTCATACATGAGCCAGGACATACCATTTCCAAATATACCGTAAGTCACGTGAAAGCCCGTGAGGAAGCGTGTACGTTGGTCATAATCTGGTGTAAGTTCCGCCACCATGGCATAGGCTGGAACCAAAAACATGGTAAGTGCGGTTCGCATGGAAACGGTGCATATAACCAGCCAGACAAAGAGCCAATTTTGATCTGCGACAAATTCGGGCGGATGCCAAAGGAAGTAGAAAGCAGCTGTCATAGGTATGACGGATCCCACCAACCAGGGATGTCGCCTGCCCCATCTTGATTTGGTGCAGTCTGATAGGTATCCCACAAGCGGGTCGGTGATCGCGTCAAACACCAGACCAATACTGGCCGCAAGTCCTGCGAGCGCTGGGTCAAGACCCATCACCTGGCTATAATACATAAGCACAAAATAATGAGCGTTATAGAGAACACCATACCCTGCACCTCCGCTGCTGAAGGCAATGTGCGTTCCCGCAGTTACGCTGTAATTATTTTGTGCCATATTTAACCCCGATTCCTGATTTTATTTAAGTACTTCAACGACCTCACTTGCAGCGCGAATGCCTGTCCAGTAAGCACCATTACATGTGCCGTGTGCGCGGGCAGTCGCCTCTCCTGCGAAGAATATCTTATCACCCACCGGCCGTTTCAGCGGCTCTCTCTGGTAAAATTGACCGGGAAGCGCAGCGGCATATGAGCCAAGCGTCCAGGGATCCGTGTGCCAGGCCGTAACAATAGTGCGACCCACTGATTTCTTTATGTCGTTACCAAACATTTCCGCAATTCGTTCCACGGCATAGTCATGACAAGCCTCTTGACCTTGCTTTTCCATCCACTGACTAAAACGCCCGCCCATAAAAACCGATGCGACATTGGAATTGAGCAAATTAACTTCCATATATGCCCCCTGATCATCATCTGACCAGGATTGGTAAAGCCCACTGACGCCATCATCAAACACTTTCTTCTTAAAATGAACCCCAATTTTGTTTTCTGCGCCCATGGTGATGCCCTGGATCGCATCAAGCTTCCAATCTGGAAGACGTGGTTTAAAATCAATATGCTGCGCTGCCAGAATGCCGTTGGATACAGTGCTGATCACGCATTTACCTCGGATCGTTCCTTTTGCAGTTTCAACGATTACCTCTTTACCGGACCAGTCTATTGTTTCAACCTTGCTATTTAAGGATACTTCAATATCACTGCCCCAGCGCGCCACTACATTTCCGTATCCATTGGGCGTTATATATTCTGAATAACCTTCAACGCCGTGAAATGCATCGGCAACTGATATTTCATCAAGGTCTTTAGGCGCCGTAACGGACATCACATCATTGTATGCGATAGCATATGGACTTTCCAAATCTACAACATCACTGAGCGCACAGTCTTCACCATTTTCTGCGGCTCTCTTAATAGCTTCCACGCAACTCTCAAAAAAGTCTTCACGTGCCTTGGACTGGGTGTAATCAAGTTCTTTTCCATTGTAGAAATAATGCTCATCATAGTCATTAAGCTCAACAGCCTCACCCTGTTCCTTAGCGATTTCCAGAAACGGATTGCTCTCGTCTAGCTTATTAAAGGAATCGTCTCCCTTGAGCATATAAGCACAGCCCAGATCAAACCACACATCAGGTGCAAGCTCTTCGCTGTAAGCCCTGCCCCCAATACGGTGCGATGCCTCCAGCACAATGTGTGAAATTCCTTGTTTACTCAGTTCTTTCGCTGCTGCCAGGCCAGCGGCGCCAGCGCCGATTATAATTACATCGGTTTGCATTATTCTTATTCCTATTTTGGCGAACGATAAAAATCTGCGGTTTTAAGTTTTTCCCAATCCACCTTTATGCCCAACCCCGGTTCATTGGGGGCTTTTGCCATACCTTCATGAAGCAAGTTGCCATTGAGCATCCCAAATTCAAAAAGATGCTTCGGCATTGGTGCTTCAAAATAATTGGTACGATCATTAGCAAGCATCAAATGAAGATTGACGATTTGTGTGAGCGTATGTCCCCAACTTTGCACTTCCACCGGAATTCCGGCTTCTTCGGTTATAAGCATAAGTTTGAGCGCCTGCGAAAGCCCGCCAACCACGGTAACATCGAAGCGCGCAGCGTCCCAGGCATCTTTCTTTATACCTTCGCGGATAAACTCAGCCGTGTAATTGTCATACCCCGCAGGAATAACCATCATTGGCAGCTTGCGCTTTAGCTCCGCGGACTGATCAAGCAGGCTATCGTGGATAAATCCTTCCATTAAGATGAATAAATCTTCATCCGCGAGCTCCGCAAGCTTAAGTGCTCCCTCAAGATCATAAGCATACTCAAAATCGATCATAAATTTATAACCTGAGCCTTCGAACTGCTGCTTTACCGCCTGAACAAGTTGGGAGTCCATTTCATATCGACCCCAAACATGGTATTTGAAAACAGTGTATCCTAAACCTGCATATTCATTGACCGCACCTATATACTCTGCGAGAGTTTCATAAAAACGAAGGCTTGCGTATGGTTTGATGGAATCTCTATTTGAACCCAACATCTTATGAAGCGGCAGTCCTGCTTTACGTGCCGCCAGATCCCAAAGCGCTATATCAACACTCGCACGTACTTCATTGGTGAGTTCCGGGTGTTTTTCCCTGAGCAATGCCATCGCTTCAACCGGGTCTAGTGTCTGCATATCAAGCAGCGTTGGGGTAATCGAAATCAGTTGCTGAAGATGATTATCGTTAAAGCCGGCCACATCATAGGTGTCAACGCCAGAGATCGCCTCATACCCATCGGCAGTTTTGATACGCAAGATGTTATTGACTTCTGCCCAGGGAAGCGGTTCATCAGTATATTTCGCAGTTGTACTGTTATTTCCCGCCGCATGGATTTCCACATCAATTATCTTTGCGCTCTGCGAATATTCGAAGTGTTTTGCATGTTTACGTGCATCTTCGTCGGCAAAAGCGACGAGAAGCTCAATTGCATTTTCATAAGTTTCTTCAGTCATGGCATATGCCTTCGTCATCCCCAACAAAGTTAAAAAAGTTATCATCACGCATCGTAATATCTTCATAATGCTAGCTCCGTTACAGCGCGGTATGCCTGCATAATAGCATTATTGGCCAGCGAACTATCGGTAGCATCGCTATTGGCGATGGTGATGCGCCCGAAAGGTCGACGTCCTACAGGACCAATATCGCCGTAAGAATAACCATGAGCCCATCGGTTCACAGATATACTGGTCACATCGCGATCAAAATCAAAGAGCTCCCCAGGGAACATGCCGTTGAGATGCTCCCTTATTTCCTGCTCATAATCGGAAAATTCCATTGCCAGCATGCGGTACCGCGCCTCCGTAAATTGCTGTCGAAGTGGCGCACCAACAGTGTCACCGCGGGGCGCCGCTCTCATATGCAAAATACACGGCTCATGAGGACTTTTGGTATACTCATAGTCGCCAATACTCACCGGATAATCCATATTTACTGCTGTATGAATGTTTCCAGGACACATTGCGATTCCAAGGCCAAGTTCCTTAAGCATTCGCCAGTGCCTAAGACCCACTGTTGAATATTGCAGCGGCACCTTGCTTTGACTACGCAGTGCAGCATTCTGGTCTTCGGGAAGCCCCGAAACGATGAAAGGGATCATCATGTTGTAGCAGCCCATCACCACATTTTTGGCTTTCACCACATAAGACTTCCCATCATTGATATAATTTACGAATACTTCCGTAGCTGTTTGCGGATCCCCTTTATGCTTCACATTCACGGCCGTGCTGTTTAGCCGAAGGCGCACAGGATTACTGTCTTTGTCCAGTTCTTCATATTCAAATTTGGACGTCACAATTTCTGCGGCATTCTCCCCCGGCCCAACGTTAGGAATCATTTTCTTCACAAGGCACCTCGCGATTGTGGCATTCCCATCAGGAAAATGATGTATGAAGGGATCTTGTGTCAAATACATCCCTTCTTCCTTACGGACATATTTCTGATAAGCATCTTCGCCTATGGTATCCCCCCACGCAACATACGGATCATCACCAAGCGCCCCACTGGACAGTGCCGCAGCCATACTGATCGCATCCAAACCACCTTCGGTATAATCGACCGATGTATGACGCGCGATTTGCAGCACAAGGGGATCATCCACGCCAAGCGTATTTTTAAGAAAATCAAAATAATTTGTCTGTCGCGCATACTCCCGGAGTTGCTCCTTGGGCACATCAAGCACACTTTGATCTGCTTTTATCACCCTGAGTAGCTGTTCCTTGCCCTCCGCGCTTAAAGGGGTCTCACGCACCGCATCTTCGATCGCCAAGGTTGGGCGCATCATCCCTTCGATAAATCCTGTGTAATCACATAGCGGATGCTTCACCAGCTTGTCTTCGCCAAAGACAGCCTTGTTAAAAAACATAGCCGGACCAAGGCCTTCCCGCTTATAAAAACCCACATCATAAGTTTCTTGAAACAAATCCATATCGATGCCGATGTCTTTGATGACACCAAGCAGAAATTCACTGTAGTCCCCCGTCCCTTCAAACGATTCCGACCCACCCTGACCGATACGTATTTTGCCATCAATATGATGTTCATTTCTTTTAGCATGCCCACCAAAATCATCATGATTATCAAGAATGAGGATTTTCCTATTCCCTCCATATTCCTTCTGGAAAAAATATCCAGCCGCAAGGCCACTGATCCCGCCACCTACAACAACAAGATCATATTCTTCGTCTAAATTGGTTGAGGTGCCCCAATCTTCGCGCCCTTCCCAAGCGCGTTCATGTGCACTGTCGTTTGATCCGGGATGACTGCCGCGAAGTCCGGTAAGCGCGGGCGGATAGTAGTCCGGCACCATCGCCGACATTGCGGCCTGGCTCGAACCATTGAAAGGGAGCATTGACGCCCCTGCAACCATAAGACTCCCGTTAACGAAGTCCCGTCTGGTAATCTCGCTCATGTGACTTACTTTATTTTCCCTATGTTTGCGGAAAATTATAAGCGCTCCTGCCCCTCCATGCCAGCAGTATCCTTTAGTTCCGGGCCCGCGTGGAAAAACCCTGTTTCGACTTAAATGTGAGAAACTAAGGGTAACTAAGAACGTGACGTCTTGGATCTAATAGTTCAATGCCAGATCGAGTAGCTCATTAACACCATTAATATTCAAATGGTTATCATCTCTGTAGAGAATTTTCTTATCAAGAGCCGCGAAGCAGTGTTCATCAGCACAAAGAATTTCAGTTGGAATAATCGATTTGAGTTGGTCGCCAAATTCGAATGCGTTTAAGCGATCAATCGCCTGCTGATTACGTTCTAAATAATACTCTAGCGTTGTGACTTTGTCTAAATCCAACAGCGGACTTCTATTAAAAATAGAAAACGGCGTAATCGCTTTTTCAATATCAATCGGCAGCTCGGGTACCGGATACAAAATGTGAACTGTCTTGCCAGCCGCCCTGAGCCGATCCACTATTTCTTCGAAACTTTGCCAATATAAATTATGAGCATCTGCCAAACTCATTACAGCATAGTCTTCATCGAGCGACTCTCTAAAATCAACATTTGGTACATCTGGATAGGTCAAAGTCTGATCACCATATAGGTATCTTGAGTGACGATAAGCGAGTATCACATTTTCGACAGTTTCGTGACTTTCAAGATGATTGAGTGCCTCCACAGACCAATCAGCACATGCTTTTTCTTTGATTTTCAAACCAACCGCAGGCATACACCCTGAATATGAAAGGTGTAAAATACCTTCATTGTTATCTACCAATCGTTCGGCTAGTGGCCGGGCAAGCATATTTGAATGACTGTCCCCAAAAACAGCCCATGTAATATTATCGCCGTCATATGAACATGCATCGACCGGTTTAAGATAATTTTCACCGCCCGTCATACATTCGTCGCGTTCCACCAATAATATATCTTCTTTATTGTAAGCAGGAACGCCAAATCGACCATCAAATCCGTTATAAAAATGTCCCGCTAACCCAAAACTTAAAAATAGCGCAATAGATGCAGCAGAACACTTGAAGATAGTTGCGCGGCTCATTCGTTTTTTGTCGCGAAATGGAGCTTCAACCCACTTCCAACTGATACTCGCCAAAATAATGCTTACGACAATTGCCGATAAAAACACTTCGTCGCCTGGAAGCCCGATGGATTTAAGTCTCAAGAAAGCAAAAATCGGTTGATGCCAGAGGTATAATGAATAGGAAATCAAACCAATAAACACAACAGCGCGAAGGGACAGTATACGACCAACGATAGAATGTTCATTGGAAAATACTATGACCAGGCATGTACCTACAACTGGAATCAAAGTATAGAAAGAAGGAAAAGGGATGCTTTTGTCAAAAAAGAATATTGAATAAATAATCATGACAAATCCGAGAATGCTTAGCCCTTCCCTTTGCCATGTTTTACGTGGTAATTTATCAGCTGATATATACGCAATTATTGACCCAAAAAACAATTCCCATGCCCGACTGAATATCAGAAAAAAATTAGCGTCTTTGTAATCACCTGTTGAAAAATACTCGCAGATCAAAAGCGAAATTATGGTGATAATCAAAATAGTGGAAAAAAGTGCCTTTCGTGCAAAAGCCCACATCAGAGCTACCATCACAGGGAAAAATACATAATACTGTTCCTCAACGGCAAGACTCCAAGTATGCAGCAATGGCATTTCCTCTGCGGCTTGTGCGAAATAGCCAGTTTCCAGGAAAAAGAAGAAGTTCGACATAAAAACCGATACAGAAACGACGCTCTGAGAAAACTCTCTGTAAATTTCTGGAGGCATAAATATGAAAGCCGCGACCGAAGTAGCGAGTAAGACTAAACTCAGTGCAGGCAATATGCGTCTTGCCCGGCGTTCATAAAAGTTTATGATGGAAAATTTATCTTGTCGCACTTCACCCAAGATAATGGAAGTGATCAGAAAACCACTGATCACGAAAAAGATATCAACTCCAACAAAGCCACCACTAAATGTCTCTATACCCCCATGAAACATTAATACCGGCATGACCGCGACAGCTCGCAGCCCGTCTATTTCTCGTCTATATTGCATAGATTGCCCGCTATTATTTACAACCCTATAAATTATTTATTACTCGAACAAAATCTTAACAACTCGCTATAAGCTACTGAATATTGGTTAAATATTTATTTAAATGAGCCAATCATATGGGTAAGGATTGTCGCAAAGTAACGCCTTACTGGCTAAAAAGCAGTATTTTTCATATATCGTTTATATTGGGTGGAATAACAGTTTTTACCTATTTCCGTTCCGCCAGCAGCTTCAAGGTCTCTTTATGGCGTTCACGGGTAATTTCATGGCGCCTGAGCAAGAGAATACCGCCGATCCAGAACGCACTCATCACTGGCGCATAAATAAGACCCAATTGGATGATTTTATCCATCGGAACGTCGCTGATGGACGCTTCTGTGGGAAACATAATCATTGAAAGCAATGTTCCTGCAATCAGTGTGCCCAGCGCTAAGGCACATTTCGAAGCAAAAGTTACACTGGACGCAATCACGCCCTCGTTTCGTCGTCCCGTTTTTAATTCAATCTGCTCCGTAAGATCCGCGATCATCGAACGCCAACTTGCTTCAAATAGAACAAAAAATATCGTTTCCACAAAAGCAAAAGCAAACATGGCCCAGAAGAGCGTTATACTTCCTCTTTCTGGAAATAAGCCAAGCATATACAGGAAAATAGGCCCAAGGTGCATGAGTATTGCTCCGATCAATCCTATTGCGGCAACAGTGTTTTTTTCCCGACCAACCATCAACCTGGCCAGAATTGGCGGAAGCAACAACGCTGACAAGGTCATCGGAATCACAATGATCGCGAGTTGCTGGCTGTTAAAGCCCCAGAAAAAACTATAAATATAGGTCCAAAGTGCACCCGTTGTTCCCACACCGGCATAATACATGGCACCGGTTCCAAACACGATACGTGCGGCCCTGTCTTTTAATACATCTAAAATCTGGCGGTAAAATTGGGTAATTCCTGGCGAGGTCTGAACCTTGTACTCCCTTAGCTTGGGTATATATTTGCGTAAACCTGCAGTGAAGATCAGGCACGCAACCACAATCACTATGGTACCGACCACCCCGGAGTCCTGATACCCTTTTGGGTTCATAATACCGTCGGCGATCTCGTCTGTTGGCACCAGCCAGAAGGCATACATAAAAATGGACATCCCGTTCATAAATAAAAACTGAAGAACCTGGAACCAACTGATGAGCCTTGACCGTTCATCATAATCAGGGGATATTTCAGCCAGCATCGCGTAAGCAGGCACCATAAACATGGTGACCCCCAAACGCATCATAACATTGCAGGTGACCAGCCAAACAAAGAGCTCTGCTTCTCCCTTCAGGAATCCAGGCGGAAACCATAGAAAATAAAAGGATGCACTGAGCGGTAGTATCGACCCCACCAGCCAGGGATGCCGCCTGCCCCAGCGCGATCGCGTGTTATCAGACAGATAACCTACCAGCGGATCACTGATCGCATCGAACACCAGACCAAGTCCCACAGCAAATCCAGTGAGCCCAGGATCCAATCCGAGTACTTGGCTGTAGTATATTAGAACGAAGTAGTGAGCGTTTTTAAAAACGCCGTCAACCGCACCGCCACTCGCAAATGCCGCGCGGGAGCTTTTTGTAAGCTCGCTCATGTGTTCTGCTTTTTCCCTTTTGTTGCTAAAAACTATAATGCTTAAAGCGGAACCTTGCCAGAAGTATCCCAAATTGTTCCTACAGACCGAATTCGATAATTGTTCGCTTTTCAACTATTGATCTATTGGCTAGGCATTTTAAATATAATAATAGAATATATAAAAACCTGAATGAGTGAAGATAAATGGACACAATATTAAGTGCAATTGAATATCATGATCCCGCGTGGATCGCTATTGCCTTTGTATTTGGTCTATTATTCCAGCAGATTAAACTGCCA